>JAKAFS010000019.1 GCA_021817825.1 Deltaproteobacteria bacterium | reverse complement strand
CTTCCAGCCCGTCCGCCTTGCATCGACGACCTCTTTCACCAGAGAGGCCAGATCAAATTCCGTCCAGACATAGGTCTCTTCCTTCGAGTAGAGGAGCAGTTGGTTCACGAGCCCCTCGACTCGCTCCGTCCCCTTGAGAATCATGGCGAGACCGGTTTTTCGCTGGTCTTCGGCAGTCGTTTTCTCGTCCACCCATTGGGTGAAACCCTTGATGCTGCCGATGGCGTTCCGGATCTCGTGGGTCAAAACGGCGGTCATCTGCCCGATGAGGGCCAGCCGTTTGCGTTGTTCGAGTTCTTCCTGAAGGCCGATATAGCGGACCCGTGTCCAGGCAAGCCCCAAGCCCACAATCCAGAATCCGGCAAGTATCCCCGCAACCGTCCACCAGATCCTTCCGGCCTCTGCCACAACCTTATCGGAGGCCGAGCGGTTCAATACGATTTCCAGGACCTCGTCACGCCCTTTTCCCAAGCGCAAGCGATAGGTGAACTGATAGGCGGAAACGCCTGTGCGGAGGGTTGTCCGCTGGCCGAAGGGTTCCTGTGAGTGAAAAACGGCGTCTATGTGCTCCCTGTTTTCCAACCGGGAGCCGGTCAGCGAAGGATTGGTATGATACAGTATCCGTCCTTCCCGGTTCACGATAAAGGCGTAAGCCACAATCCGGTCGGAAAAGAGTCTGTCGATCTCGTCATAGGCGATGGCGTTTGGGGAACGCAAGCCATTCTCGACGGACAAGGAGAGGGCCATGGCCAGATTCTGGATGGACTTATCGGCCACAGCCCTGACCGAGCGGAGATTTTGCCAGGTCGTCACGATGATCGCCCCGGTGGTAAGGAGCAAGAAAACAAAAATGAGGAAGACAATGCCCTTTGACTGGTTGAGCGGTGAGAATCTCATTGTCGCCAAGTCTATCCCTCTTCTATCCCGCCGGTACCGGTTTTGTTGTCCTGTGATCGCCCCCTGCCTTGCTATCCGCTTGTCGCTTATAGCATCTTTTAGCGCCCATTGCACTGCCTGCCTTTTTTCGGTAGTGACTCGGTTTGGGAGTGAAGATCTCACGCAGCGCGATTTAAAGATTTTTCGGGCACCCTGCCCGCGACCGCAAAGGCAACTGTCTGAGCGCCAGCAGGCGTGAGTTTTGCCGTTGCAGCGAAGCGAGAGGTTGCAGGGTCGAAAAAATATTTATGAGCGCTAGTGAGGAACATCTTCGCACCCCAAATGAGTCACCACCTTTTTTCTGTTGCCCGCTGTAAAGAAATAACTTCCGCCCGGCCGGCGCAGCCGGACGAGCGGAAGGGAAACAGGGGATGGGCGATTACGGGGGCTTGAAGGTCAGCGGGCGACGTTGCGTCCATTTCCTCCCGGTTGACGAGAAAAGGCTTCCAGATGATTTTCCGAGCCTTTCAAGAGGGCCTTATATACAAGGGCGACATCGCTGTGGGTCGTCTTCGCCAGCGCGTCCTCAAGATCGGCAATGTCCAACTTTTCTATCTCGACACCGACCGCGAGGGCATCGCTGAGAGACTTGGAGCCCTTCCGGACCAATTCGGTATATAGGTTTTGCAATTTCTGGTTTTTGAATTCACCGGGCTTTTTCCCGGCGGCGGGATCCGCTATCCCATAGCTGTCCAGCAGGACTTTGAGAGCGTCCATATGTTGCTCCTCGCTTTTTGTGATGTTGCTGAAAGTCCGATGGTTCCATTTCGCATTCAGCGCCTGATAAACATCCCTGGCGAGCTTTTCCTCTTCCCGCATGAGGAGAAGATGACTTTTTTCGGCATCGCTCAATCCTGCCGCATGCAACAGGGGTGTAAAAAGAGCGATCATAAGAATTCCCATAACGACCGCCAAAACAGTTCTTTGAATCTTCATTTTTTTCATTGTGTTCATGATGTTCTCCTTTCAATTTTTTGCGGAACGGCTGTCATTTTTCAGTTCTATGAAAGTGAATTAGCAACAATGGTGCCAGAGGGAAAGAGGAAAGAGCGACGAACCGTCAATGGTGAAAAAATCAGGTTTACCTTAATAAATAGTACCATCTGGATCGTTGAGCAGGCGATGGGTGAGGGGGAAAAGGTGAAGGGGGATGATCATTCTTCAGCAGCTCTTCGTGCATGATTTGCACGTCGCAATGCATCCCTTGCATCCGAGTCCCTCGCCCTGGAATGGTAGGGTTAATTACGTTTGCTGCCGTGATGGAGTCTGTAGGGAAGATTCTTCTGCGCTTTTTGCGGTTTTCATTCATCCTCATCGTTCCTGTCCCTTTGCTGCCCTATGCCTGCCAACTCATGCAGGGGCTCTTGAACAGGCGCAATCTGAGTCTGGTCCAGATCCGGGAGGAGCTGCATCCCGGCCGCGTCCCCTGGCAAATCTGGCTCATCCGACCCTTTCAGGGCATCGGCCTGGCGATGCTCATTGCAACCAAACGGCTCGCGCTGCTGCAAATTTCTACAGGCACGGTAATCGACTCCTCCACCGTTCTTCCCCCAACGCAATTCTATTGGGAGCGATTTCTGAGCGCCACAGCCGTTGCCTTGCTGACCTCCCTGTTGCTCTCATTTCTTTGGTCGCTGGCCGATCTGGGTGTCCGCCAGCACAACCGAAAAACCGGAGAAATCAAGATCATCGGAAAGTATCTGAGCGCCCTTCTGCCGATTCTGTTCGGCTTTTACGGCATGTTCAGCCTTTTTGGAAGCCACGAGCGGTTTTTGGCCATCCGGTATGTGGGGCAGATGGTCCTTGCCCTTTATCCGCCCTTTATGGTTCTGGCCGTCGTTCACAAATTTTATACGGAGAAACGAAAAACCCTCATTCTTAAAAGACTCAAGGCCCTGCCGAGCGCACCCATCGAGGCGCAGGGGGTGACCATTTCCTAAAAATAGTACCCGATCCGCAGCTCCAGTTTGAAGTCAAAGGGCTTCTCGCCGAATTCGCTGTTTGCGGGACCATCGATGAAGCTCGCCTTGAGGCGCAGGTCGAGGTTCGTGATCCCCGTGTAGGCCGCTTCCGGGGAGATCTGAAAGCTTCGGTCGTCCAGGTTCACGATCGTCGTCAGCGCCGGGGTGAAATAGAGAATGTCGAAGGGCTCCTTCTGGGAGATGCGCAGATAGAGGTAATCACGCATCGGGTTCGCCCGGCCGTAGTTGCCCTCCGAGAGCAGCGCGGCCCTCTGAAGGGCGGCGTCGTTACCGGTGGCCTGGTAGGTCCGATAGCCATTGTCGACGAAGCCGAAGAAGCCCTCCATCTCCGGCCCGAAAAACCCGGTGCCGTTCCGGTAGTATTCAAGAATGGTGGTCGTGTCCCGGGCGGTCAGGTAGCGCATGCCCAAAAGGAAACTGGTCGCGTCGAATTCCACCGCCGAGACATTGCCGGCCGGGTCCACCAATCGCGACTGGACATCCTTGACGTAGGCGATCTCGCCGTGCACCTCCCAGTTCGTCCCCATATTCCTTGAAAAGTCTGCCCCGAAGCGGGTCGTTCGGCTCCCCCCCGTCAGGACCATCAGGTCGATGTCCGTGTCGTAGAGGAGCAGGTAGAGCTTGCCGGCCAGGTTCAGATAGTCTTTTTTGCCGAACTCGGTGTTGATATGGTCGTAAACGGGCTGGACCACCGGTGTGAAAGAGACGGTTTTGAGCGGACCGGCGAAGCTTTTCGTATAATCGGCCGAGAGCGCAAAGATCCCCTCCATGCCGACCTCGGGATCGTCGGGGTCCTTGGGCCGGTCGATGAAGGCCACGGGGTTCCAGGCGTACCCCTTCCCCCACTTGAAGGTCTTCTTACCCGCATCGATCTTCCAAGAAGACGAGGGGCTCAGGGAAAGAAAACCCTCGTAGAGATCGGTCCTCTCATCATCCCCCAGGCGGGAGAGCTTGTAGTCCGTATTGGTCTTGAAAGTGAGGCGGGCGATCCCTTTTTCATAGCTCCCCTCCAGTTGGAGCTTGAGATTGGCCTCTTCGAGCGATGAACCGAGGTCCCGGTTGTAATACTTCAGACGGTAAAGGGAGGAATCCCGGCGGATCTGGGAGATCGACGGTTTCATCTCCACATACCCGCCGAAATCGTAAGGCTTTTTCTCAATCTCCGCTAGGTCGAAGGTATAGGTCTCCTCGGCGGCGCCCGGGTCCGGGAGGAAAAAGCTCAGGATCAACAGCGTCACCAGCCCCAGGGATCGCTTCATAAGACCGGCCTTTCCTTTGAAACCTATCGCAGCGACTCCAGATTCGGCATGAAGGTCAGGGTAAAGACCTCGTCCTTGAATTCCCGCTTCTTGAGCCCCGCAAAAATGATGACGGACTTGTACCCCTTGAACAGGGGGCTGTCCGTCTCGATCACCGCCGGCCGTTTGATTCCGCCGCCGAAGTCCTTGACATCTTTGAAGTAGAGGGTCTTGATCAGCATGTTTGCCTCGGTGAGACATTCGATCTTCGTAGGCAGAACGTTCTTTTTATCCGCCCAGATCTTCAGCCGGTCGTAGGCCACGGTCTTGTTTTTCGCCTTCAGGAAAAGGAGAACTTCGCTCCCCTTCTCTTCGGCTTTCTCCACATCGTATTCCGCGGTATAGTCCAGTTGGAGGATGTCGGCGTTGTTGAAGACGCCGCCCACGACAGACTGGAGGCTCGTGATCCGGATCGGTTTGCCGACGTTGGGGATGTAAAGCCACATATTTTCGCCCAGCCGCAGGGTGCTGCGCCCCTTCTCGCTGGCCGGGGCAATGAAGAGGGAAACCACCTTGTCGAGCCCCTTCTTGACGGTGAAGAGGGTGAACTCCTTCTTCGCCCCCGAAGGCTCGATGTTGATGAGCTTCCGGTAGGACTCGTAAGAATCGGGAGTGAGGTTCCGATCCATCTGTTTCAAGAGCGCCGTGCCGTCGATCGCATAAGCCGGCAGGGCGACGACGAGGGATAAAAATACAATGATCCATTTCATCTTGGTCATGAAAACCTCCTATATATGCCTGAGCGCCTGGATCGGCTCCATGCGCGACGCCTTGAAGGCGGGCTGGAGACTGGCGATGACCGAAACGATGATGACCGTGGCCGAGATCATGAGGATGTCGGCGGCCGAAACGCCGACCTGGAGGATGATCCCCTGCTGCTGCCCGAAGTCGTAACTGATTTTCAATGCGTCGAGGATATAAACGAGACTGATCCCGACGATATCGCCGATCAGGGCGCCCACGACCCCCATGCAGAATCCTTCGATGACGAACATGCTCAGGATCTTTCCGGGAAGCGTGCCGATCGCGGCGATCGTCCCGATCTCCCGGATCCGCTCGTAGACGGCCATGATCATGACGTTCATGATGCTGATCAGGACGATGGCGATGAGCATGAGTTTGATGAAAAAGGTCATCACATCGATCATCCGGGCGATGTTGAAGAAGGGGGAGAGCTTCTCCCAGCTGTGGAGCTCGAAAAGGGGCTTTCCCTGCTGGTTGAGCTCCTGGGCCAGAAGGCCGTCGAGCCTTTTGTCGAAGGCGGCGAGATTCCCGAACGCCTTCAGGCGGATGGCATATTCGCTGACCTGCCGATCCTCCATGCGCAGGAGCTCCCGGGCATCGTCCAGGTGGATGTAGCCGTCCCGTCCGCCGGGTCCGGTGGCGCTCTCCATCACGCCCGTCACGACGAATTGCTTGCCGTTGACCGAGCCGTCGGCGTTCGTGGCCACGATGACCACCGCATCGCCGGGTTTCACCTTCATGCCCCGGGCCAGAAGCTCGGGAATCAGTATCCCACCCGGTCGCAGATCCCGGCTCCCTTCCGTCACCCGTCCGGGGAGGAGAGGAACGGTCCTGAACTCCTTCACCGGGTCGATCGCCGTCAGCCGGATGCTCGAAGATTCCGTAAAATTGCTGAACATGCCGCCGAACTTCACCCGCGGCGAGTAGGACTCGATCTCGGGCTGGGCGTCGAGGATCTTTTCCAGACGGCCGATGGCGCCCCCTTTCAGATTGAGGTTCAGGGGGAGGGTCTCGATGGAGGCGACAAAGCCTTTGCGGTGCACCTGGAGGTGGCCGAGCATCGAGTCCGTAATCTGGCCGATCATCATGTTCTTGAAAGAGCCGGAGACGGAGACGAAGACCAGGACAAAGACCACGCCGATGGTGATCAGCGAGGCGGTCAGGAGGGTTCTTCTTTTGTACCGGAGCAGATTTCGGAGTGCGATTTTAAAGAGATTGCCCATGGCCGTTTCCTCCTTTCCCTTTGGCGCCGCTGAGTTTCCCGTCTTCGAGCATGAAGATCGTCTCCGCCTCGCCGACGATCTTCGGGTCGTGGGTCGAGAAGATGAAGGTGGTCTTGAATTCGTCGCGCATCTTTTTCATGAGATTCAAGACCATGTAGGCCGTATCGTGGTCCAGATTGGCTGTCGGCTCATCGGCCAGGACCAGTTTGGGATTCGTCACCAGCGCCCGGGCGACGGCCACCCGCTGCTTCTGTCCTCCCGAGATCTGGTCGGGCTTCTTGTCCCGCTGGTCCGCCATCCCCACGGCAGCCAAGAGGGCGGCGACCCGCTTCTTGCGCTCCCCGGGCGCCACCTTCTGGACCATCAAAAGCGGGTACTCGATGTTTTCGTACACCGTCAGCACCGGCAGGAGGTTGAAGTCCTGAAAGATGAAGCCGATGTTCCGGCCCCGAAACTCGGCGCTCGCCTTGCGATCCAGGCCGGCCACATCCCGATCGGCGACGGTGAGAACCCCCTCGGTGGGCTTGTCCAGGCAGCCGATGAGGTTCAGGAGCGTCGTCTTGCCGCTCCCGGAGGGGCCGATGAAGGAGACGAACGAGGCGGGTTCGATCCCGAAGCTGACACCCCGGAGGGCCGGAACCGCCACCTCCCCCACACGGTACGTCTTGGTGATCCGGTTTGCCGAAATCAGTGTCATGGTCCACGCCTCCTTTTTGTATTCTGCACGACCCCTTCCGCCGATTGCCAAGTTAACGCATCACCCGTCCGGAGGGATGCCCCCCCGCCATGCCCGAATCGCCGTCCTTGCCGGCCATTCCCCGTCCCGTCACGTAGGCCCGCACCTTGACCAGCTGCTCGGGCGTCAGGACCTTCCGCACCTCCAGAAGGTAGGCCGTCCGCTTGTCCGTCAACTGATCGCGCAGGAGTTGAGCCTCCTTCTGAAGCGTCAGGATCTTCTCCCTGTCCGGCGTCGCGGCCAGCCACAGGCTCTTCAGTTCTCTGCTCCGGCGTGCGATCTGTTCCTGAAGGGGCTGGATGTCCTTCAGGTGCGAAGCACGGGTGATATTGATCTTCTCCCGCTGCTCCGCCGTCAAATCGAGGCCCCGCGCCGCCGCGATATCCGCGACATTGCCCGGTCCGTTGCCATACCCCACCTTCACCCCCCGGTCGGCCAGCGCCGGAAACGCCGCGGCCGCCGTCAGGGCGATCATCGCGATCAGGGTCATCAGTTTCTTCATGGTTTGTCTGTCCTTTTAATATAATGGTCTATCAGCTTGTATAGCAAGAGACATGCCGCTGAAAAAACGAAGTTCAAAACAAAGATATTTAACGACTATTCCCAACACAGAGCCGGAGGCACTTTGGGTATGCATTGCCCTGTGGATATATTGTATCCGAATCAGCTATTCATGAGAATACCCAATCGGATCAAAAGTATCCACTCAAAAAAAGAAGAAAGAAAACAGGAAGCCGGCGAATCAGCGCGATAACTGCCGGAAGGGACGCTAGCGCCGACCGTGAGCTTTGAGGCAGGCCATCGTCCGCGAGGCGGCAAAGGGGGTGTCCCGGTGCCGCTCCAGGAGCGCGCGCAGATCGTCCGGGGTGTCCACGTCCCGACGGACCGGCAGCCGCCGGACGCTGCGTCCCGCCCGCTTCAGATGCGCCATGGTCTGCCCGAAGACCTGCTCCGTCCCCCAGGCAATGCCGTCGAATACAACAGGGGAAAAAGTCTCTTTCCTAAAACCGATGAGGTAGTAGCCGCCGTCGGCAGCCGGACCGATCACCGCATCCCGGCGATCCAGGGCACGGAAGGCCTCGCTGAAACTCTCCTCCGGAAGGTCCGGACTGTCGCTGCCGATGATCACGACGCGGTCGTACCCGTCGGCGAAAGAACGCTGAAAGGCATTTTTCAGCCGTTCGCCCAGATCCGCCCCCTCCTGGGGGATAAGGGGGCAGTCGCCGAAGCGGGCGGCGATCTCGTCACCCCGGTCCGGCGGAGTGAAGGCCAGACGGAAAGGATGGCCGCTCCTCCTAAGGACGGCCGTCAGATCGGCGACAAAGGCCTCGTAAAGGGAGACGACGAACCCGCCCGCCAGATCCGCGGCGAGGCGCGTCTTGACCTCTCCCTCACGGGGCAATTTGACGAACATCACGATGCAGCGTTCCACGATCACCCTTTGCGGTCCTTCTGTCTTTCAAGGGGAAATGTCCCGAAAAATGGTCCTTGACCCCAGGTTGACTTTCCCACTTTTACGGCAGATATAGCATAGAGTTTCACCCTCGGGCTAGGAAAAGAAGGCTTCCCGTGCCGCGCCCGTCCAAAGGCCGGGCAGTCAGCCGATCCTTCCACGAAATGGTTTGATGATTCGTTAAAGGCCATGTAACGACTCATTCAAAAGCAGCCGCGGCAGCCCCTCCCCTCCTTCGGCATATTCACACAAATCTTTTCATTTTAAATACTTAGACAACGCATACCGTTCCCCTTCGAATTGGCACAGCTCCTGCTATAGAGTAAGGCAAAGACAATCAACCAACTCCAAAGGAGGAGAGGAACCATGAAAAAGACTTTCGGAACAATGGCAGTGGCGGCAATGGTGGTTCTTTTAACGGCAACTTTCGGCTTCGCGGAATATGCGGCGACGGACGCCAGCGACTTTCCCTATTTCCAACTCGGCGCCTTGATCGTCGGCGGGCTCATCATCATCTCCTTGAAGCACAAATTCCAGAAGATGTATGCCAGCGAAACGGTCGGCGCCTTCGCGCTGTACACCATCCTGATCGCCCTGTTCACCAATCCGGTGATCGATGCCGTGAAGAGCCTGGTCAGCTGACCTGATTAGCGGAAACGCGGAGAGGGGAAGGAGGCAAGAGTCATGTCGCAGGCCAACCAGTTCCATGAGATGCGTGATCTGGGATCCATCCTGATGCTGAGCGCCTGGGGGTTCGTCATCGCCATCGCCTCGCTTCTCTTCCTCTACTTCGGCTATCGGCTGGACCGCTGGCTGGGCACGGAACCGAATTTCATGCTCGGCCTGTTCTTCCTGGCCGTCGTGCTCACCGTCGGCCGACTCTATCAGGAGGCCTGGGAGAAAAGAAAAAAGGTCTGAAATCACCAGCCAGTTCGATCCCTCGCCTTCCGTCCCGATCGAGCCCCCTTGTGCGGCGCCGCGCAAAGGGGCTTTTCTTGTTTGTCTTGTCCCTCTTTTCTTTGTATAGTGCCTCTGGCCGGCCGCCCCCCCTGATCGACGGGAAGATTGTCGGCGCGCCAAGCCGTAACCGGAGGGAGATGGTTCGATGGGAAAAACGAAAAAAGTGTACGCCGTCGCCCGGGGCGCCCGCCCCGGCATCTATAGTGACTGGTTCGGCCCCGAGGGCGCCGAACGGCAGGTCCGCGGATTTGCCGGGGCCCTGTACCGGGGCTTTGCCTCCCTGACCGAGGCAAAGCAATGGCTGGACAATCCGGGCGCGGGGCGGCCTGCGCCGGCTGCGGCAAAAAATGTCAATCCCCCTGCGGCCCCCTTCGCCACGGCAGGCAAGATCGTCGTCTATACCGACGGCGGCTGCCGCGGAAACCCGGGACCGGGGGGCTACGGCGTCCTCATCGACGAAGGGGGAAAGCGCCGGGAACTCGCCCGGGGATATCGCCTGACGACGAACAACCGCATGGAACTGATGGCCTGCATCGCGGCGCTCCGGGCCCTGCAACCGGGAGCCGAAGTGATCCTGCACAGCGACTCGCGTTACGTGGTAAACGGAATCGAAAAGGGCTGGGCCCGGAAATGGCGCGCCAACGGCTGGATGCGCACGAAAACCGAACCCGCCCAGAACAGCGACCTCTGGGAGGAACTGCTGGGACTCTGCGAGAAGCGGCAGGTGCGCTTTTTCTGGGTCCACGGCCATGCGGGACAGGCAGAAAACGAACGGTGCGATCAACTGGCCACCACGGCGGCGCAAGGCCCCGATCTGTTGGAGGACCGAGGTTACCGGCCGGTCCCGGCGGTTGCCGCAAATCGCGCGAAGGGGGCATGAGAACCAGATGGCGCTCTTGACCTTACAGGCAGTGAGCCTCGGGTTCGGCGGTCCGGCGCTGCTCGACGGGGCGGATCTACAGATCGAGCCGGGAGAGCGGATCTGCCTGATCGGCCGCAACGGGGCCGGCAAATCCACCCTGCTCAAGCTGATCAACGGCGACCTGCCGCCCGACAGCGGCACGATCACCCGGACCCCGGGGATCAAAACCGCCCTCCTCAACCAGGAGGTGCCGCCGGAACTCACGGGCAGCGTGTACGATTGCGTTGCCGCCGGGCTGCCCCCCGGGGACGCCCGCCAGCGCGATCAGCAGGTCCGGACGATCCTCTCGCGCATGAATCTCGACGACCAGGCGGACTGCGGCGCCCTGTCCGCCGGCCTCAAGCGCCGGGTCGGTCTGGCCCGGGCACTGGCCGCCGCCCCGGACATCCTGCTGCTCGACGAACCGACCAACCACCTGGACATCGATGCGATCCTCTGGATGGAACAGTTCCTGCTCCGTTCCGGCGGCACGCTGCTCTTCGTCACCCACGACCGGGCCTTTCTGAAAAAGCTGGCCACCCGGATCGTCGAGATCGACCGGGCCAAGCTCCGTTCCTTTCCCGGCGACTACGAGATCTATCTCGATCGCCGGCGGGAACTGATCGAGAGCGAAGCCGCCCAGAACGCCAAATTCGACAAGCACTTGAAGCAGGAGGAAGCCTGGCTCAGACAGGGGGTGAAGGCCCGCCGCACCCGAAATGAAGGCCGGGTCCGCGCCCTGTTGGCCATGCGCGCCGAAGTGGAGCGACGCCGCGCCGGGATCGGCAGCCTGCGCGCCGTCCTGCAAGAGGCCGAGCGGTCGGGTCGCCTGATCATCGAGGCCAAGGCGGTCCGGTTCGCCTATGACGAGCGGGTCATCGTCGATGATCTCTTTGCCACCGTGATGCGGGGGGACAAGGTGGGGATCATCGGACCCAACGGCTCCGGAAAGACGACGCTGCTGCGGCTCCTCCTCGGGGAATTGGCCCCCCGGAGCGGGACCCTGCGGCACGGCGTCCGCCTACAGGTGGCCTACTACGACCAGCTCCGGGCGCAGCTCGATGAAAGCAAAACCCTCCAGCAGAACATCGTCGACGACGGCGACACGGTCATCGTGAACGGCAAACCGCGCCATGTCATCGGCTATCTTCAGGATTTCCTGTTCACGCCGGCCCAGGCGCGGGCGCCCATCACCACCCTGTCCGGCGGAGAGCGCAACCGGCTGCTCCTGGCGCGGCTCTTCACCCAGCCCTCCAATTTGCTGGTTCTCGATGAGCCCACCAACGACCTGGACGTGGAGGCGCTGGAGCTGCTCGAAGCGATGCTGATCGACTACACAGGAACGGTCCTGCTGGTGAGCCACGACCGGACCTTTTTGAACGATGTGGCCACCTCCACGCTGGTCTTCGAGGGCGAGGGACGGTTTAGCGAATATGTGGGCGGCTACGACGACTGGCTGCGGCAACGCCCTCCGGAGACGGAGGGGAAGCCGGCGCCGAAAGAAAAAAAGGGCAAGCCGCGCGCCCCTATCGCCTCTCCCCGCAAGCTCACCTTCAAGGAGCAGCGCGAAAGGGAATCTCTGCCGGAGGCGATCGAGGCGATCGAGCAGGAAAGACAGGCCCTTTACACGGCCCTGGCCGATCCCGCCCTGTATAAAAGCGCCGGCGCGGAGGTTGCCGGGATGCAGTCCAGGCTGGATCAGCTGGAGCAGGACCTGACAGCCGCCTATGCCCGCTGGGAATGGCTGGAAGAGAAAGCCGGCGTTTAATCTGCTTGACAGGAGGACGTTATCCTCATAGGGTAGCAAAAACCACTCCTTAGAGTGGCTATCGTGACATGCGGCACAAATCGCAAAGCGAGAGGTGAATCATGAAAAAAATCAGTTTCGGTCTTATCCTTGTCTTTATCCTCTATCTGACCGGGTCCATCGGTTCCGCCGCGGAGCAACCGACGGCCCGGGACTGGTTCCAAAAGGGTGTCGCCGTCGAAGCGCAGGGGGCTTACGGTGAAGCCGTCAAGATGTACACCGCGGCCATCGAACGGGACCCGAACTTCGCAGAAGCTTATTTCAAGCGCGCCAAGGCGCTCCGCGCCTCCGATCTGACCTCTCCTACGGGGGCCATGGCGGATCTTACCACGACCATTGCCCTTGAGCCGACGAACGCCGAGGCCTATTACGAGCGGGGGCTGCTCAACGCCTTTCTCATCAACAACGAAAATGCCATCAAAGACATGAAAACCGCGGCCGCGCTCGGCCACCAGGGCGCCCGAAAATGGCTCGCGTCCGGGAAAGCGGGAACGGCGGCGATCTCCCAGCCGGAAGCCGCTCCCCAGCAGGCCGCCGTCGAAGAGGCGGCATCCGTCACGGCAGGCAAAGCCGTCACCCTGCGGGAGTTTCTCCCGGCCGGAGCCGAGCCGGTGGTCCACTTCGACTTCAATATGGCGACCCTCGGAGAAGCCGATGCCGCCCTGCTGGATGACATCGCCAAGGCGCTGCAGGAGGGGCTGCCTGAGGCGAAAATCACGATCGTCGGACACACGGACGAGATCGGCACGGAAAGCTACAACGAGGAGCTTTCTTTGCAGAGGGCGCGGGCCGTCGAATCCTATCTCGTGAAAGAGCGCCGCATCGCTCCGGAGCGGATCGCCGTCAAGGGCTACGGGAAGAAAGACCCTCTGGCGAGCAACAAAACGGAAGAGGGACGGGCTCAAAATCGCCGGGCGGAAATCCTCCTCGGGACCCGGGAATAGCCGGACAACGCAACCGCGCCGGAAGGGAAAAGATGAGCGTCCATGAACTGGCAGGAAAGCCGGCTCCCAGGGAGATCCTGGCCAATATTCCCCGACTCGTTTCCGCCTACTACACCGGCCGGCCCGACGTCTCCGACCCCGCCCAGCGGGTCGCCTTCGGCACTTCGGGACACCGCGGCTCTTCTTTGAACCACAGCTTCAACGAAGGGCACATCCTGGCGATCAGCCAGGCCATCGGCGAGTATCGCAAGACCAGGGGGATCGACGGACCGCTCTTTCTGGGCATGGATACCCATGCCCTGTCGGAACCGGCCCTGGCCACCGCCGTCGAGGTCTTCGCCGCCCGGGGGATCACTGTCCTCATCCAGCAGGGCCTGCGCTACACCCCGACGCCGGTGATCTCCCACGCCATCCTCACCTATAACCGGGGCAGGAAGAGCGGATTCGCCGACGGGGTCGTGATCACCCCCTCCCACAACCCCCCTGAGGACGGCGGTTTCAAGTACAATCCGCCGGAAGGCGGGCCGGCGGATACGACCGTCACCCGGGCCATCGAAACGCGGGCCAATGCCCTCCTGGCCGGAGACGTCACGGACATCCGCCGGTTCCCTTTCGAGCGGGCGCTGAAGGGCGGAACGGTCCACTCCTACGATTACGTCGCCCCCTATGTGGAAGACCTCCAAAATGTCATCGAGATGGACACGATCGCCCGTTCGGGGCTCCGGATCGGGGTAGACCCGCTGGGCGGGGCGGCGGTGGACTTCTGGGATGCCATCGCCGAACGCTACGGACTTTGCCTGGAGGTGGTCAGCCGGACCGTCGATCCGACCTTTGCATTCATGACCGTGGACAAAGACGGCAAGATCCGGATGGATTGCTCGTCCCCCTACGCCATGGCAAGTCTGATCGGATTGAAGGACCGCTTCGACATCGCCTTCGGCAACGACGCCGACGCCGACCGGCACGGGATCGTCACCCCCGACGCGGGGCTTATGAATCCCAACCATTACCTCGCCGCCGCCGTCGCCTACCTTTTCCCCAGCCGTCCGGGCTGGAAAAAGGAGGCCGCGGTGGGCAAGACCCTGGTCTCGACGGCGATGCTCGATCGGGTGGCGGCCGGTCTCGGCAGGCGGCTCTACGAGACGCCCGTGGGCTTCAAATGGTTCGTGCCGGGCCTTTTGGACGGCTCCTGCGGCTTCGGCGGCGAGGAGAGCGCCGGGGCCTCCTTTTTAAGGAAAGACGGAACGGCCTGGGCGACCGACAAGGATGGCATCCTCATGAATCTGCTCGCCTGCGAACTGACGGCGCAGGGGGGAAAAAACCCTGCGGCCCTTTATGGGGAACTTGAACAACGCTTCGGTCAATGCTTCTACGAGCGCCTGGACGCCCCGGCGACCTCGGCGCAGAAGGCCTCCTTCGCGGGAATGGATCCCCAAAAAATGAACGTCGCATCGCTTGCCGGCGAGCCTGTCCTGGCCGCCTTCACCCGCGCGCCGGGCAATGAGGCGGACATCGGGGGGCTGAAGGTCGTCGCCGCCAACGGCTGGTTTGCCGCCCGTCCCTCGGGCACGGAAGAGATCTACAAGATCTACGCCGAGAGCTTCTTGAACGAGGGGCATCTCCGGCAAATCGAGCAGGAGGCGATCCGCATTGTCGACGCCGCCTTCGCCGCGGCAGGGGCTTCCCTTTCCTAGCGGCCGGGAACCGCTTAATAACTGTATTCGAGTTCGAGGATGAAGCGGTCGTTGCGGGTCCAGCGCCCGTAGGTCCCGTTGTCGTTACCGCCGAAGGTCTCCAGCGACAGACTGGAGAGGAGGCCGTCCCGAAGCTTGTACTTGGCCAGGAACTTCTGGAAACGCCCCGTTTCACTTTCGGTGAGGATGAAATTGCTCAGGAACTGGAAGCTCAGCTTGTCGCTGTACTCCAGATTGACACGGCTGAAGATGTCGTTCCGACCCGCCCGGGATTTCTTCGAGCTCGAAGTGTAGCCTTCCGCCGACTGCCGCGCCAGAATCACTTCGTTGGCATATTCGACGGTGACGTCGATCTTCTCCAGATTCAACCGCTTGGCAAAGTCGTCGAAGGTGTAGGTGAACCCGCCGACATAGCTGAAATAATGATCGTCCTTGGCCTCGTAGCTGCGGTTGACGAGGGCCTCGCCGTGGAATTCCCAGGCCCCTTTGGTCGTCGAAAATCCGGCGGCGACGGTGTCCACCTTGATGATCTCCTTTATTTTTAACGGTTCGATGGAGCCGGGGCGCTGCTCCTCCCGGACCACGTAATAGGGGTTGGGGCCGTGGTAGTAGGAGGCGAAAAAGTCCCAGCCCCGGTAGGTGGTCTTCACCCGTCCGAAATAACCGAAGTTGGTGTCCGTAAGCTTGGCCCGATCGTTTTCCATGTTGAGGTTCGAGGCATTGTAGATGTCCGCCGAGTCCGGCGTGTCGGTCGCGTTTCGTTGCCCCATCCACCGGGAGGTCTCGCTGGGCAGTTTCTGTTCCTGATAGAAGGGCAGGAAAACGGCGGTGAAGGTGGTGGCATCCCGATAGTAGTCGGCGCGGACCTGGAACCGGTTGAGGTCCTTGGGGTTCATGGGATCGTTCATGTCCTGGGGCCGCATGCGGTCCGAGGGGATGAAGAGGGTGGAGATGCCGTTGGTCAGCGTCTTTTTCCCGGCGACGAGATTGAGACTCGCCGAGGGGGCCCAGTTGAGGAACAGCTCGTTGAGTTCGACGATCCGTCGCCGCCGGTCCGTGTCCTGGATAAACTGGTCCAGAAAGGTTCCCGCGTAGGTGTTGGTCTCGTTTCCGAACTCGGCCCAGCCCCCGAAGTTGACGTCCCAGTTGCGGCCCCCGATCTTGTCGGTGAACTTGGCCAGGACGTTGCCGAAGCTGAGGCCCATGTCCGCCCCTTCCCGTTCCTGGGGAGCGCGCAGATATTGCATTCCCCGAAACAGAAGGCTGCCGTGAAGATTCTTGACCAGCTGATCGCCGTAGCCCTCCTGCTTCTGGGCAGCCGCCGCCGACGCGGCCTTTCCGGCAGCGGGAGCGGCTATCCCGTCCGACGGCGCGTCCATTCCCTTGAGCAGGTCATCCACCGACGGCCCCGGCGGCTGGGAAGCGACCGGGGCTTTTTCCTGGTCCTGCGGCGCATCGACCGCCTTGAGCAGATCGTCCGGAGACTGGGCCCGTAAGACCGAAGGCGCCGCCAGGAACAACCAGAGGGTGCACAACAGCAGGGGGGTTCGCCAAGGGAATTTCATATTCGCTCCTCTCATGATTTGGTAAACAGCATCTCGTTCGTCGAAACCAGGCGGTGGCCGAGAATCCGCGACAGGTTCAAGAACAGCTTGCCGCCGATCCGCGGATAGACGGACTGGATCCGCTTGAGCCCCTCCCAGTCGATTTCCAGATATTTGAGCGGCTCCAGGGCGCGAACGTCGGCCGAACGGGGACCGGGCTGGACCAGGGCGATCTCCCCGAAGACATCGCCGGGGTTGAGCCGGGTGAAGACCATCTCCTTGCCCGTCGCCTGATCGGTGCCGATCACCTCGGCACTGCCTTCCAGGAGCAGGTACATGCTCTTGCCGAATTCGCCCTGCCGGACGGCCTTTTCGCCCGGCCGCTTTTCGACCATCCGGCCCAGCAGACAGACCTTCTTGCGCTGCCAGGGACGAAGCCCCTCGAAGAAGGGCGAGGCCTTGATGACCGCATCCTGGAGCTTCAGTCCGATCATATCCCAGAGGGTGATCAACTGGGTCGAGCCGAGCAGGATCGGGGTGATGAAAAGTTCGCCGATGATCGCCACGACCATCACCTCCGCCGACAGGAGACCGAACTGGATCACGGGGATGAAGTTCGAAACGGCGCAGATGGCGAACCCGCCCGCCAGGGCAAAGGAGCTACAGATCACGGGCCGGATCTCGTCGTGCAGCGTCGCGGCGATGGCCGCGTCCCGGTCCTGCCTTTCCCGCATTTCCCGGTTGTAGCGGGTCATGAAGTGAATCGTATCATCCACCGCGATGCCGATGGCGATGTCGGCCACCATGGCGGTGCCGACGTTGAGGGGGATGTTCAACAGCCCCATGATGCCGAAGTTGACGATGATCGGGAACAGGTTCGGAATCAGGGAGATGGCCCCGGCCTTAACGGACCAGAAGAGGAAGAACATACAAATGAAGACGACGGAGAGGGTGAAGGCCAGCGAGGTCACCGAATTCATCGCCAGGCTTTCCGCCGCCTTGTTGATCAGGATGTACTCGCCGGTAAAGTCGTACTTGAAATGGGGATTGACGTTCTTCTTCATATAGGCGTCCAACTCCGCGAGGATCGTATTGATCTCGTGGCTGGAGCCGACATGATGGCGGACCATGATGGACACCTCGCTGAAATCGGAGGTGGCGAAGCGGGAGAGGTCGTCGCGCTGAAAAAGAAGCAGGTACTGGGACACGAGATTGGAATCGGCGGGAATCGCGTAAAACTTGGGGTCCCCGCCGTTCATCTCCCGGTGGATGATGGCGACGCGATCGGCCAGGGATTCCGTTTTGTCGAACCATTTCTTCTCGGCGACGAACTGCTGAAGCGCCGCGATCTGGGCGAGATTGGCCGACTGCTTGAAAGTATTGGGCTGACCGCTGGAAATCCGGATGAAGAAGGTCTGGGCCCCGGACAGTTCCTGGTAGAGGGTCCGGTTGCGCTTCTGGATCTCCGAGTCCTGCTTGAAGTAGCCGAGAAAATCGTTGTCCACCTTGATCAGGAAGCTCGTGCCGAAGGTGAGCAGCGTGACGAGAACCAGGACGACGACGATGATCTTCCGGCGACCGGGATGGTTGACCAGCTTCAGGACGCCGTCGGCGGTCGTACGGAAAATCCGGTCCATGAAGTGTTTCTTGACCTCGTGCTTGCGCACCTTCGTCGGCCCGAAGAAATGGAGAAAGGCAGGTCCCAGGGTGAAGGTCGCCAGCGGGTTTACCAAGAGGGCGAAGGAGGCGACGATACCGAACTGGACCAGCATCTGGATGTCGTTGTAGACGATGGACAAAAAGCCCAGAAAGGTCGTAAGCGACGTCATGAAGACCGCCAGGCCGAGCTTGCCGGACATGAGGGAGATCGAGCCGTCCCGGTCGCCGTTGGTCTCCTCGATGCTTTCGAGGTACTCGTGCATCATGTGCAAATCTTCGGTGGACCCGATGACGATCAGGATCGACGGCACGATGACGGTCAGGACGTTCAGGGGGATGCCGGCCAGGTGCATGAAACCGAAGGTCCACACCACGCTGACGCCCGCCGTGATGATCGGCATCAGGCCCGCCGAGAGGTTCCTGAGGGCGATGATGATGGTGACGACGAGGATCAAGACCGCCAGGGGGACGATCCTTGCCTGGTCGCTCAGGATATTCTCGGCAATGGAGCGGCGCCCGAAGGAGTTCCCGAACTGGAAGAGACGGTCGAACTTGCCCTGGTACTTGGCCGTTACGGCATCGACGGCCCGGGAAAATTTGGTATGAAATTCCGGGTCCTTGGGATCGACGTCCACATAGAGGTTGATGGCCGTCATGTTGCCGTCTTTCGAGATCAGGCTGTTCATGAGCAGGGGGCTGCGCAGGGCATCGGCCTGGACCTGCTTGGCCTCCTCGAGGGTGGAAGGAGGCTGGTCCATCAGGGGGTTCGTCTCCAGCCCGCCCGGGGAACCTTTGAAGTTGGTGACCGAAAAGAGGCTTTCGCACCGTCCGACGCCCGGCAGATCCTTGAGATCGTAGTAGATCTTTTCCAGGTCCCGAAGCTTCTCGGGGGTGAAGAGGTTCCGGTCGCGGACGAAAACGACGGTGATGTTGTCGGAACCGAAGAGCTTCACCGTTTCCCGATGAAAATCCTTGGCCGGATCGCCGCTGATCATCATCCCTTCGGTGGAGGAATCGACCCGGACCTGGATGGCGAAATAGCCCATGATCAGGGTAATGACGACGGCCAGGCCGATCACGAGGCGAGGATGTTTCAAGCTCCAGAGCATGATCTTTCCCATTAGCGAATCCCCTTTAAGGTTGAATATTTATTCCGGCAGTCCGGGTGGCCGCCCGGACTGCCTTTGCAGGGTGAGCTCAGTCGAGGTGTTTGCCGGAGGTGATGAACCGCTCGGTGAAGGTCGAACTGTCCAGCGCGGTGTTGATCTCCCGCGCCGTCGTCGACGTCACCGTCTTGTGGTTCTTTTCCTTGTTGTCCATGAGGGATTTCTTGGGACGCCAGACCGTTCCCCCGACATTGGCGAACTCGTGGTTGGTCTGGACCTTCTGGAGCTTGTCGCGACGATCGTAGAACTCGGTCTTGAGCGTGGTCAGGTTGACGTTTTCGATCCACATGATCCGCTTCGAATAGCCGCTTTCCTGTTTCTTGGCGTCATTGGCCGGGATCGCCTCCACCACGTAGCAGGACTGGGCCTTGCCGTCGGCGGAAAAGTTCTCGGTTCGCAGAAGGTTGTAGGTGAAGTTGTCCAGGTCTTCCGGTTCCATGTCCTCGTAGGTCAGGTCGGTGCCCATGAAGTAGTTCTTCTTGCTGGACTTGGCGATACGCTGCTCCTTCTTGGAGGCCGGCAGGTAGAGCCACTGGTCGTTTTCGCCGCTCTTGTTCTCCCAGGTTCGCAGCGCGGTGCCGCGGATGTCGCCGGGGCTGAGAAAGACCACCAGATAACGGTGCAGGTCTTTCTCCACCTCTTTGGCATAACGCTTCAACTGACGGTTCTCCTTGCCCCCGTCCTTGTCCATCAGGAGCATGTTCTCGGCGCCGATTTCCGTTTTGACCTTATGACGTTCCTTCTGCGTTTCCATGATCTGCTTGCCGGTCATTTCCGCGGCCGAAGCGAAAGAGGCGGCGATCAGCGAAAGGACGACGCTCATCCAGACAGTATGCTTTCTTTGCATGGGAAACCTCCTTGGTGATTTGTGGAATAAGGTGCGCCAGAGACGAATGCCCAAGGACGAACCGTTCGTTACGACGACAAACTATCGTAGATGACTCAAATAGGGAAAAACCTATATTCTGTCAAGGGAAAAGCGGGCAATGGGGAAGACTTTTCCACCTTTTTTTTCCTTCACGGTTTTTCTCGGGCCATGAACACCCACAACAGGATTATAGACGAGGCCGGGCGGCGCCCCATTCCGGGACCCAAACGAAAGGCGCTTCGTGCTTTCTACACAGTTTTCCAAGATTCGCCAAACAATATTCACCCCTTGCGAAAAAGATCCGCGGCTCTTCCCTCTCCGGCCTGGACAATGCAAAAATGCCAGAGCTGGCAGGAGCGATCGCGGTACGGATTTTTTGAACCGCAAGAGGTTCCCGCTGTGCAGCCGCTGAAAAAGTGATAGAAATTTGCATAAAAATAGTGATATCGTGATTGCGGATGGTAAGATCGATTCCGACTCAACAGGGAGGCAACTTCGATGATTTTTTTTCCCCGCAGGCGCGGACAGGTCCTGCTTGTCCTTTTGACCCTCTTGGCCCTTCTGGGACCTTACGGTGACGGCCCCGTCTTTGCCCTCGACAAAAATACCTACAAAAATCTGAAAACATTCAGCGAAGTCCTGGACTTGGTGGAGAAAAACTACGTGGAGCCGGTGGGCAGCGACAAACTGCTGCAGGGAGCGATCAACGGCATGATGAAATCCCTCGACCCCCACAGCGCCTTCATGACCGCCGAGATGTACAAGGATCTGGAGATCGAGACGCGCGGAAGCTTCGGCGGACTGGGCATCGAGATCACCATTCTCAAGGATGTCCTCACCGTCGTCTCTCCGATCGAAGACACTCCCGCCTACCAGGCCGGGATCAAGGCCGGCGATCAGATCCTCAAGATCGACGGCAAATCGACGAAGGACATCACCATCACCGAGGCCGTCAAACAGCTCCGGGGTCCCAAGGACACCCAGGTGACCCTCACGATCTTCCACGAAGGGATGGCAAAGCCCAAGGATATCGTGATCACCCGGAGCGTCATCCAGATCCGGAGCGTCAAATCGAAACTGTATGACGGACAGATCGGTTATCTCCGCCTCTCTCAGTTTCAAGAGCGAACGGTGGAAGACCTGAAAAAGGCCCTCCAGGAAATCGCGGCCAAGGCCGCCCCCCTCCGGGGGATCGTCCTGGACATGAGAAACAACCCGGGCGGTCTGCTCCACCAGGCGGTGGAAGTGTCGGACCTCTTTTTGAAATCGGGCGGAATCGTCTCTACGCGCGGCCGCTCCCAGAGTATGGAAAGCCGTTCGGTGGCCAAAGACGACGGCAGCGAACCGACCTGCCCGATCATCGTCCTGGTCAACGAGGGGACGGCCAGCGCCGCGGAGATCGTTTCCGGCGCCCTACAGGACAACGGCCGGGCGGTCATCCTGGGGACACAGACCTTCGGCAAGGCTTCGGTTCAAACGATCATCCCCCTGGAAGACGGTTCGGCGCTGAAGCTGACGACGGCCCGCTACTATACGCCCAAAGGGCGCTCCATCCAGGCGGAGGGAATTATCCCCGATATCGTGGTGAAATTCGTCCGGCCGGTGGAAAACAAAAACGGCGGCGAAGGATTGCCGCAACTCCGGGAGCAGGACCTGAAAGGCCATATCAAGTCGGCGAAGGAAATCGAAGCGAAACCGGAGGAGCCGAAGCAGGAAAAGGAGGAAGACCCCCTCGACCAGGACAACCAGTTGAAGCACGCCATCGACATCCTGAAGAGTTGGGATATCCTGAAAAACCTGAAAGGATGACGGCCGGCAGGCGTTTTTCATGACTTCATCCAAGAAACGCAGAGGATTCCCTTTCCTGGCCGTGGTCATCGCCGCCGCCCTGATCGCGGCGGCGGTTCTCTTCCTGGAACGGTGGGAAATTCGGCCGCCCGAGGGGCCCGCAGCCCCGGAAAGCAGGGACAAGGGAATCGCGGCGAGGCCCTCTGCGGAAGGCAAGAGGGCGCAGGAAAAGCGGCAGGAGCAGCGGATTGCCGTCCTGATCGACGATATAGGCTTCGATCTGCCCTTGGTAAAAGAGCTGGCCGCACTCCCGGCGCCCATCGCTTTTGCCGTTCTCCCCCAGACGCCCCATGCCGCCGAAGCGGCCGCCATTCTCCATGCCGCCGGGAAGGAGATCCTGCTCCATCTGCCGATGGAACCGCGCGCCTACCCCGCCGAAGACCCCGGCGCAGGGGCGTTGTTTGTAGACCTGAACGCCGAAGACCTCCGCGAACGAATGGCAGCGGCTCTGGCCGCCATCCCCCATGTCCGGGGAGTGAACAACCACATGGGTTCACGGTTTATGGAAGATGACGCCGGCGTGGCGATCGTGATGGAGGAACTCTCCCGCAGGGGGCTTTTCTTCGTGGACAGCCGAACCACGGCGGGCTCCCGGGGACGCGCCCTGGCCGCCCGGGCAGGCGTCCCTTTCGCGGCCCGGGATATCTTCATCGACCACACGCCGGGCTATGAGGCCGCCCTGGCGGCCCTGCTCGACCCGACCCGGCAGGACCGGGGCAAGAAGGCATGGCTGTTGATCGGCCACCCTCACCCCGAAACGCTGCGGGCATTGAAGACCGCCCTGCCCCGCTGGCGGGAAGCGGGGATCCGCCTGGTCCCTCTTTCGGCTTGCGTCCGCGCACCGAGCGACAAAGAAAAGAGGGACGGCGATGGCAATCGCAGGCAAGGCCAAATATCAAGGGAAGGAAATCCATAATATGATGCGGATGATGTTCCGTAAGACAGCGCCTCTTTTACTTGCCGTCCTGATCCTGACCGGCTGCGCCTCGCTGACCGGCGGACGGACTGCCCCGCCGGCGCCGCCTGCCGGGCAGACGCATGCCGACGCCGATGCCGTCTTCCACTACGCTTCCGGCGTCCTGCTGGCCCTCAACGACCACCTGGAAGAAGCGCTCCGGGAGATGGAAGAGGCCCGCCGGCTCGACCCCGCTTCCCCCTATCTGGCCATGGAAGTCGCCTCTCTGAATCTGGAACGGGGGGAAACGGAAAAGGCCCTGGCCCTCTGCCGGAAGATTCTGGAGGACCATCCGGACGATGTCGATGCCCGCCTCCTGCTGGCAGGGATCTATCTGACCCAAAAGAACTACCGGGACGCCGCCGCCGAATACCGGCGGGTCATCGGCCTGGACCCCCAAAATATCGCCGCCCACTTCTACCTCGGAACGAGCCAGGCGGAGCTCAAGCAGTTCGAAGAGGCGGTCGTCACTTTTCGGGAACTCCTCAAGATCGACGCCGACCACTTCATGGCCAACTATTATCTCGCCAAGATCCTGAACGATTTGAAGCGATTCGCTGAGGCAGAGGACTATTTCAAGAAAACCCTGGCCTTGAGGCCCCAGTTCGAGTCGGCCCTGGTCGATCTGGCCGCCCTCTATGAGCGGCAGAACAAGATCCCCCAGGCGATCGAGGCCTACCGGACTTTCATCAACGCCTTTCCGGCCCGCATCCCGGCCCAGATCAAACTGGGAGAGTTGTTCCTGCGGCAACAGCGTTACGACGAGGCGGAAAGAACCTTCCAGGAGATCCTGAAGCTCGATGCCGGCAACCGGGAGGTCCGCCTGACCCTGGGGCTGATCTATCTGGAAAGGGGCCGGCACGACAAGGCCATCGAGACGCTCTTGGCGCTGGTCACCGAATACCCGACGGAATACAGACTCGTCTACCTGCTGGCCACGGCCTATGAGGAGACCAAGGCGTTTGACAAGGCCCTGCAACTCCTGATGCGCATCCCGGCCCCGGCAGAGCAATTTGCCAACGCCCAAATCCGGATCGCCATGATCTTGAAAGGGCAAAAACGGCCGAACGAAGCCATTGCCGGCCTTCTCGCGGCCATCAACCTGAAAAAAGACGAGCCGGGCCTCTATGTCTTTCTCGCCTCCCTCTATGAAGGGGAAAAACGCCTTTCCGAAGCCGAGGACATCCTCCGGGAGGGACTGCGACTCCTTCCCGACAGCGTCGATCTCCATTACAGCCTCGGCATCATCCTGGAAAAAACCAATCGCTTCGAGGCCAGCGTCGCGGAAATGCAAATGGTCCTGAAGAACGATCCCGACAACGCGGAGGCGCTCAATTTCATCGGCTATCTTTATGCCGATCAGGGAATTCGCCTCGACGAAGCGGAAGCAATGATCAGAAAGGCCATCCTCTTGAAACCGGGAAACGGCTATATGCTCGATTCGCTGGGCTGGGTCCTCTTCCGCAAGAACCGCCTTGACGAGGCGATCCGGTATCTGAAGGAAGCGGCGGAGGCCCTGCCCGAAGACCCGGCGATCAGCGAGCACCTGGGAGATGCCTATGTCCGGACGGGCCGGATACAAGAGGCCGTCGAAGCCTACAGGCGGGCCCTCCGGTTCAACCCCGACAGCAAGGTCCTGAATCAGAAGCTCGCGGAACTGCTCCCCAAGGGGACCCCTTGAGCGTCAACCCCGAACGGTCGCGACTTTGGGGAAAACTCTTGGCGCCTTTGACTGACGGCGCAGTTGCCGGGTCGATCGGAAATCCAGGAAAGGATGCCAGCTTGAAAAAGATTCAGCGACTGTCTTTCCCTCCGCTTTTTCCCTGGCGCGGGACCGCCGGAACCCTTGCGGATTCACGGCTCAGGGGGCCGATCCCCGCCCTTTGGCAGAATCGGCGCCCCCACCGCAATCGCCGCATCCCGCGCTGGATAAGATCGCCCCTGTGGCTTGGCCTCTTTCTGGCGGCAACACTCGCCGGATGCACAAGCGCAAGGGTCGCCCCGGCGGTTTCTCCCTACGCCTCGCCGGAGATCGCCCTCCGTTCGCTTGCGGCGACGGACGTCAAGGGACCCATCACGGCCACGGCCCGGATCGAGATCCGCCGTTTCGGCCAGCGGTATCCCGCGAAACTGGCCTTGATGCTGCAAAAACCCGCGCGACTCCGCCTGGAATCGATCCCGCTTTTCGGCCCGCCCGACCTTTTCCTCTCCATCGACGGCGACGAACTGCGCGTCTTTATCCCCGAAAGGGGCGCCTTCTACAGGGGAAAGGCCACGGCGACCAACCTCTCCCGTTTTTTTCCCCTGGCCCTGCCCGCTGCCGACATCGTCTCTCTCCTGCTGGGACAGCTGCCGGAGGAGGAAACCGCCTCTGCCCTACAGGGGGAGATGGAGGAGGGACTGTATCGCGTCGAGCGGTACGCAGGCGGCGAAAAGACCGGCTCCTGCTGGATCGATCCGGCGGAGGATCGGCTGGTCCGTTTTCAAAAAGGGACGGAGGGGGAAAGCGCCGCCCTTACCGCCGAGTTTGCGGATCCGATCCGCCTGGGAGCGGCCATCATGCCGCAGCAGGTGATCCTCGGCGGCGGAGGAGGCACGCTGACCATCCGCTACACGGAGATCCGCCTCTCGGAAGACGACCGCCCGGCGTTCGCGTTGCCGATTCCCGAAGGGGTGACGGCGACAGCCCTGGACTGAAAGCAACCCGGTCGTTTTCCTGTTTTATTTGATCTGGAGAAGATTCGTGCGGGCCAGCCGTGCCTGGCTGGTATTGGGAAAGTCCTTGATGACCTGTTGCAGAAGCAGTTTTGCGCTGGCCTTGTCGCCCAGTTTGAGAAACGCGAGTCCCTGCTTCAGCAGGGCATTGGCGGTTTTGTTTCCCTCGGGAAAATTCTTGACCACCTTTTCGTATTCGACGATCGCCTTTTCATACTTCTTGTCGAAGTAGTAGCATTCGGCGATCCAGAACTGGGCATTGTCGGAAAATTCCGTGTTCGGGTACTGCTTGAGGAAATTCTCGAAGGCTTCACGGGACTTCTCGTACTTGGCTTCCTTGAAGAGCTCATAGGCCGCCGCGTAAAGGGATTCCTTGTCCGTCTTGGCCTTGCCGGTCGCATCCTTCGCCGGCGCTGCCGTCTTGCCGTTCTTTTCCGGAGCGGCCTCGCCGCCCTCTTCCTTCTTGCCGATTCCGAGAAAGTTTTCGATGAAGTTGACCTTGAAGATCAAGCCGTCCAGCTTATCCCGGAGGATTTTATCTTCTTCCTCCCGTCGGGTCAGGCGGGTCGATTGGGCCGACAGATCCTTTTTAAGACCGTCGATCGCCCCGCGGAGCTGCTGGATCTGCTCCCTGATTTCCGTCAATTCGGCCCGGCCTTCCGCTTGGCTTCCCCGCAAAGGCGAAAGGGCCGCGCCCGTTTTGGCGACCTCTTCATGGAGCGCCGCGATCTCTCCCTTGATCCCCGCCGTCCCCTCCTCCACGCCGGCGAGCTTTTCATTCGTCGTCCGGATCTGATAGTCCAACTCGCCGCGCACCCGACGCAGATCGTCCGTGGTGGCGCAACCGCTCAGGATCGCCAGCATCATCGGCAATAATAAGAGGGAATGGTTTTTCTTCAAGGTTCAGACCTCCTCGGCGCGGCCGATTCGGGATTTTTTTCCGCTATGGACGGTCACACAAAGTGAATCCTGCGGATCCGCGCAAACGGCGGACCCGCAGGATCAGGGTACAGCGTTGTTACTTCGTCCCAGGGGGCGGAGGGGGGAAAACGACGAAGTGGGCTCTTCTGTTTTTGGCCCAGGCCGCGTCGTCATGTCCTTTTTCCAGAGGCATCTCCTTGCCGTAGCTGATCGTCTTGATCCGATCCTTCTGGACGCCCAGATCGATGAGGAACTTGGCGGCTTCGTCGGCGCGCTTCTGGCCGAGCGCCAAGTTGTACTCCACGGTGCCGCGCTCATCGCAATGGCCTTCCACGACGAGCTTGTAATTCGTGTATTTCAGATAAGCCGGAGCGCCCGCCTTCAGAACCGCCTGCGCCTCGGGAGTGAGATTGTACTTGTCGAACTCGAAATTGACATCCGGGATCTGCAATTCCTTCAGGATCGCCGCCGCCTTGGCCGCCGCTTCCTGCTTGGCCCGCTCGGCCGCTTCCCTGGCTGCCTTTTCGGCCGCCGCTTTGTCCGCCAACTCCTTGTCGCGAAGCGCCTTCGCCCGCGCAGCCGAATCATCCGCCGCTACGGGCGCCTGAGCCGCCGGCTGCTTCTGCTCCTGCACAACGGGTGCCTCCGACTTCAGTCCCGCCTTCTTGGAGCAACCGGTGAGAAACGTAACGGAAAGGCAAAGAACCAGGGCAACGAGCCCTACCCACAACACGCGCTTTTTCATCATATATTCTCCTTTCATAAAAATTAACGATACTTTAGTGACTCAATAAAAAATGATTAGGTGCAGAATAAACCACTACTAGGAGCAAAAATCAACCAAAAAGGGCCTTTTTTTTTATTTGTCCAGTAAATATGGTCCATTAGGGCCAGCGCTCACCGCAGATGGGGGGACCAGGCGGGGCTCAGACAGCCGTCGTTTCCCTCTTGCAGCAGACGGGGGTTCTGGCCGCCGGCATTGATGATCTCGACGCGGCTGCGGCCGTAGCCCCGGACGGTGTAGACCAGGTACCGCCCATCGGGCGACCAGGAAGGGGATTCATGATCGCCCGCTTCGAAGGTCAACTGCTGGGGAACGCCCCCTTCTTCATCGATCACGAAAATCTGGAAGCGACCGTTGACGGACCCCTCGTAGGCGATCTTCTTCCCCTTCGGGGACCAGGCCGGCGAGGTGTTGTAATTTCCGTCCATGGTCAAACGCCGCACGTTGCCGCCGTCGGCATCCATGACATAGATCTGCGGGGAGCCGCCCCGGTTCGAAACAAAAGCGATCCGTTTTTCGTCGGGCGAGCGGACCGGAGAGACGTCGATGGAAAATTCCCGCGTCAGCCGCTGGAGCAGCCTGCTTTCCACGTTCATGTCATAGATTTCCTGATTGCCGTCGCGGCTCAGGGTCACCAGCAACCGCTTGCCGTCGCCGGACCAGGAACCGGGAAGGTTGACTCCCGGGTAGGAAACGATTTTTTCCGTCTTGCCGCTGGACAGATCACGGATAAAGAGGTCCGGATTGCCGTCCCGATAGGAGGTAAACGCCAGCTTCCGGCCGTCGGGGGACCAGCGCGGCGCGAGGGTCAGCGCCCGGTAATCGGTGACCCGCTTCAGGTCGGAGCCGTCGAAATTGATCGTATAGAGATCCGCCGCCGAGCCCGTTTTCTTGACAAAGACGATCCGGGTGTCGAAGAGCCCCGCTTCCCCCGTGAGGGCCTGAAGCACTTCGCCGGCAAACTGAGTGACCATCCGGCCTTTGTCGTCCGGCGTCCCTACATACCTTTTTCCCACGACCAGTTCCCCCCGCACCACATCGAAAAGGCGAAACTCCGTCGTCAGTTGCTTTCCTTCCACGAGGAAGCCCCCTTTGATGAGGTACTCGGCGCCGATGGTCGCCCAATCGGCGAAACGCGTTCCGTCGGCGGTGATTCCCGCCGTGGCGGGATCCTCCAGGAAGGCCTTCTTGTCGATGAGGCTGAAATAGCCCGTGATGTTCAGCTGCCGGGCGAGGGTTTCGGAAAGCCAGAGGGACAGATCGCCCTTCGGGGCCTCCGGCTTCAGGGGCCGAAAATCGGTGATGGCGATCGGGAACCGCTGAAAGGCGGGGGAATCGATATCGAGATAGACCTTCCCGTAGGCCGGACCGGCGAGCCACAAGATGAGCGCGATGAGCGTCGCGAGCGCCCAACCTTTTTTACCGTCCATGTCCGCACCCCTTTTTCCAACAATGACCGTCACGGTTTCAACTCCGAAGAATGAAAGCGGATGCCCACATCGATGCTGCTGTCTCCGACGCCGGCCGTCAGAGGCGGAAAGGGGCTCGCCTTGCGGATCGCCTTCATGGCGGAGTCGTCGAAATAACGATTCCCCGAACGTTTTTCAAAGGTAATCTCCGTCACCGCCCCGCTGCGCAGGATGGTCACGTGAATCACCGTCTCCAAAACCTCCCCCGGCAGGATGCCCTGGGGAAGCGCCCATTTTCCCTTGATCCGCGACCAGATCAGGGCATAATAGGCCCGCAGCTGCGCATTCACTTCACCGGCATTGCCGCCCTGGGCCGCGGACGCAGCGGGCAAAGCCGCTGGCTTTTCCGGAGCGGCCTTGGCCGGCGCCGGCTTCGCCGTCTCGGAAGCGGCCACTTTTCGCCGAATCTCTTCCATCGCCTTTTCGAGGGTCCGGTCCGGCTTTTTCCGGGATTCCATGCTGCGGATGGGAATCGCGGCCGCCGGATCGGACTGCTTTTTGAAAACCCTTTCGGGACGCTCTTCGGTCATCAACTCCTTCGCCACGGCGGTATCGTTCTTCTGTGTCAAGGCATCGGCGGGCAGATTGACCAGAGAGACCGTATAGACGGGCCCGAAGGTCACTTTCGGGGAGGGGAAGGAGGGGGAAAAAAAGACCAGGGAGAGGATCGCCAGGTGGAGCAGCAAAGACAGGAGCATTACACCGCCGCTCAGAGGCATTCCGTCGCGTCTCTCCCCGACCGGATCAGACATTACCTGCGTTCCTCTGGCGGTTCGGTAATCATCCCCAACTTGTCGACGCCGGCCTTTCGCACCTCGGCCATGACCTCGACGACGAATCCGTAGGGAACGTTCTTGTCCGCCCGCATGTAGACCTCGCGTTCGATCCGGGAAGCGAAGATCGCCTCCAGCTTCGCGCCCAGATCCGTCAGCGGCAGTTTGCTCTTGTTGAGGAAGATCTCTTTGGCCCCGTTGACGGTCAAGACCAGCTTTTCCTCAGCCACATCCACGCTTTTCGCCTTGACGCGGGGCAGGTTGACGTCGATCCCCATCTGCATCATCGGCGCCGTCACCATGAAGATGATCAAGAGCACGAGCATCACGTCCACCAGGGGGGTGACATTGATCTCGGCCATGGGCCGATCGTCCTGTAAATTTCTGCGTCGAGTGGTTTTCACGGCCCTCACCGCTTCACATAGAAACGTTCGACGATGTTGAGCAACTCGGAAGCGAAGCTGTCCATCTCCAGGGTCATGCCCTTGACCCGGTTCAGGTAGTAATTATAGAAGATGACGGCCGGGATGGCCGCCGCGAGACCCGCCGCCGTCGCGATGAGCGCCTCCGAAATGCCGGGCGCCACGACGGCCAGGGTCGCCGACCCGCGGGCGCCGATCCCCTTGAAGGTATCCATGATCCCCCAGACGGTGCCGAAGAGCCCGATAAAGGGGCTGGCGCTCCCGGTCGTCGCCAGAAAGCCGATGGCCGCCTCAAGCTTCGCGGCCTCCGACCCGCAGGCCCGGTTCATCGCCCGCTCGACATTGTCGAGGCCGGCGATCTCCACGACCTGACCGCCCGCATCCGCCGCTTCCCGTCCCGAAGGATTGCTCCTCCCCCGGGTCATCTTGGCCAACTCCCCAAAGCCGGCGCGAAAGACCTCGGCCAGGGTCGACGCACGGTACTTTTTCGCTTCCGGCGCGATATCCGCGAGTTTCGTGCTCTTCATGTAGGCGGCGAGGAAGAGCGCATTTTCCCGGCGGACCTTCCTGATATTGAACCATTTCATCAGGATGATCGCCCAGGAGATGACGGAAAAGGCGAACAAGAGCAGCAACACCAGTTGCACGACCGGGCCTGCGCCCAGGACCATATCCACTAGACTGCCGTGAAAGTTTCCTCCCAGATCCACCGCAGCTACCGACGAAATATCTTTCACATTCGCGCTCCTTCTACGAGGATGATAACAATTGACGTTTCATCTAATGGAAAAGTCGGCCCTTGTCAAGGACCGATACAGAAGAGGAGGACCGCTCAGAGCATCTCCGGCGTAAAGGCCACCACGGCGTCGATGGAAGCCTTGTCGGTCAGAAGCATGGCCAGACGGTCGAGCCCCAGGGCGATCCCGGCGGCTTCGGGCATGCGGGGCAGGGCTTCGAGAAAGGGCTCCGGCATGGGGGTGGCGGGGAGATGATGCCGCGCGCGGTCGCGGCGGACGGCCGCGAAACGGCGGCGCTGCTCGGCGGCATCGGTCAGTTCGGAAAAGGCGTTGGCCAGCTCCAAACCGGCAATGTAGAGTTCGAAGCGTTCGGCAACCCGGGGATCATCCGCCTTCAGGCGGGCCAGGGCGCCGAGGGACGCCGGATATTCATAAAGGAAGGTGGGCCGCTCGACCCCCAGACGGGGCTCGATGGCCTCGACCATGATCTCGTCGAAGCGATCCTCCTGCAAGGCCCTCTCGACGTCGCAGGCCGCATATCGCGCGAAGGCCTCCCGGACGGTGAGCCGTTCCCAGGGAGGCGCCAGGCTGATCCGCGCCCCCTCCCGGACGATGACGCCGCCGAACCCCCTATCCGCGGCCACGCGGGCGATCAGGGCCTCGCAGTCATCCATCAGCGTCCGGTAATCGACGCCGGCGCGGTACCATTCGAGCATGGTGAACTCGGGAAGGTGGCGGTCGCCCCGTTCACGGGCGCGGAAACATTTGCAGATCTGGAAGATGTTCCGATACCCGGCCGCCAGGAGCCTTTTCATGCACAGCTCCGGGGAGGTCTGGAGAAACCAGTCGCCGGCGGCAATCGGATCGATATGGGATTCCGGCGCCGGCGCCGGAATCCGGAGGGGTGTGTCGATCTCGAGAAAATTCCGCTCCTGGAAGAAGCCGCGAAGGGCACGCAGCATCGCCGCGCGAACACTCAGCGCTTCCGCTTTTGCCGCCAGCCGCCAATCTTCATCCACGGTTATCCCTTGACCCGCGTCAGGTACTCCCCGCTGCGGGTATCGACCCGGATCTTTTCCCCTTCTTCGATGAACGGGGGGACCTGGAGCTGGTAGCCCGTCTGGATCGTCACGGGTTTCGTATTCCCCGAGACCGAATCGCCCTTGGCCCAGGGATCGGCCTTGATGACCGTCACGTCGATGAAGTTGGGGAGGCTGATCCCCAGCGGCCGGTCCTCGAAGAAAAGGATCTCCACCTCGATGTTGTCCAAAAGGAAATTCTTCGCATCGCCGACCTGGTCGTCGGAGAGGAAAACCTGCTCATAGGAAGTATTGTCCATGAAGCAGTACTTCCCCTCTTCCTGGTAGAGGTACTGCATCTTCTTTTCCTGTAGATCGGCCGACTCGAAGTTATCGACGGAACGGAAGGTCCTCTCGAACTGGTTGCCGTTGATCATGTTCTTCAGTTTGCAGCGGTAAAGGGCCTGTCCCTTCCCCGGCTTGACGAAATTGAATTCCGTAATGATGTAAGGATCGTTTTCCAACTTGATCCGTAAGCCTTTTCTCAAATCACTGGCTGCGTACATATTGCTCCCCTTCTCCTTGTTGATTGACTGCGGCGCGCCGCCGCTTCCGGATGTCCTCTTTTCGACGAGACGGAGGATTTTCCCCGCACATCCTGTTGTATTTCTTAATCCATCCGCCCTGTCTTGTCAAAAGAATGTTTCCCCGCTTCCCCCTCGGGCAGGAGGGAAATGGGTTGCAGCGGAATTTTTCCCCGCCCGCCCGGACAATCCAGGACATACCGGGGAAGGCAGAGGCCCGACAGGTTCCGCCAGAGCCGCTCCATGATCCCCATCCCGTTCCAAATCTCGGCCCGGAAATGGTCCGTCCCCCGCACCGGATCGCATTGGAAGAGGTAGTAGGGCCGCACCGAGATCCGCTCCAGGCCGTAGAGCAGCGCCCGCATCGTCTCGTAATCGTCGTTGATCCCCTTGAGCAGGACCGACTGGTTGGAAACCGGAATCCCGGCCATCAGCAGCCGTTCACAGGCTGCCGCCGCCTCGGGGGTGAGCTCGCGGGGATGGTTGAACTGGGTGTTGAGCCACAGGGGGCGATGCCGCTGGAGCATCGCGCAAAGGCCCGGCGTCACGCGCATCGGCAACGTGACCGGCGCCCGGCTTCCGATCCGCAAGACCTCCACATGGGGAATCGCCCGCAGGGCCCCCAGAAACCAGTCCAGGAGCCGCTCGGACAAGAGCAGCGGGTCCCCACCGGAGACGATGACCTCCCGCAACTGCGGTGTCCGGGCGATGTAATCCACCATCGTCTGGAGCCGCTCCCGGGTCCCCCCCGGCTCCTTGCGGCGCCACATCCGTTTCCGGTTGCAATGACGGCAGTAGAGGGCGCAGACGCCGGTCGCGATCACCAGGCAGCGGTCCGGATAGCGATGGACCAGACCCGGCACCGGCATGGCCCCCTCTTCGTCCAGGGGATCCTCGCTCCCGGCCGCGGCGGGATCGATCTCCCGGGGGTCGGGAAAGCACTGCCGGCGCAGCGGATCAACCGGGTCGGCCGGATCGAGGAGGGAAAGGTAGTAGGGGGTGACGGCAAAGGGATAGGCGCGGATCACGGGGCTCCAGGCGGCGAGCGACGCCACCGGGCGTTCCAGCACCGCCGAGAGTTTCTTGAGGGAACGGATCCGGTTGCGGAACTGCCACCGCCAATCGCTCCACAGCTCATCGGCGATCCCGTCCCAGGGCCGTCCGTTGCACCGGCGCCCCTCCGCCTTCCCCTCGCTCGTTGCCGCCATCCACCTCACCCCACCACGACCGTCCGCGAATGCCCGCGGCCATAACCGGGCGTTCCTATCACACTTTACCACCTCCGCAAAGGGAAATCTCAGGGCTTTTGCGGGCCAAAAGGCCTCGGCCGATGGCGAAGATAGCGTTTTCCGCCGTCGGCCAGGATGCCCGACCGGCAGGCGCTGGTCGCCCTGTTCCGCCATCGATGGGCAAGAGGTCGCTTCAGGGTTCTCCCGCCGCCGGCGGCGGCTCCGGCGGGACATCGGCGCCGCCGCAACTGTCGTTGCTCGACGGCCGGCCCTTGTAAATATACCGGTCGAAGAGGCGATGGTAGGGGGTCCAGTCCGACTCTTCGCCCCGGGCGCCCCGAATGGTCTCCTGGAAAGCGTTGACATTGGCGTCCATGTTGTCGATGTGGTGGACGATCAGGGCTTCGAGCGTCTTGGGTCGTTTGGGCGAACCGTATTCGAGGACCCCGTGGTGGCTCAAGATCAGGTGGCGCAGTTCCATCGCCGTCTGCGCCGGGAAATCGGGAATCGCGGCGATCCGCCGATCGATCATCTCGACGCCCATGACGATATGGCCGACCAGCCGTCCCTCGTCGCTGTACTCCACGATCCGGTCATAGGAAAATTCATGGATCTTGCCGATGTCGTGCAGGAGGGCGCCGGTGATGAGCAGATCCCGGTTCACCCCCGGGTAATGGGCGGCCGCCCGATCGGTCAGGCGAACGACCGAGAGGGTGTGCTCCAGAAGCCCGCCGATGTAGTTGTGGTGGAATGCCTTGGCCGCCGGCGCCCGCCGGAAGAGGGCCGCCAGGGTCTCGTCCTCGAAAAAGGAGCGCAGCAGCGCCGCCAGGCAGGGGGACTTCACCTGCCCGCAGAAATCGAGGAGCGCCGCGAACATCTGCGCGAGGTCCCCCCGGGCCACCTGAAAATAGTCGCCCAGATCGACTTCCCCGTCTTCGACCTTCCTCAGTTCGATGATCGACAACTGCACGGCGTTCTTGAAACTGAGCGCCCGCGCCTGGATGCGGATGAGGTCGCCTTTCTTGAAGGCCTTGTCCCAGCTAAGGGCGTTGTCCCAGACCTTTCCGTCCAGATCGCCCGTCTTGTCCCGCAGGCGGAGATTCAGATAGGGAGAACCCTTCTGGGAATAGGCCAGACTCTTGTCCGCCGCCAGAAAGACCTCGTTGACCTTGTCGCCGCTCTTGACATCCTTTGCATAGATCGTCTTGGTATTCAAATTTTGACCCGTCCTTCCTGAGAATAAATCTTCATCCGTCCCCCCCGAACCGAACCGACCAGGGTGATCCCCGCCGCTCGCGCCATGTCCACCGCCAACGTCGTCGGGACGGAGAGGGAGACCGCCACCGGGATTCCCAGAAGCCGGATCTTCTGGACGATCTCCGAAGAGACCCGCCCCGTTCGGCAGAGGACCATCTGGCGGCAATCCAGCCCGTTGAGCAGGGCATGGCCGCCGAGCATGTCGATCGTGTTGTGCCTCCCGATATCCTCCCGGACGACGAGGATCTTCCCATCCCGGGCCAAAGCCGCGGCATGGGTGCCGCCCGTCTCCTCGTGGAGCCCGGCCAGCGCCAGAAACCGCTCCATCAGACAGAGGATCTCCCGAGGCGTGAGGATCATTGCGCTTTCCAGCGCTTCGCCGGCCAGGGCCCTTCCCGCACCGGCCAGGCGGGCGCCGCTGGAGGTCAAAACCTGCTCCGCTGCCCCCCCGAAAAGGCGCTCCTCCCTCCCCTTGACGGTATGGACCCGGACCTGCCGGCAGTCGGGATGGACCTCCACCCCGGCGATCTCCGCGCGGCTCCGGATCAAGCCCTCGGAACGGAGAAACCCCACCGCCAGCTCCTCCACGTGAAGCCCCGCACAGGCGATGGTGACGACCTTTCGTTCATTGAGATGGATCGTAAGCGGGATTTCCCCGATGATCCGGGCCTCCCCGGCCGCCAGAGACTGCCCCTGGAAAAGCAAGATGTCCCGGAGTCCGCTTCCCTGGCACTCCCGCTTCTCCTTCACGGCCTCTCCCGCAGGATCCGGCGGTCCCCGGCCCGCATCGTCAGCTTCGCCATATCGAAATATTCCATGAGAGGGATAATGAACTTTCGGGTCAGCCCCGTCAGATCCTTGAAGGTCGCCGGCGTCGCCTCGCCGTCCCGGACGAGCAGTTGCCGGTAATCTTCCCGGAGCTTCTCCAGGACCTCCTTGTGGAAGTGGAGGTCCTCGCTGATCCGGACCAGTTCACCTTCCCGGGTCATCACCTGGAGGAGGCTCGTGATCTCCTTTTTCCGGTCGACGAACCGTTCCAGCACCTCCCGCGCCGTCGGCGGCGCCAGCCCCCCGCTTTTGTAAAGACCGGAAAGTTTCGCCCGGAGGTCTTCCATTTCCCCCTGGAGCCGCACCTGGTGGCCCGCAAGGCGGATCGTCTCCTTCTCGACGACGATCCGCTCCCCCTTTTCCAGATCCCGCAGGGCCATACTGAAGATCTTCGGGTGGAGCCCCTCGGCGGTCCCCGGGGCGAGGGTCGTCCGCAACTCCTCCCGGGAGAGTCCCTCCTTCAGGGGGTTGCGTTCGTGGTATTCCTTGAGATTCCGGACCATCGCCTCCAAAAGCGCCGCATAGACCGGTCCGGCAAGGACGCGCCCCTCCTCCCGGTCGACGAGGAGCGCCTCTTTTTTGGAGAACATCGCCTCAAGCTGCTTGCGCAGCTCCGGCCGGCGGATCCCGGTCCTCAAAACCAGGCGCGCCTCCGTGCTCCCCTCGATCCCGGCCCGCTCCAGGATGACGGCGAGCTTCTCGTGTTCCGCGCCGCCCGTGAGGGCTTGGAACTGCTGCAGGACAGCCTCGGAAAAGCGCTTGTGCTTTCTGGGCAAAGGATCGCAGATTACGCCGCCGCCGATCGTCGTCACCGGCGAGTAGCTCCGGATCACGAACCGATCCCCGGCCACGACGGCCAAGGGGGTTTCCAGGACCAGTTGGATGGAGGCCTCTTCGCCGGGCGCCAATTCCTCCCGGTCGAGCAGGATCACCCGGGCCATGACCTCACTGGTCCCGGTGTGGAAGCGCACCAGGGTCCGGTGCTTCAGCTTTCGGGCGGCCGAAGCGAGATGACGGTAGCGACCGTCGAACCGCTGGGCGGGAACGAGACTGTCGGGTCCGGTCAGGCAATAGCCCCGCTCGATGAGGGCCTTGTCGACCCCCTGGAGGTTGATTGCCGTCCGCTGTCCCCCCTCGGCCGTCTCCACGGCCCGGTTGTGGACCTGGATACCCCGGACCTTGGCCCGCAGGCCTAAGGGGGAGATCTCCACCTCCTCGCCCACCGCGACCTTGCCCGAGGCGAGGGTCCCCGTAACCACGGTGCCGAACCCCTTCATCGTGAAGACCCGATCGACGGGCAGGCGGAAAATCCCGACATCGCTCGCCTCCTCCACCTCGCCGGCGATCCGGGCGATGGTCTCGGTCAGTTCGGGAAAGCCCGCCCCGGAAAGCGACGAGACGGGAACGATCGGCGCTCCTTCGAGAAAAGTCCCGCCGAGAAAGGCGCGCAGGTCCTCGCCGACGAGGGTCAGCCACTCGTCGTCTACCATATCGATCTTGGTCAGGGCGACAAAGCCCTTCTTGAGGCCCAAAAGGGTGCAGATCTGGAGGTGCTCGCGGGTCTGGGGCATCACCCCTTCGTCGGCGGCGATGACCAGGACCACGAGGTCGATCCCCGCGGCGCCGGCCACCATGTTCCGGACGAACCGCTCATGGCCCGGGACATCGACGACCCCCAGGGTCCGGCCGTCGGGAAGCGCCAGCGACGCGAACCCCAGTTCGATCGTGATTCCCCGCTCCTTTTCCTCCTTGAGACGATCCGTATCGACCCCGGTGAGGCGCTTGATCAGCGCCGTCTTGCCGTGGTCCACATGGCCGGCCGTACCCATCACGAGATGCTTCATGGTCCGGAAAATAACAGACTCCCCGGCTTTTCACAACCGCAAAGATGGCGGCGGCAAAGGATCGTCAAATCCGTCGGCGCGGCGGAGCGGGAAGGTCGGATGCAACATGCCGCAGGCCCGCACAGGGGCCCTCAGAGTCCGTGGCAGGAAGCACCTTTTCGGAGCGGTCCGGCAAAACGATGATCGCCGAATTGTTTTTTACTGTTTCACGAACTGGGTTTCATAGTGGTAGTTGGTGAACAACCGCTGGATGCGATAACTAGCGTTCGCGCAGAGATTCTGGCCGGTCAGGTCCTTCGGCTTGGCTCCCGAGCCGTTCAGGCTCTGGCAGCTTCCCGTGATGGACTGGAGACACTTATCGGTGTCGAGCCATTGGCCGGTCATGTTTTTGAAAATCTTTTTCTCCACACTGGAGCCGTCGGTAAACCCGATCGTGACCATGCACCAGTCGGAGCTGGTCCCATTGGTAACGACGAAATAGTGCTTTGCCTGGGCCGTCCCGCAGGGCGCCAGAGCAAGGAAAAGGGCTGCCGTGAGGCACCAGCGGGAGACAGAAAAAATCCTTCTGCTTTTAGAAAAAACAGTTTTCCTGAACATTCTAGAACATCCTTTCTTTGAAACACCTTGACCTTACATTTTTTGGGGCGAGACGTTCGGCCGATCGGCCGGTCTTACCGCTTCACGAACCGATAGCTCCCGTTGACGCCCTTTCCGCCCTTCACAAATCTGATCGCGCCGGAGGCAACCTGCCTATCACAAAATGGTCCGGGAGGCAAAGAGCCCGGTTCGCCTAAATCCGGCAACCGTGTTCTGTCGAACGCCGGGCGACAGGAATAATGGCAATGCATAGCTCGCGCCAAAACGGAATATGGCTCATGGCCTCGTATTTTCATGCGTTTTTTGCCGCCTGTCCAAGAAAAACTGCCAACGTGGCGTGCAGCGTCGCCAACCGGATTGGCAGCGGGGCGCCGGACGCTTCGTCTCCGCAGCCAGGCGCTACAGTGAAAGACGATGAGCATCAAAGGCATGCAACGCCGATGAAACAAAATGATGTACAAAAACGATATTTCTGCTATGAAATAACCGCAGGGTGAGTTGCAGTAAGACAGACTCCAATCTATCTATCAAAAAGGAGATGAGGATAATGGCAAAGGCATTGGCAGGCGTCAAGGTACTGGATTTCACACAATATTTATCAGGCCCCTTTTGCACGATGATGTTGAGCGAGCTGGGCGCCGAGGTCATCAAGGTGGAGATGCCGGGCAAGGGCGAGCCGGAGCGGCACGCCTCGCCGTTGACCCCCCAGAAGGAGTCCTTTCAGTTCATCGATCGGAACCGGGGAAAGAAGAGCGTCACCCTGAACCTGAAGAATCCGAAAGGGCTGGAGATCGCCAAGAAGCTGGCGGCCAAGGCGGACATTCTGGTGGAAAACTTCGCCACCGGCGGCATGGAAAAGCTGGGCTTGGGCTATGACGTCCTGAGCAAGCTCAACCCGGGACTGATCTTCGCCTCCATCTCGGGCTTCGGCCACACGGGCCCCCGGCGCAACGACATCTCCTATGACGTGGTCAGCCAGGCCATGGGCGGCTTGATGGCCGTCACCGGCTACCCGGACGGCGGGCCGCTTAGAACGGGAATTTCCATCGGCGACTACCTGTCGGGCTTCAACTGCACGATTGCGATCCTGGCAGCCCTGCACTACAAGACCCTCACGGGCGAGGGGCAGGCAATCGACATCTCCATGCAGGATGCCGTGTGGGGACTGGTATTCCCGGATCGCGCCGACTATTTCGTGACCGGCAAGGTCCCGGGGCGGTTCGGCAACCAGTTCGCCAGCTCCGTCCCCTTCGGCAGCTACGATGCCAAGGACGGCGCCGTCATCATCTGCACCATCGCCGATGCCCAGTGGCAGAAGGTGCTCCAGGCGATCGGCCGCGAGGATCTGGCCAACGACGAGCGTTTCGCCAGCCGCGACATCCGGGTGAAGAACCGGGAGGCGGTCAACGCCGTGGTGGACGGCTTCTGCAAGACCCACACCGTCGAGGAGATCGTCTCGGCCCTGAAGAAATTCGGGGTCGCCTGTTCGCCGCTGCCCACCTTCGATCAGGTGGCCAACGACCCCCATCTGGAGGCCCGGGAGATGTTCGTCGAGGTGGAGCAGCCGGTGTCCGGCAAGGTGAAGCTCCTCGGTTCGACCTTCAAGATGACCAAGACGCCGGGCGACCGGAAGATGCCCGCCCCCGCGGTCGGCGAGCAGAATAAGGATATTTACGGCGGCCTCCTGGGCATCGACGCCAAGGAGCTGGAGCAGCTCAAGGCGGAGGGCGTCATCTAAAAGACCGGCACAAGCCGCAGGGCCCCGGAGGGCCGGGGACCCTGCGGGCATCCATTTTACAGATTTATGTCCAGAGAAACAGCAAAAGGGGGAGGCCGGCACGGTCGCCCCTTTTTTTTTGGGGGTTGGATCGGACGGGGCGCGCGGGAAAATCATCAGGAGACCGTCGCTAAAATCCCCTTGACAGGGCGATGACCTTTATATAGGCTTCCGAAGCAAAGTTAGATACCCGTTGATTTTCATCCATATCGCCAGGAAAGCGCCGAGTCAGGCGGGTCGCTCCGGACCGGGACAGGCCGACGCGGTACAGGTTAAAGATGAAGGAGGTATCGTGAGGTCGGCAAAGATCTGGTGCAGCCTTTTCTGGCTGCTTTTTGCAGTGGTCATGGGCCAGCAGGCCTCCCGCCTGCCGATGGGGGAGATGCGGGAGCCCGGCGCCGGTTTCTTTCCCTTGCTGATCGCCGTTGCCACCGGCATTCTGGCCCTCCTGGCGCTCATTGAGGCCTTAAAGACAAAACCGACCCCGCTCCAGGAGGAAGCCCCCTCCGACGAACCTTTCCGCTGGTGGAGCATCGCCATCATCCTTCTGGCCCTGATCGCCTATGCCCTGACCCTGCCGACGGCGGGGTTTCTGCTCAACACTTTCCTGTTCATGCTGCTTTTGGTCAAGGTCATCGAACCGCAGAGCTGGACCAAGTCCCTGCTCGCGGCAGTCGTCACGGCCGTTGTCTCGGAACTCTTCTTCAACGTCCTGCTCAATGCCCAGATCCCCAAAGGCTTTTTGGGATTTTAGGAGTCGGAACCCCATGGATATTTTCGGTCAACTGCTGCACGGATTCAGCGTTGCAACGGCCCCCATGAATCTCCTCTTCTGTTTCATCGGGGTTCTCATCGGAACCCTCATCGGGGTATTGCCGGGGATCGGGCCGCCGGCGGCCCTGTCGCTGCTCCTGCCGGTCACCTTTCATGTCCCCCCGGTCTCGGCCATCATTCTTTTGGCGGGAATCATGTACGGAGCGATGTACGGGGGATCGACGACGTCCATCCTCGTGAACATTCCCGGGGAAGCCGCTTCCGTGGTGACCTGCCTCGACGGCTACCAGATGGCGAAAAAAGGCCGGGCCGGGGCGGCTTTGGGCATTTCAGCCTTCGGCTCCTTCATCGCCGGAACGATCAGCATCCTCCTTTTGGTCCTGCTGGCGCCGACGCTGGCGACCTTCGCCCTGCGCTTCGGTCCCCCGGAGTACTTCTCGCTGATGATCCTGGGACTCAGCATCCTGGTCTATCTGGCAAAAGGATCGATCGTCAATGCCCTGCTCATGGTCTGCTTCGGGCTGCTGATCGGGACGGTGGGTCTCGATCCCATGTCCGGGGTGAGCCGGTTCACCTTCAAGATCACGTCGCTGATGGACGGCGTGGGCTTGGTCCAGATCGTCATCGGCCTCTTCGGCGTTTCCGAGGTGTTCCTCAACGTCGAGCGGGCCTTCAAGCAGGAAATCCTCAAGACCAGGATCAAGGGACTGCTGCCGAACCGGGCGGAGTGGAAACGCAGCATCGGCCCCATCGGCAGGGGGACGGTGATCGGCTTCTTCCTGGGGGTCATCCCGGGGATGAGCGTTGCGATTCCCACCTTCATCTCCTACACCCTCGAAAAGAAGCTCTCCCACCGTCCCGACCAGTTCGGCACCGGGATGATCGAAGGGGTCGCCGGCCCCGAGTCGGCCAACAACGCCGCCTCCAGCGGAACCCTGGTTCCGATGCTGAGCCTGGGAATCCCGACGGGCCCGGCCACGGCCCTTCTGCTCGGGGCGCTGATGATTCACGGTCTGCGCCCGGGCCCGCTTTTGATCACCGAATCGCCCGATGTCTTCTGGGGTCTGATCGCCAGCCTCTACGTGGGAAATGCGATGCTCCTGGTCTTGAATCTGCCCTTGATCCCGCTCTGGGTCAAAATCCTCAAAATCCCCTACCACTACCTGTTTCCGCTGATCCTGCTCTTCTGCATCATCGGGGCCTATGCGGTCAACAACAACCAATACGATATTCTCATCATGATCGTCTTCGGGGTGATCGGCTACGTGATGAAGAAACTGGACTACGAGGCGGCGCCCCTGGTGCTGGCGTTGGTCCTCGGGCCGATCATGGAAAACGCCGTACGCCGTTCGCTCATCATTGCCGACGGCAACCCCACGGTCTTTTTCACCCGGCCGCTCTCCGCCTTTTTTCTGATTGCCGGACTGCTGATCCTTTTTTCACCCCTTTTTCTGAAGAAGAAGAGGGTTCGCGCAGAGTTGCGCACCGGCGAGGAATAGCCGCCGGCATCGGTTTGGAAACGACACCAACCCAATTAGGAGGCGTTTTATGAAGAAGCACAGCATCGTCATCGGCATCTGTCTCTTGCTCCTGACCGCCGGGATCATCGGCGTCACCCCCGCGGCGGCCCAGGATTATCCGAAAGGCCCCATCCAACTCGTCGTTCCCTTCGGCTCCGGCGGCGCTACCGACATCTTCTGGAGAACCATGGGAGATTACTTCTCCAAGGCCCTGAAGACAACGATCACCATCGTCAATAAGCCGGGCGGAGGCGGAATCGTCGGAATGGCCGGGGTCCTACAGGCCAAACCCGACGGCTACACGCTCTGCGCCGGCAACTCCGACACCCTGGACATCACCCCCCTGTTCACGAAGGACCTTCCCTTCAACACGATCGACGACGTGAACTATGTCGTCAAGGTGGCCAATTTTCCCCAGTCGATCGTCGTCAAGACCGATTCGCCCTTCAAGACCTTCGAGGATGTGATCGCCGCCGCCAAGGCAAACCCCAAGAAGCTCAAGGCCTCGACCCCGGGGGTGGGAACCAACCCCGCGATGGCCCTTCGTCTCCTCAACTATGAGGCCAAGGCCGACATCACCACCGTGGCCTTCTCGGGCGGCGGGGAAAGCGTCACGGCACTGCTCGGCGGGCATGTCGACTTGGCCGCCATGGCCTTGCCGGCCGCCAAAGCGCAGGTCGATGCCGGCAAGATCCGCATCCTGGTGTTCTTCTCGAAAGAACGTCATCCCCTCTATCCGAACGTCCCGACCTCTTACGAGAAGGGCTACAAGCAGACCCTCGTGGACACGGGAATGGGAATCGTCGGACCCAAGGGGCTTCCGCCGGAGGTCATCAAGAAGTGGGATGATGTGATTCGCGCCGCCGTTAAGGACCCGGCCTTTGTGGCGATGGTCAACAAGTTCGATTTCGTGCCCCATTACCTCAACGGGGCGCAGTACAAAAAAGAGATCGTGGACGAATTCGCCTTGTTCAAGAAGGTGACGGCCGCCAACCAATAGTATGCGACTCCCCGTTCTCGCCCTGCGGGGTTTCTTCCCCAAAGCCGGGCCCAGGTAAAATCATTCCTGAACTGCGGGAACGGAAGGGGGAGGCGCCGCCTCCCCCTTCCGTTCTTCCGTTCCCCCGTCACCGGCGCCAGCGCGCCCTGCGACTGACGACTGAGGAGCGGCTCGTCGATGCCGCAAAGGGAAAACCAAGGACGAGTCCGGGGGACTCAAAAGGAAAGGAAAACCATGAGCAAAGGGGAAACGCCGATCGCCGAAGCGCCGGAAGGGATCTTGAAGACAAAGCTGGCTCTGGCTTGCCGCATCCTGGGAACCGAGGGACAGGACGATCTCGACCTCGGCCATGTGAGCGTCCGGATCCCCGGCCACCCCGAGCGGATGTGGATGAAGGGCAAGGGGCTCTGCCTGAGCGAGATCCATGCAGAAGACCTCGTGACCCTCGATTTCAATTACCGGAAGCTGGCAGGCGCGAGAGCGGTTCATGGCGAGCTGCCGATCCATGTGGAGATCTACCGTACAAGACCGGACGTGAATTGCGTCATCCACACCCACCCCCTCTACGCGACGGCCTTTGCCGCCACCCGCCAGCCCCTGCCGGCCGTCAACAACGAGGCGGTCCTCTTTGCCGCGCCCCTGCCCTATTTCGATGCCTCGACGGATCTCATCGTCAAACCCGAACAGGGCCGCTTGCTGGCCGAAACCCTTGGCGACGCCAAGGCCGTTTTCATGAAAAATCACGGGATCGTCGTGGTCGGAGAATCGATTGAGCAGGCGGTCGCCCGGGCCTATCTCTTGGAAAAGACCATCAAGACGCTCTTTATCGCCAAGGCCTTCGGCGAGCCGGCGGGAACCGACGCCGCGGAGGCGGCGCTAAAGGAAGATCATATCTTCGGCGGCGACCGGATCCAGTCGATCTGGGAAACCCTGGTCCGGATGCTCGAACAGCGGGAAAAACCCCTGCGCCTCCTGGAGGAACTCCTCCGCAAAGGGTGAGCGACCTTCCCTGTCTTCAGGCAAGCCGTCCCCCGTCAATCGCCATCAGAATGAAAAAGGATGACCCGCAAGCGGGCAGACGGCTTGAAATAAAGGCCCGCAGGCGAAGCGCAACGCCGCATCCGGGCTCTTATGCGGAACCGTCTCCCGTCAGTAATCGCTGGTCATGATAAACAGGGGCTTCGCCTTGAAACTTTCGTAAATCGGGCGGAGCCGGTCGCAATTGTAGTATTTCTCGATATCGACGACCTTCTTGGTGCTCGTGACCACATCGAGGGGGACATCGTCGTAGCGGCCGTTCCGGAGGCTGATCAGCCTCCCGTGGGAGCGGTTCAGAATCAGATCCAGGGCCAGATTGCCGAAGGCCATCGGGACGATGGAATCGATGGCGTCGGGATTGCCGCACCGGACCAGATACCCCAGCCGCTGGTTGATGACATTGATCTTCTTGCCTTTGTTGAACTGGGCCGTTTGCCGCTCGACCTGCGCCGAAACCCGATCGCCGATCCCCCCGAGCTTCTTGTGGCCGTAGTGATCGGCCTCCTCTTTTTCGAAGACCATCCCGCCCTCCTCGGGCATCGCCCCTTCGGAGATGAGGGCCACCGAATAGCGGCTGGGATTGGTAGAGCGATCCTGGACGAGCAATTCCGCCAGCCGATCTACCTTGAAGCGGTATTCGGGAATGACGCAGCGGGTCGCCGCCCCGGCCATCGTCGGCAAGAGGGCCGTGAATCCGGCATATCGTCCGAACACCTCGATCACCAAAATCCGTTCGTGCGAACCGGCGGTGGTGCGCAGCGAATGAGTCATTTCAATGGTCCGGGTGATGCAGGTGGAAAAGCCGATGCAGTAATCGGTCCCCGGGACGTCGTTGTCCATCGTCTTGGGGATGGCGATGACCCTCACCCCCTGTTTCGCCAGCTGGACGCCGTAACTCAAGGTATCGTCGCCGCCGATGGCGACCAGGGTGTCGACGCCGATGAAATCGAGATTTTTCAGGACTTCCGGGGTGAGGTCGTTGCACTCCTCCCGGTACTCTCCCTGTAGATGGTCGGGAACGTCCGCCTTCGGTATCCGGCTGGGAAGGGTGCGGGAGGTGTGGAGAAAGGTCCCCCCCGTTCGTCCCGCCTTATTGACGCTCTCCTCGGTCAGCCGCTGAAAACTCTCCTCCTGAGCCTGCTTTTTGTCCCGCACGCAGGAGATCAACCCCTTCCAGCCCCGGCGAATCCCGACGACCCGGAACCCCTCCCGGATCGCCCGGATCGTGATGGCCCGGATCGCCGGGTTGAGGCCGGGAACGTCCCCGCCTCCCGTCAGAATCGCGATGGTTCCCTTGGTCCTTTTGACATGGCTCATAGGTTGCGCTCCTTCGCAGGTTCAAAAGGTGAATCAGCACAACAGCGATTCGACCTTGTTCATCAGATAGTTCACCGTAAAGGGTTTTTTGAGAAAACTGATCGATTCGGCATGGAGGAAGGACTCGAGTTCCGGAGGAACGGACAATCCCGAGGTGACGATGAACTTCACGTCGCCGCAGAGGGCCTTGATCCGTTCGTAAAGCTCTTTGACATTGAGGTCGTCGGGTCGATAGATATCGAGGACCACGAGGCGGATCGCCTCCCGGGATTCCGCCAGGAGTTCCAGGGCCTGGGCGCCGCTTTGGGAAAGCAGCGTCCGATAGCCGTGCAGTTCCAGGACATCGGTGACGATCCGGCGGATCATCTCGTCGTCGTCGATGACCAGGATCCGGCCCTTCTGGGGATCCAGCTCGATGAACCGCCGGAACTCGCCGGAGGAGCCGGGACTCGAAAGCGGTTCGCTGCGGACGAACCCCTCCGTGACGTTCTGCATGATGATCTGGTAGAGGTCTTCAAAGTCCTTGATGAAACGATCGACCGGCGCCGTATCCTGATACTTGTATTTGTCCATCACGCTGGAAAGGAGCTTGTTCTTGTAGAGCCAGAGGGAATGGATGACGAAACCCAGGGGGATGTTGTAGGAATCGATCAGTTGGGCGGCCCTTTTGACCTCGCCCATCACCTTGGGGAGATTCCCCCCGACAAGGGGGATGAAGTAGCGATCGACATTGAGCAACTCCAGCTTGTCGATGATGGTCGCCCCGTAAGTCCCGCCGTAGGCCAGGAAGGACTCCCGCCAGGCCGCCGTGATGGATTCCAGCTGGTGGCGGATGTCCTTGAGCATCTTCTTGATGACCTCCAGTTGCCCGGCGGCAAGGACGCGTTCCTTGGGCTTCCGGAGCAACTCGGCGGGCTCCCATTTCAACGCCTCGATCACCCCGACCGGTTCCCCGGTTTTTTGGATCGCCCCGGCGATCGCACCTTCGTCAAAATAGGAACGGGGCTGCTTCAGGAAGCGGCCATAATGGTCGCCAGCGGCCGGCTCACCGGCGATCAACCGCTTGACCAGATCGATGGCCAGAATGGCCGCCAGCCTCCCGGTCAGAAAATCCGGGGCGCTGTACTGGATCAGGTAGACCTGTTCTTCGTTCAACCGGCGGGTCGAGCCGCTATAGGGCCCCTGTTTCCCCTTTGCCAAGCGAATCAGCGCCAGGATCACATGTTCGATCACCTGGGCAAAATTTGTCCCCTTTTCGAGCTCCCGGCCAAAGCCGCACCCCTCGCCAGAGCGGCACAGGTCTTCCTTCATTGACGGCAGCGCCCGGACGAGATCATCGGCAAATCGCGGCACTTCCCTGGTATTCGAGACTTTCCAGCCACCGAGATCCAACTCGATTTCATACACCGGGGCCGTTCCACCGCTCACTTCCGCCGGTTGCGCCGTCATCTTCGCCTCCTATGCCAGTCCCCTGCCTCTGTTGAAGCGCCCCTGTCGCGATCGGCTGCCCGGCCATCGCCGTTTAGCCCCAGTAGGTGGCCACCAGATACTCCTCCTCTTTTTTCCCAGGCGCAGCGGTGGTCCTTCCTTTCAAAACGACCTCATCGACGGGAAGATTGACCGTTTTGGGCGGCGCCGGCGGTTTCTTCCGGTTCCTCCCCTCTTCCGGCAAGGGTAAACTCCCCGGAAGCCCTTGGGCAGCCTCTTTGATCGTCACCATCTCCTTTCACCTCCTTACCCGCATGAACGGCGCAATCACGATCGATCACATTATCCCCTTCGCCGGCGGACGTTCCCGTCCGCCCTGCCGCCGGATCTTGCGTCCTTCCCGATCCGGGCAGGTCTCTCCGACGGACCCCGAGGGCGCCGGACGCGGAGAAAAGAAACGCCACCCTCTTCAGCTTTTCGAGGGAGAATCAACAATGCACAGGAGGAATCGGAAGTTAAGGTTTTTTAAGAGGTTGACGCGTCACGCTTGGTTTTCAGGCTATCCGATCCCTTCCCCGAAGTCAAGCCCCACTTTTCAGTACCTTTTTTCAGACAGAGTGCCTCTTGACAAGCGGTTGGGTCATGATATGAGAGGTCTGAAATTGAAGTTTTCGGCAGCAAACCCATGAATGACGTCTTCGGCAGGGGAGGACGGAAGTCAGGGACCGCAATCTGCCGGAGAAGGAGATAACCATGATCGAAGAGATTCCAGGGGATTTGCTGCAGTGGCTGCGGGGATTCTACTGTGTCGCCGAACGGGGGAGCGTCACCCAGGCGACGGTGGCGATGGGCCGTGAACAGCCCACGATCACCCGCCAGATCAAGTGCCTGGAGAAACAACTCGGCGTCACGCTTTTCGACCGGTCGGCCGGCACGATGAAGCTGACGGCCGAAGGCAAAGCGCTCCTCGTCAAGGTGGTCCGCCTGTTCGATGACGTGCAGGAGATCCGCGACGAGTTCCGAAAAGAGCTGCTGGAATACCAAGGCAGAATCGTCATCGCCGCCAGCCACGCCATCATCAATTCATTCCTCCCCCCCTACATCTCCGCGTTCCTGAAGACGCACCCCAAGGTCAGTTTTCACGTCGAGGGGAGCTTTTTCGAGAACGTCTACGAAAAGGTCGAATCGGGAGAGGCCGACTTCGGCATCGCCTTTGCCGATTCGGCATCAAGCACCATGGAGTGCCACGATCTCTTCGAGTCCGGACAGAAGCTGATCGCCCTGAAGGGCAGCCCCTTTTTCCCGGACAAACATCCTACGCTGAAACAGATTGCCGCAGCCCCGCTGATTCTCTTTTCCCGGACGGGATCGACCGAGCCGTTCATCAAAAAACCGTTCGCCGACGAGGGGCTGACCCTCAATACGCTGATCACCCACAACAATTTCCTGGCCGTGAAGACCTATGTGTCCATGGGGCTGGGGGTGGCGCTGCTGAGCGACTACGTGATCTCCAAGCAGGACGAGGAGACGCTGGACATCTATGACCTGGATCGGTATTTCCCCAGAAGGACGGTGGCGCTGCTGATCCGGAAGCGAAAATACCTCTCCCCGGCCGTATCGGCATTCCTCCAGACGATCAAACCGGATATCCGGTTCACGAAATAGGGCCTTCCTGGGGAAGCCGGCAAGGGCGGTTGCGAAAGCCTTATTCCCCTTCCAGCGCTTTTTCCCAGGCGGCCTTCTGGGGCCGATAGCTCCGCCAGAGGTTCCAGATCAGAAGCGCGCCGGTCAGCACGATCAGTGTCAGGGCGATGGGACTTTCCATGAAGATCGTAAAGGAGCCGCCGCTGCGCATCAACGATTGCCTAAAGGCCCTTTCCAGGGAGGGACCGAGGATCAGGGCCAGGATGCAGGGGGCAAAATCGTACTGGATCTTCTTGAAGACATAGCCCGCGACGCCGAAGGCCATGAGGATTCCCAATTCGAACCGGCTCGAGTTGACCGAGTAGGTTCCTACGAGGCAGATCAGCATGATCACCGGAAACAGGATCCGGAAGGGGACCTTGAGCAGGTGGATGAAGAAGCCGACCAGCGGCAGGTTCAGGATGATCAGGATCAGATTCCCGATGTACATGCTGGCAATGAGGCCCCAGAAGATCTGGGGCTGCTCCGAAATGAACAAGGGACCCGGACGGACGCCGTGGATGAGCAGGGCGATCATCATGATCGCCGTCGTGGGATTGGTGGGAATCCCGAGGCTGAGGAAGGGGATCATCGCCCCTCCGGCGGCCGCGTTGTTGGCGGCCTCGGGGCCGGCGACCCCTTCGATGCGTCCGGTGCCGAACTCTTCCGGCCGCTTTGCCAGCCGCTTTTCGACGATGTAAGAGACGAAGCTGGAGAGCACATGGGCGCCGCCGGGCAACAGGCCGATGAAGAAGCCCATTCCCGAACCGCGCAATATGGGCCCCCAGGAGGCGCGGAGTTCCGCGCCGGTGGGAAAGAGTTCCCGGAGACGCACCTGCTGGACGACCCGGACGAGGCTTGCCTCGCCGGCCGAGAGGACCTCCCCGATCCCCATCGCCCCCATCGCGACGGGCAGCATGCCGATCCCGTCGTAGAGCTCGGTGACGCCATGGGTGAAACGCAAGGCCCCGGTCAGGGAGTCCAGGCCGATGGTGCCGATCAGCAGGCCCAGAAAGACGACGGGCATGGTTTTGAGAAAAGATCCCTTGCCCAGCGAACCCAGCAGAATCAGGGCCATCAGCAGGACGGCGAACATCTCGGGCGGGCCGAATTTCATGGCGAAATCCGCCAGGAAGGGCGCCAGCAGCATGAGCCCCAGGATGCTCAGGGTCCCCGCGATCCAGGACCCCCAGGCGCTGATGAAGAGGGCCGCGCCCCCCCGCCCCTTCAGGGCCATCTGGTACCCGTCGAAGCAGGTGACGATCGAGGCGGCCTCGCCGGGGATGTTCATCAGGATGGAAGTGGTCGATCCGCCGTACATGGCGCCGTAATAGATTCCGGCGAGCATGATGATGGCGCCGGTGGGATCGGTCCCGAAGGTGAGGGGGATCAGCAGCGCCACGCCGGCGACGGGTCCGATGCCGGGAAGGACCCCCACCATGGTGCCCCAAAGACAGCCGATGAAACAGAGATAGACATTCTGTAGGGTAAGGGCGGTGTGAAATCCATTCCAGAGATTGGTGAGAACGTCCAATGCGCCTTCTCCTTATGTGCCGTTCAGGCTAAAAGCCGTCAGAAGAACCAGATCCCCAGCCGGGGGAGAGCGATTCCCAGGACCCTGTCAAAGAAGACCCAGCCTCCCGCGCCTAGAAGGATTGCGAGCCCCAGCGCCTTCCACCAGGAGTAACGGGAGACCCAGAAGAAAAGAAGAAACAGGTAGAGGAACGAGGTCGCCAGGTATCCCGCCCGGTCCAGAACGACGATGAAGGCGGCGGTGAGCACCGTGATGCGCAAGGGGGTAGCCCCCTTGCCGATGAAATCGGCCCAACGCACCCTCTCTTCTTCCTTCGCCCCCTTCCCGGCGCCGATCCAGCCCAGAATGCCCGACAGACACAAGAGGACCGAAAGGGCGAGGGGGAAGATCCCCGGCCCGGGTTCGGCCCAGCGCCCCATCGGGATCTGGGTCGAAAAGATCAGACCGTAGATCCCGATGGCGAGAAACAGCAGACTGCCCACCCGTTTGTTTTCCATGCGTTTGTTCCTTTGCTTTCCTGCCGGTCGCCAGGATCCGGCAACCGGCAGGGATGAGTCTGGCTATTTTGCCTGTTCCTTGATGAGCCTCTTGTAGAGCTTGGAGCGCTTTTCCGTTTCGAAGGCGATCATCCGGTTGACCTCATCGCCGGTGATGAAATTGACGTCGTCGCCCAACTTCTCGATCACGCCGACGAATTCCTTATCCTCCGTCACCTTCTTGGTCACCTCGCGGAGTTTGGCAAGGACCGGCTCGGGAGTCTTTTTGGGGGCGATCAGTCCGACGAATCCATAGGCCTCGCCCCCCTTGACCCCCTGCTCCCCGAGGGTGGGGACATTGGGAAGGAAGGAGTAGCGCTTGGCCGTCTGGACCGAAAGGATCCGGAGTTTGTTGCCCCGGACGAGCTGCATCGCCGCCGAGGGGACCACCAGACCGAAGTCGACATGGCCGCCGACAATGGCGGAAACGGCGGGGCCGCCTCCCTGGAAGGGAACATGACGGAATTTGAGACCCGTCGCCTCCATGAAGAATTCGGCCGAGAGATGCGTCCCGGCATTGACGCCGCTGGAGGCGAAGGAGTAG
>JAKAFS010000018.1 GCA_021817825.1 Deltaproteobacteria bacterium | reverse complement strand
AGCCGAAGACCAGGCCGACCATCCCCGCAGCAAGCCCCAAAGCAATGAAAACAAAAGAGAATCCAAAAATAAAACTGACGGTGTGCAGAAGGACGGGCAATCGTTTCCGGGAGGGATCGGCGGAAAAAACATCGGCGCCGCACAGGCTGGCGAGATAGATCGGCACCATGGGCAATACGCAAGGTGTCAGAAAAGAAGCTAAACCAGCGCCAATGGCGACCCAATAAGTGACTTGTTGCACCGGAGGCCTCGCAGGTTACCTTTTAGGGGCGGCAGTTCTTCCTTGTTCGTTCTCGCTGAATTCTTTGAATCGTATACAATAATGCGCTTTTTTTACTCTCGCGACGTTGGCTCGGCGGCACTCCGCATTAAAGTCCTTGTCTGGGAACAGAGTCGTCATTCCTAACAGTCGTCCGCTTTTTGCCTGACCTGAACCATAGGGCCGAGGGAGCCGGAGTATACGAAAACGGCGTCCGGTCTGTCAAGGGATTATCTATCGGTCCGGTGGTAATGTATACATCGACAAAGGGGAACCATGGTCGCGCGTCCGTGGTGATTTTCGCGCCCGGCATGGTTCGGCAGGGGCAGCCGCAAGAATTGTCATTGCCGTAAGGGGGCTTTGGGTGTAGACGGAGCCCATGGCAACACCAATGACTCTACAAGACCGGATCGACCAAATCACCACTCGCCGGGAAGCCCTGGAGATCCTGAGCGCCTCCGCGCAGGCCCTGACCCCGGACCTCAGCTTCACCGTCGACTTTTTCCAGCCCGCAGACGCCTGGGGCGTGGCGCAATGCTGCTGTGCGATCTACGGCGACGGCTACCCGGTCGATACCTACTATGTGCCGCAACGCCTCGTCGCAGAAACCCGCCAGGGCAATATCCACGGCGTGGTGGCTAGAACCGAAAGGGGCGACGTGGTCGGCTTCGGCGCCGTCTACCGCAGCTCCCCGCCCTTTTCCGGAATTTACGAGGCAGGGCAATACCTCATCCGGCAGGAGTACCGAAATACCCGGGCCGTCTTCGAGATCAGCGAGTTCATCCTCAAAATGCTGCCCGCCAAAACCGGCCTGAGCGTACTTTTCACGGAAACCGTGTGCCGGGACCTCATCATGCAGAGAATGCCGGTGCGGAAAGGCTTTACCGAAGCAGGACTGGCCCTGGACCTCATGCCTGCGGAGGCTTTTGCGAAAGAGGGCGGCTCGCCCGGCCGGGTGGCGGCGGTATTGTTCTTCAAGGTGTTCAAGGACCGGCCGCAGGACCTCTGGCTGCCGGAGATTTACCGGGAGCCCGTGGGCCGCTGCATCGAGGAGATGGGGCTGGTAAGATCCCTGCACAGCCAAAGCGAGACGGCCGGCCTTCCCGAACGGAGCGACTCCACAGAGCTGTATTTTGCCGAGGCGGCCGTCGCCAGACTCTCCCTGGTCAAGGCCGGCCGGGATGCCGCCCAGATCATCGCCGATTTCGAAGCGACCGCCTCTGCCAAGGGTTGTCAGGTCCGGCAGGTGTTTCTCAATATCGGCGATCCGGCCCTGGTCGGTGTGTTTCCGGCGCTCCTGCAAAGGGGATACTTTTTCGGCGGCTATCTGCCGCGCTGGTTCGATAACGACGGCCTGCTGCTCCAAAAGCTGACCTCTGCCCCCAACCGGGAATCGATCAACCTCTATTCCGAGCGGGCCAAAAAGCTGCTGGAATTTATCATGCAAGACCGCGCCCGGGCCATGCGGGGATCGGCAGTGTAGCGGCGCCCCCGCCCCTTAACGATGCTGAAATCGGCGGCCATTGCGTGATCAGGGCCGGCCGCGTGGTAGGACAGGACAGGGAATCGCTGATTTTCCTTACCGTAACTGTAGGGAGAATCCTTAACGCTTACAATGAATACAAAAATCGAGTTGACGAAGGGGTGCTGCGCGTGAAGGGAGTTTTTTTGCAAAAAATGCATGGGCGTTGTTTATTGGGTTTGGCAACATTTTTTTGCTGCTTGTTTTGCAGTACCTATCCAGCACTCGCAGGACGTAGCGAGACAGTTCTGTCGCTCAAAAAGCTTGACGATATTCCGCTTTACGTAATGAACTATTCCGGGGACTATCATTTCAAGGAGTTCTTGAGTCAGGGTGCAAAAGATATTCATGAATTGAACCGTTTTTTAAGAATGAATCACTTAATCGGCAGCGATATAAGCGATGATGAACAAGCGGCATGCTCCGCCTTTACAGCGATCAATGAATCGGGAGATGTGCTTATCGGTAGAAATTATGACTTAACAGGTGATCCGCCGGCATTGCTTTTGTATACCCATCCTTCGGACGGATATGCTTCCGTATCGATGGTCAATCTGAATACAATGAATACGGCGATGATGCATAAAGCGAATAGGGACGTGAAAACGAACATATTGGCTGCTCCCTACTTTCCGGCGGACGGCATGAACGAACAGGGCGTCACGGTTGCGATTTTAACAGTACCGGGGGCATCGTTCCAGCACGATTCGGCGAAAGTATCCCTTCTGCGCTGGCAAATGAGCCGCTTGATACTGGACTATGCGAAGGATGTCGAAGAGGCCATCACATTGGTTCGTCGGTATAATGTGAATATGACGGCACTCGGAACGAGTAATCATTGTTTTGTTGCCGATGCTGCCGGCAATTCCGTGGTATTTGAATTCATAAATGGAGACATGCAAGTGATTCGAAACCAGAAACCTTGGCATGCCGTAACGAATTTTATCCTTTACAATAATTTCGGAGATGCAGGTAGGATTCGCTATGAGCGATTAATGAGCGTACTTGAGAAAAACAAAGGACGGCTTTCGGAAAAAGACGCGATGGAATTATTGCGTTCAGTTTCTCTCAATACAACCATTTGGTCAACCGTATATAACACAGGGACCAAAAAACTTGAAATGGCGTGGCGGAAACAATATGAGCGAGTGAGAAAATTTGGCGTCAAGCCTATCGAATAGCCGTTTTGTTCGGATCTATTCATCACCGCCAGTACTCTCAAAAAATAGGCAGGACCATAAATAATCGACTAATATTAAGATGTGAAAAGTCGTCCCCGATTACTCCTATCCATTCCGGGTCACAGCGCAATAAACAAAGTGTTGTCTTCTCTAATAAAATCATGTAGTCTTGGTTTGTAATCTTTTAAGGAACGGAGGCCACGATGCGAAAGAAATCACTTCCCTTAATCAAAACGAATCCCTACCTCCAAGACGCAGCGGAATGCGATGTTTGGCTCAATCGCTCTGTGGTATCCTCATCGGCCATTGAAGGAGTGCGAACCGCTGCCTGTCGTGCACTCGGGGTCAAAGAGAAGGTCAAGAAAGTCCGGGTTTCCCGCTCTGCGTCAAAGTCTTCTCGATCACACCAGTGAACACCTTCTCCATCGGTTTGTAATCATAATCCATCCCTGCTTGCACTGCCCGGAAGTATCCCTCTTTGTATCGCCCTTTCAGATGGCTGAAATCCAGAGGCGGTAAGCCGGCTTGCGCAGCCATCACGATGGACAGCATGCGGGCCACACGGCCGTTACCTTCCCGGAAGGGATGAATAAGAACCAGTTCCGTGTGCACGACGGCAAGGGCATGAACGACTTCCGGCTCCGTTTCAAACAGGCAGGGCGTAAATCGCTTCAGGGCCTCCTTTTCCAAGGCTGCCATCAAATGGGGAATCCTTGCCGCAGCGGCAAAGGGAAAGGTCCCTTTCGTCACATTGACCTGTCGATATTGCCCGGCCCATTCATAAATTCCGCCCAGCCATACCTTGTGTATCCGACAGATATCATCAGCGGTGAAACGATGCTGTGAACTGTAAATGGACAAGATATCCTTCAGCGCCCGTTTCTGCTCTCTTGCCTCCGTCTCGTCCATCAAGCGTTTACCGGAAATTCCCAGGAGATTGCGCAGGACGCGACCGCGGGAGCCCGGTTGATATTGTGCCTCAACTAACCCGGATACGTCGTAACGGCCAGTCTCAGTCATTTTATACCCTTTCTCTCAAAGGCTGCCCATTAAACCGTTTCCCACAAAAGTCCAGTAATGCAATGGGGTGGCGCTGTGACCGAATTGTACCAGACATCGTTTCCTATGAAAACAGATTTGCATGTCACCCAGAAAAACCCTTGATCCCTCTTTCCGATGCTGACAAAATGGCCGCAACACCTCCACGGTGCTCCTCGATGCCCAAATCGGCGACCATTGCATGATCGGGGCCGGCTGCGTGGTGGGACAGGGGATGAAGGTGCCCGACTATTCCCTGGTCCTCGGCGTCCCGGGAAAGATGAAAGGCAGGCCGACACCGCAGCATTTATGGTGGACAACGGAAGGGTATAAGGAGTACCTCTCTGAATGATTCTGCAATAACTATCCATTATTCTCTGGCATTTAACCAGCATGCCCGATATCGGCAAATCCCTCTCTGGTATCTCCGGTCCATACATATAGCGCATTAATAGTGTCATATATTGTTGTATTTTTTTAGCACAGCTCTGATCAGAGTAGTGCTAAAAAAACGCTTGACAATATCGCAATATTGCGATACAAGTCCCCCCAAGGAGAAAAGGGATGCCCCGAACAACGGTCATTATTTTTATGGATACCAATGGAACCGCTCCTCTGCTGAAGTGGCTGGACGTCCAGTCATCTAAAGTTCAGGACAAATGTATCGTCAAAATAGAACGTTTGGGAGAAATGGGATATGAGTTACGCCGTCCAGAAGCAGATTTGCTAAGGGATGGCATTTATGAATTACGCGTAGCGCATAGAAGCATTCAATATAGAATCCTCTATTTCTTTTGTGAGAACATGGCCATAATATCTCATGGATTAAAAAAAGAAAGTGAGGTGCCCGACAAAGATATTGAACTGGCTTTAAAAAGGCTAGAAATGTTCAAACTCAATCCTCAACGACACACTTATGAGCATGAGGAAGAAATATCATGAAGACGACGACAATGACGACGAAAGAAAATAATGCAGTTAAGATTCTCCATAATCGCTATATCAAAAAAGAACCCGCGCGTGAGGCTTCCTTAGAGCGGGAGCGAGTCAACGCACAAGTGGCTAGGTCAATTTATGAGTTGCGGAAGGATGCAGGATTATCCCAAGGCGAACTGGCCGAATTGGTTGAAACAACTCAGTCCGTTATCAGTCGCTTAGAAGATGCTGATTATGATGGTCATTCCTTGACCATGCTACAGCGGATCGCCAAGGCCTTGAGTTGTCGGCTCAATGTAACTTTAAAGAAGGATGATCCCAAAGTTACCACGTTGCGCTATGCCTTCGGCGAACTCATGAAAAAACTGCGTTTAGAGAGCGGCTGGACTATTGACCAATTTGTGAAGAAAGCCGGAATTGATAAGGAAGAAGCTATAGCCATTGAGCGGGATCTTTCATATAAGCCATCACCGCTGACGTTATATAAGATCTCGGAATTCTATAAGATACCCCAACAAAAGATAGCGATATTAGTTGGAGCAATTAAACCAAATCACAACAATATTGTGGAATACGCTTCAAAATTTGCCGCTCAATCAGAATCCTTTTCCAAATTAGAACCCGATGAGCGGAAGATGCTAGATGAGTTTGTAAAATTTCTAAGGGAGGAGATAAATTCGTCTGAATGAATGATCAAACTCGCAAGGAAATTGACAAGCGCGTATTAACGGTCCTTAAAGATGCAGGGATTACGAAGCCACCTGTCCAAATTGAGGATATATTGGAATGCCTCAAAATACATCGAAATTTTTATGATCTCGACGACCCCTCGTTACTACAGAGATGTTTACATAAAATTAAAGTAGGTGGGGTAAGGCTAAAGCAATTAAAAGAGAAAATTAATCTTTCCGCAATTTGGATGCCGGATGAAGAACTTATTCTGGTTGACAAATCCTTGCCGGCCCCGAAACGGGATTGGGCATCCTTTCACGACACAACCCACACAATTCTAAATTGGCATAGAGCTTTTTTCCTGGGTGATACGGCCCAAACTTTAGATCCTGACTACCAAGAAATATTGGAAAGCGAAGCCAATTATGGAGCTTCGGCTTTAATGTTTGCTGGTAAAGCATTCACCCAAGAAGCACTGGATACGCCCCCTGAATGGTCAAGCGTAGACTTACTCAAGAAACGTTATAAAAAATCGCTGGTAACGACACTGCGGAGATACGTTGAATTTACCCATGATATCCCTATGCTAATGATGGTCAGTACGCCTGGGTGGTTAGACATTCCACCTGACCAGCCTTCTGCTTGTAGACACTTGGTATATTCTCCCTCCTATTTGCGTAAATTCAGTGAGATTGATGCTGAATCTTTAGTGACGATGGTGAATTCCAATATTTTAAAAAGAAAAGGCGGGCTAGTCGGCAGCTTTGAATATGGTTTCAATGATTTGCAGGACAATCTTCGTGAGTTCAGGGCGGAATGCTTTTTTAATACTCACTATGTCCTTACGTTGGCAGTCCAAAACGGCAGATAACAAGAAAGGAGATAAACATGGCAAAGAATCCACCTTCTGGAGATGGTCACAGGCACGGGCAAGTAACAGACCGCTCACAGACATACAATCCTAAAAATGATCGCTGGACCAAAAGAGATACAGATAACGGAAGGTTTATTGATCAGAAAGCCGATGAAAAACCTTTCAAAGGCGTTCGGAAAGAAAAATAGGAAAGATAATGCAAAGAAATCCTACGAATCTCAAGAGCATCATAATTTGATAACCATGATGATCAATCATTTTGCCGGTCAAGTGTAGTTGTGCATGAAATTTGGACTCCCGCATAAAGTCATCCACTTATTGGAGGTTTGACATGAGATTTCAAGGGGCATTGATAAAAGAACAAGGTGTAACGTTCGCAGTTGTGATTGTAAAAAAGCCATTTGTCGACAACAGAATCGAAGCAAATAAAGCAATAAAAAGCTTTCAGCCAATCTTTCCTGGCATCCCCATCGTTCTGATGGCTCAGGATCATAGAGGTACACCGGAATATTATGGCAGGCAGGACCTTTCACGTTTTCTGGCAAATGTCCCAGTAAGTGCAATCCCATGGAAGGAATATACAGTAAATTAGCATGCACCAGTTTACGCCTGAGATCACTCCAATATCGCTTTGGCAGGTTGCTGCCGGTGGGACTTCTACAATATCAATGATGGAAAACCACCATTCGTCCAAATGCATAATTTTACGAATTTGTTTTCCTTCGAACACCGCCACACGGGGAATTAAATCGGATTTTGTCATGTGACATGCTCCTTTTCTGCATTGTTGCGTGCCTGGACGGCAGGGAATAACCAGCTGATTTCAGTGGAGTAAACAGACAAATATAAGATGTGAAAAATGTGTGCCTGTCCCCGATTGCTGCCGTTGAAGCTGAAAAAGTCATATCCTTAAAAGTTATCAATCTGCTTGCGGTTAAAGATAAAGAATACAAACTACTTTCATAGGATATTATGCGCTGTTTGCATCACCTCATCAACTTCCTCCACCATGTGCGGAAGTTTCAGTTCTCTGAAAATAGCCTTGCTCTTTGTAAAACATTCATGAGCCCTGCTTTTCATATCGAGGTGTGAATAAGCGATGCCCAAGTTCCGGAGCACGATCCCCTCGCTATGCTTATTCCCGATACGGCGGGCTATCTCCAGCGATTGCTCGTAAAACTCGAGTGCCTTGTGATACTCACCACGCCGCATATAGGAAAACCCCATATTATCAAGTATAGATCCTTCACCCATCACATTTCCGATACGGCGGACTATAGCCAGCGACTGTTCGTAAAACTCGAGTGCCTTGCAATACTCACCCTGCTGCATATGGGATAAACCTAAGCCCGCAAGACTGTTCCCTTCGCCCCGCACGTCCCCGATGCAGCGGGCTATCTCCAAGGCTTGCTCGCAATGTTCAATTGCCATGCTATACTCTCCGAGCTGCATATAAGCTGAGCCCATATTGGTGAGGTTGTCCACTTCGCCCTTTGGATTCTCGATGCGACGGGCTATTTCCAGTGACTGCTCGTAAAATCCAATTGCCTTTCGGTATTCGCCAAGGGCGGCATGAACCAGCCCCATATTCCCTAGACAAGCCGCTTCACCTTGCATAAACCCGATGCGGCGAGCTATTTCCAGCGACTGTTCGTAAAGCTCTATAGCCTTTTGATACTCGCCAAGATTGGCATAAGCCATACCCATACCCCTGAAGGCGCCACCCTGGCTGGCTAAATCACCGACGCGCTGGACTATCTCCAGGTTGTGCTCGTAAAACTCGATTGCCCTTAGTTGTTCACCAAGATTGAGATGAGCCAAACCGATGTTTCCGAGAGCAACTCCCTCACCGGACAAGTCCCCGATGTGACGCGCTATCACCAGGGCCTGCTCAGAGAGTTCTATGGCCTTATGGTATTCGCCAAGGTCGTTTAAGGCTGCACCCATTTTAGCGAGCACAGTTCCTTCAATCTTCACATTGCCAATGCGACGGGCTATTTCCAGTGACTGCTCGTAATGGTCAATCGCACTACGATACTCTCCAATCTGCATATATGAAAAGCCCATATTCGCAAGATCAGTTGCTTCGCCTCTCACATCCCCGATGCGGCGCGCTATAACCAGGTGCTGATCGTAGAAATCTATAGCCCGTCTATGCTCGCCTAGCTGCATATACAATAACCCGATGTTACCAAGGGCATTTCCCTCGCATGCCTCATCGCCAATGCAACGGGCCATCGTCAGAGCCTGCTCGCTCAAATCGATCGCCCTTCGGTATTCACCAAGATTGGCATAACCTAGCCCCATATTTAAGAGGACAGTTGCCTCGCCCTTCACTTCCCCGATCCGGCGGAATATTTCAAGAGCATGCTCATAGAGCTCAATCGCTTTTCTGTACTCACCGAGAGTGGCATAGACTGGGCCCATATTCACTAGAACCGCTGCTTCACCTTTTGCATCTCCGCTACGGCGGACTATCTCGAGGTCCTGCTCATAGAGTTCGATTGCCCTTTTGTACTCACCGAGGGCAGCATAAGCTGACCCCATATTCACGAGTACAGATGTCTCGCCCTTCACATCTTGAATGCGGTGAAATATCTCGAGGGCTTGCTCATGGAGCTCGATTGCCCTTTTGTACTCGCCGAGGGCAGCATAGGCTGACCCCATATTCTCAATTGCAGCCGCCTCGCCCCAGCTATCAGAGTCTGCTTTTGCGCTTTCAAGGCTTCGCTCATAAAACTTAATTTCTATCGGCCACTCCGTGATAGCATTAAAAATTTGTGCGAGGAGAGCATATTTATAGGATTCTCCGTGACTCTGTGCGGACTCTTCGTTCCATCCCTCAACCTTCTCTTTCCAGTTGGCAATATTATACTTAACGACACTGTCTGGTTCAGGCAGAGTTGATTCCTGCAAGGCTTTCACTATGTGATCTGTATCCATGTAAAGCCTTTTGCCGTATTCAAATAACTTGAACGGGTTTTTCTCCTCGCTTTTCTTAATGTCCTCAACACTCTGGCCACTAGAATGTTGGATCAGGAACACCCCCTTCAAGTTCCCTTTGAGCGCCTCAATCTCTGGCGACAAATCGAAGACGTCCGAACAGCTATAACCCAAAATCAGCACCTGTTCGTGGTTACCCTGTTCGTAAACGCGGCGAATTATACTTGCTCTGCCCTTTGATGAGCCTTTTCGTGCCACTTGGCTCAATGTTATAGCCATAGCCTGTTTATCGTGAATGCTCCCATGCAACTTTATCAAGCGGATGCGATCTTGCGCCCAATCAATCTTTTCAAACTCTTCTTCCCTATACAGCAGATCATAGTCTCTTTCCGGTATCATCCCTTCGTTTCGCAAGGCTTTTTCGATCAATTGATCGAAGTTAGTAGTCACAATCGTTTGGAGCTTTTCCGCGGCAACGAGCCTGGCCAGAAAGGTGTGATTGGCGTTAGGCTGTAGAACAGGCGCGTAGCTATCTGCATCATAAATATCGAATATCTTGTCTATCCGGCCATTGTGTGACAATATTTCAATAAATGCTTCAAAGGGCAAAGAATTCATCACTTTATTGATTATCTGCTCTGATATTCCCAGTAGCGTACTCACACTTTTAACCAACCCATCAGAAGTATGATGGGTATCTTTAAGCTCCTCTTCGATTTTGTGTATTTCCTCTTTTGAGGCACAGAGTGTCAGAAGTATGTAAGGGATAAGCTGGTTAACAATGGGTATACCAGAATTGTATGAAATACCTGCGCCACAAAAAACTATCGTTCCCTTTGTATTAATTCCACGTGTGATTTCATCGATTGTTCCGATAATCTCAACAGGTTGCTCCTGTAGACTGGAACCCATGATTTTAAAACCTCGCGTCAACGCTCAATTGATGCCGAAAAAATAAAAATTATTTTTAATATATCGACTTTTAACCTGTACTCAATAAGCAAGCCGTACCATCCTGTAACTCACTTTGTATTTGAAAGTTTTGAACTTACCGCTTTTTGGGTCCCATCCTATCGCACCCAGTGTCGCCCCATCCGCCGCCCCACCCCGCCTCCCGAAACTCACTTAAACGCGTTTAAGTAAGTTAACTATTTGACGCGATTAACGATCTAACGAAGCGCCCGACGATTTTTCTTGCTATCGGCCCCTTTAGGCCCATTTCACGGTAAAAACGGCGTCCTAATTCTAATTGCTTTTGGAAAGATCAATCCGCCATGTTTTTCTGGTTCCAGCTTCCCTGGATTCCCGCTTGCGCGGGAATGACAAAAGTGGGTGCGGGAATGACGGGGTCGGTTCGTTCATGAAGGTTCATCCCTTATCTTTCCTGATCAAGGTGGCAAAGGTGATCTTTTCCGCGCCGTGCTTGCCTCTTATTTTGTCCATCGCCTGATCGAGCCGCTCGTTTTTGTCGCTTTTCGCCGCCTCTTGCCTGGGATCGAAAAGGGACAGTTGCTCTGCGGCGCCCTCTTCCTGAAATCCCGAAAGGCTGATGCCGATCAATCTGACCGGATGGGAGGGGTTCCAGTTTTGTTCGAGGAGACGGCAACCGGCCTGGACGATTTCTTTGGTGGTACAGGTGGCCGGAATGGTCGCCTGCCGGGTGACGACCTGGAAATCGGAATACTTCAGGGTGATATGGACCGTGTGGCCCTTTTTGCCGTGGCTTCTGGCGGTCATGCCGATATCATCGGCAAGTTCCATGAGCACCCGCTTGGCCTTTTCGAGATCGGAGATATCTTCCGGCAGCGTGGTCGAGCGCCCGATGGACTTCATATCGCCGGCCAGCCGCGCCAGAACCGGGGAATCGTCGATCCCCTGCGCATGGCGATGCATTTCGCTTCCGCCTTTCCCGAAGGTGCGAAGCAGGCGGTTCACATCGACCCTGGCAAGGTCGCCGATCGTCTCTATGCCTATGAGGTGCAGCTTTTCAGCGGTCTTGCCGCCGACGCCGTACATCTCTTTCACCGGCAGGGGCCAGAGTTTCGTGGGCAGATCCGCTTCCCATAGTTCGGTGATCCCCAGGGGCTTTTTCATCTCCGCCGCCATTTTGGAGAGAAACTTGTTCGGCGCGATGCCGATCGAGCACCAAAGCCCGAGCCGGTCTTTGATCTCATTCATGATGCGGGTTGCGGCGGCCACGGGCCTGCCGAAGAGTCCTTCAGACCCGGTCATATCGAGCCAGGCCTCATCGATGCTGTTTTGTTCCAGAGCCGGGGTGTAGTTCGCCAGCAAGGCCATGACCTCTTCGGATTTTTGGCCATAGAAATGGTGATCTGGCGGCACAAGGCGCATTTTCGGGCAGAGTCGCAGGGCTTCATGGAGAACCATGGCCGTTTTTACGCCAAAGGCCCGCGCCTCATAGTTTGCCGCAAGGATGATCCCGGTGCGCTTCTTGGGATCGCCGGCCACCGCGGCCGGCACCCCCACCAGCGCCTTATTGCGGGTCATTTCGCAGCTGATGAAAAAGGCGTTCATGTCAACGAGAAACACGACCTTTTGCGTAGGACACCTCGCTTCGGTAACACAATGTTCGATTTGGGCCTTGCCCTTGCTAATATCCTCAGCCACTGGGGATATCGCAGGATTTCCGGTCTATCGATGCCGTTTGCGGACCCCCGAATCGGCCTTCCGAAAGTCACTTCACCGCGGTGAAGTGACTTAACTATTCGACGCCATTAAGTATCTGACGCGGCACTTTGCGGTTTTCTTCGCTATCGGCCCTTTTGGGCTCATTTTTCGGTAAAACCGGCGCAATATTACCGTTAGAAACATCAATCCGCCATCTTTTCCTGGATTCCCGCTTGCGCGGGAATGACGGAAGAGATGCGGGAGACACCCATGAACCGTGAGCACCACGCGGGCGCATACCGAGCGCGTGTTCGGGAGCGCGCATACGGGCCTTCGCTCAAGCGCGGAGGCGCAAGCGTCGCCCACCATCGCCTCCGCGGGCAGGCGACGGTGGAGATGGCAGATAGTCGGGGCTAAAAAGTCCATCTCCTGAGAATTATCCTTTTTCCCCTTCGCTTGGTTTCGCAAACTGTTCTTCGATCAATCGCTGTTCCCGTTCCAGTTCGCGCTTCAATTCTTCTTCCGTAGGCAGGTAAAGCACATATTTGGATGCAAAGAGCTGGGCGTTGTCTTTGAGGATGGAATACTTGACGATGGTCTCGTTTTTCTTGGCGCAGAGAATTAGCCCGATCGTCGGGTTGTCACCCTCGGAGCGGTATTTATAGTCAAACAGCCTGACATAGCTGTCCATCTGCCCTACATCCTGATGGGTAAGCTCACCAAGCTTCAAATCGATCAGTAGATAACACTTCAAGAGGCAGTTGTAGAAGACGAGATCGATATAGAAGAAATTCTGATCATATTGCAGACGCCTCTGACGACCGACGAAGGCAAAGCCCTTGCCCAATTCAAGGAGAAATGATTGCAGATTGCCGATAATTGCACTTTCGATCGTGGACTCATGCAATGCATCCGAATCAGGCAGACCTAGGAAATCAAGAATGTAGGGATTTCTCATGGCATCTGCCGGTGTTTTGAGGATCTGCCCCTCCCTGGTCAGATCCATCACACCGGCTTTATCGCGGCTTTTCAGAAGGCGGGCAAACAGAAAGGTATGGATCTGCCTTTCGAGATGCTTAACCTCCCAGCCATCCCTCTCCGCTTCAATCTCTAAAAAAAGCCGCTCGTTACGATTTTCAACACCCATGAGAACCTGATAGTGAGACCAGCCTAAATTCGGCGAAAAGCCCCATGCCTCATCCTCTTTCCGAACGGCCAGCGACATGTCATCTAAAACGCCGGATTGGAAGTGGCGAATTTCACCCCTTTCCAATTCGCCAGATCCGATCTGGCGAATCTCCGGCCTTCTATCTGAATAAACCATATAAAATGTTCTGAAATAGCGCAGGTTTGTAACTGAAAAGCCCCGACCATATTTCCCTTTCAGTTGCGCGGACAGTTGCTCGATGACTTGTTTCCCATATTCTGCCCGTCCTGCTCCACCTTGAATCTCCTGAACAATTTCGCGTCCAATCAGCCAGTAGGCAATGACCATGCAGTTATTGACGGCACGGACCACATTGGCGCGGGCCTGCTCTAGAATCGAAACTACCCGGTCAAAGAGATCTCCTGGAGCCGGTTGTATGGGGTATTCTCCATTCATGGTTATTTACTCCGTTCCTGCAGAACAGCGCACAAACTCGCCCAGCACAGTGCGCCGTCCGGCGGTCTACGCGAGGTTCTTTACCTTGGCGATCGCCGCGAGCAGGGTTTTGATCGCCGTCTGCAGGGAGGTCAGGGCGGCGGTGACGGCCTCCTTGTCGTCCCCGAGGGCGGCGGCGTCCAGGGCGACGACCTTTTTCTGGGCCCCATCCAGGGCCTTCAGGGCGCTCTGGGCCGGCGGCGCGGGCTCGCCCTTTTCCTTCTTGACGGGGTTGACGCTTTCTCTGTAGGCCGCGTAGGCCTTCACCATGCTCCGTTCCTGCTTCTTGCCGGCGATCTCGACCAGGGTCCGCTTGGGGACCGTGGGGTCCTTGCGGCACTCGTCCCGGATCGCCTGGGGCAGCCGATTGAGCGACAGGGTCGCGGAGATGGAGGCAGGAGACTTGCCCATGAGTTTGGCCAAGTCCTCCTGCATGCACCCCTTGCTCTTCAGGAGGCGGTCCAGGGCCTCGGCCTCCTCGATGGGGGTGAGGTCGGCGCGGACGATGTTTTCCGCGAGGGCGATCTCCTCATAAGCGGGCTTGTCGGTGAAGAGGGCCGGGATCGTGGCAAAGCCGGCCTTGCGGGCCGCGATGCAGCGCCGCTCGCCGGCAACGATGTAACAGATGCCGTTTTCCACCCGAAAGACAATGGGGGCGATGACATTTTGCTGGGCGACCGAGGCGGTCAGTTCTTCGAGGGCAATAGGATCGAGGTACTTGCGAGGTTGATTGGGGTCTGCCTGCAGGTCGGCCAGGGGGATGTCATAGAGTTGGTTGGCGACATAGGTTGGAGTAGCTGGTGTAACCATAACGTCCTCCTTTCCGAGCTTTTGAAAAGGTTAACGGGTCCGGACCCACTATCCACGGTGCTGGGCGAGGAGTTTATAAATGCGCGAAAAGGGATGGATGTCAAGGGGAAAGTAGCGAGGCGGGACCGCGACCGATGCACTCAACGCTCTTTCCCTTTTGTTCACCAAGAACACGGCGGGCGAGGCTGGGACTTTTCACTACCCCTCCGTTTACGCTTTTTCCCAGCGTTCTATCCAATAAAAGGGCTTCCGATGCAGATGAGCGATCGACACAACCACGATTGTATCTTCTTCAATTCCGTAAATGATCCCATAAGGGAAACGTTTGACCAGGCAACGGCGTACATCTGTGAATATTTCCCTTCCCGTTGCGGGCCATCGGGCGATGCGACGTATTGAGCCGTCCACTTCGTTGAGCAACTCCCGACCGAGTCCTTGCATTTGTTCTTCATACCATTGAAAGGCGTCATCCAATTCACATTGCGCCAATTCAAGGAAGCGAACCTTCATCGCTTGGGGTACCTCGCCATCACTTCATCATAGGGAATAGATTTGAGACGACCCTCTTTATAGGCTGTCCATCGTTTGGCGGCCTCTTCCGCCCATATTTTTTCCAACTCCATATCCGGTTGATCCAGTTTTGCCAAGATTACATCGACGAGCATCGCCTTATCTGTATCCGGCAATTCATCAATTTTCCTTACAATTTCTTCCGCTGTGGATGTCATTCGGCTCATCTCCTTTCATGGAAGGATAACCTTACCATGGCAAAATATCAAACTATCTACGGCACTGGGCGAGGAGATTATCAAGCCGCGAAAAGGGATGGATGTCAAGGGGAAAGTAGCGAGGCGGACGAGGAAGGTCCAACGAATAGAATTGAGTTTCCCAAACGGGTTTGATAGAAATGAAACCGGATGGCAGCGGTTTAGCGTAAGGAAGTCATCGAAAAAGGGTTCAAGCATCGAGAGTGATGAGTTTTTGCGCTTCTGCGGGTTGAGTATGGGCGCAAGGGTCGGCCTTCATGGTTTTCAACGTAAAAGGAGCAAAGCATTATGAAACTAAATAGCGTCCGGGAAACTTTCTTATTATTTCCCCTGGTCTTCGTGATCCTTCTGGGCCTGGTTTCCCCGGTCCAAGCGGAGTTGGGGGGGCAGGAATATATCAAGCAGGTCAACGAGTCGATCGGGACCAACGACATGGACAGGATTCGGCGACTGGTTCAGGAGAATCCGGAGAATACGAAGAAGTTCATCCAGGTTCTGGAAGAGGCGGCGCCGGAAGAGGCGGAAGCGACTGCCCAAAATTACCGCGCCATCGCAGCCATGCTCCGGGATGTGCAAGCCTCTCTCGATAAAGCTGGGCAGCAAAGCAAGGGCGTGACGCGTCCTCCCCTTCCCGGCCAACCGGCGGCGGAGTTGAAAGATTCTCAGGCCGCCGCCATCCAGAAGAATGTCCGGGATATCAAAGCGGACCTGCTTCGGCAGGCGCAAGGGGCTGTTGATAAAACCGGCCAACAACCGAGCAGGAACGTGGCAGATGCGCGCTCGCGGCTGCGACAGGGGATCGTGCCGGTGGCCAAACCGACCCAGGTGGTCATCAAAACCAATGTCGGGGATATCGAAGTGGAACTGAATCCCGAAAAGGCCCCGAACTCGGTGAGAAACTTTCTCCAATACGTGAACGCCAACTTCTATGACGGCACGATTTTCCATCGCGTGATCCGAGGCTTCATGATTCAGGGCGGCGGCTTTACAAAAGAGATGGATCAGAAAAGAACCCAGGCCCCGATCGCGATCGAATCCGGCAACGGCCTCAAAAACGACCGGGGAACCGTTGCCATGGCCAGGACCAACGACCCTCATTCCGCGACCAGTCAGTTTTTCATCAATACCCGGGACAACGCCTTCTTGAATTACTCCGCCCCCACCGCGCAGGGCTACGGCTACACCGTCTTTGGGAAAGTGATCAAGGGAATGGAAGTGGTCGACCAAATCGAAAGCGCCAAAACGGGTTTCCAGGGGCCCATGGGCGATGTGCCCGTAACCCCCATCATCATAGAAAAGATTTCCGTGAAGTAGACTTCAAATGGCTGATCAGCCCTTGTCGATGCCTCCCATGTCTTTGAGGGCATAGGCCAGCGCCGCCACGCAGGCCTCCATGGCCTCGGGCTTCGCGATCGTGATCCGGATGCTGTTCGGGAAGCGAAAGGCGGTCATCATCCGCACCATGACCCCCTTTTGCATCATCCGGCGATAGGCGAAGCTGTCGCTGAAGGGAAGCTTGATCGACAGGTAATTGCCCTCGCCGTAACTGAACGCCAATCCCAAGAGCGAAAGTTCCTTCTTCAGGAAATCCTTGCCCGCGGCCACCATCGCCCGGGTGCGGAGGATGTGCTCCCGATCGCCCAGGGCCGCCAGGGCCGCCGCCTGGGCCGGGGCGTTCACCGAATAGACCACCGCCGTGCGATGGATGATGTTGATCACGTCGATATCGGCGGCCAGATAGCCGATCCGCAGCCCCGCCAGCCCGTACATCTTGGAGAAGGTCCGGAAGATGACGAGGTTCGGATAGGTCCCGATCAGCGACATGCCGTCCGGAAAGTCGGCCCGGTCCACAAATTCGCAGTAGGCCTCGTCGATAACCACGATGCATCGGCCCGCGACCCGGTCGAGAAAGTCGGTCAATTGCCGCCGGCTCCAATAGGTCCCCGTGGGGTTGTTGGGGTTGCAGACAAAGACGATCTTGGTGCGGTCGTTGAGCTTCGCGAGCATCGCCTCGGGATCGAAGGCCAAGCCGCTGAGCGGGGCCAGAAGCGCGCCGATGCCCGAAAAGCGGGCCACCCACTCATAGCCGCCATAGGTCTTGTCCGCAGTGACGATATTGTCCCCGCTCTCGCAAAAGGCCTTGATCAGCAACGTGATGCTTTCGTTCGCGCCGTTTCCGACGATGAACTGGTCGGGATGGAGACCGTAAAATTCCGCCAGCCGGAGGCGCAGATGATAGCTGTCGCCGCTGGGATAGTAAGTCGCATTGAAGGGCGGAAAGTCCCGCAGCACCTGCTGCGCCGCCGGGGGCGGGCCCAGGGCGTTTTCGTTGTTGTTCAGGTGGTAAAGGGTCGCATAGCGGTACTGTTTTTTCAGGACCTCGGGCGGACGGCTGGGGATATAGGGCTCGAAGGTCTTGACGAATTCGGGAACCAGGCTGTTGAGCGCCGGCGGGCGGCGGAAGAGGACCAGATCGCCCTGGCCGGCATGGGGCACGATGAGCCGGGGCATGAAGCCGCTCTTCAGCAGGGCCTCGGCAAAGGGGGCCTGCCAGGGAAGCCCCAGATCCACTTCGGCGGAGACGTTTTTCCAGCGCTCCGCTTCCAGGAGCCGCACGTGGTCGGCGACGTTTTGCACGATATCCTTTCCCGGCCAGAGGAGACGCAGGGTGGCGCCGTTCTGCTCCCGCTGCAAATCGGCAGCCAGAACCGAGTGATCCGAGGTCGCCGGGCGATCCTCGGCCCGGACAAAGGCGACCTCCCGGGGCAGGACCAGGCGGCGATACTCCTGGAGGAGAAAGTCGTCCAACTGCGGGCTCGCCCACACCGTTGCGCCCGGGTCCTCGCTGAGCTGCCGGCAGAAGACCAGTTGCACCGCGGTGCGATTGTCGTCCCGGTATTCCGAGTAGGACCCCAGTTCGTCGAAGTAGCCATGGGGAAGCCTGTCGCCCCGATAGCGGTTGATCAGATTGATGGCCGGCGTCTTGGCCACCTCCCGAAGGCAGCATTCCAGCAGGGGAGCGCCCCAATCCTCCTTCCCCGACGGCCCGAAGCGATAGGGGCCGTAACACTCCGCGGTTTTTTCCCGACCCTGCTGCCAGAGGATGCCGCCGGCCTGGCGTCCCTGCCCGTCGGCGGCGACGGCGCAGCCGTAGGCGCCCGAGGCGATCATGCCCGATACCTTTCCGGGACTGGCAAAGAAAGGGGGGAGCCGGTTCAGTTCAAAATGACGGAGGGCCAGCCGGACGAACCGCTCGGCGCTTTCGGGATCGGCCGGCCCTATGGTGATTTCGCCGCCGGATGCGGGCGCCGTCGCCTCGGTGCTGTCCGGAAGGGGAATCCTTTTTTCCTTGATGAGCACCAGGCGGAGCAGATGGTTGGGCTCCCTGACGAGCCGGAATCGGTCCACCTGCCGGGAAGCGATCAGGAGCCCGAGCTCGGCCATATCTTCGTCTTCTTCATAGGCCGGATGGTAGGTGAGGTTGAAGGCCCGGAGGTTGAGTTCCGCTTCGGAAAAAACAAAATCCATCTGGAGATAATAGGCGCCGTCGGCGCTGAAGATCTCCACCTTCTGACCCGGGTCCGCCTTATGGCAAAGATAGAGGAATATCTCTTCCGCCGCCAGGACCAGCGACAGCGCCTCCTGCCGACCGAGGCCGCAGCGTAAGGCGGATGCTTCCGCAAAGGCGATCACGTTTCCGGCCTGTGCTTTTAGGCAGGGAAGGCAAATCGTATTGCGCTTCAATTCACCGTTGCTCATAACCCAGCACCTCATCTTCGATCTGCAAGGACGAATCTCTTATCACAGACCGCTCGGCAGACACAACCGTTACCGGTTGCGGATAGTGACTCCTTTGGGATCGTCAGATGGCGCCCCGGCACTCGTAACGCCTTTTCACCCTGCGGCCGTTCGCTTTGCGGCCGAGCGTTGCAGAGTTTCCTTGAAGTTTTTGGCACCAATGGTGTAAAAGCTCCCCGTCGATGGTTCTGGAAATGATGTCTCGCTTGCGGATTTTGCAGCCCTTGAGGTGGCCCGGGATCGGTAAAATGACTTCCCGGCGAATTGGAAATGCCTGTGGAAACGAACAAGCCAAATCACTTGTCGGCCGCGATTGCCGTACTGACCGAACAGGCCCGCGAAATCATGTCCGGCTCTTTCAAAAACGTGGACAGGATTTTCAGCCTCACCGATAAACGGAAGCACTCGCCGGAAATTGCCGAATTGGCCGAGTCCTTTGGGCTGATGGCGGTCAAGGTGGAAGCGCGTGAATATGCGCTGGAGCAGACGATCGCCGAACTGCGGGAGAAAAAAGCCGCTCTCGAAGAGTCCAACCGGATTCGGACGCAATTGGCCTCGATTTTCATCAGCGTCGTGCTGCTCATCGCTTTTTATACCTTTGTCCTGGGGTTCCTGAATTCCGGCTTCATCGCCAGCCACGAGTTTCTAAAGGACATCAAGGGCTACCTGTCCAGGGGGCTGGAACTGGTGACCCTGCTGATCGTCATCAGGATTGTCGTCGCGAGCCGCCTCCCCCTTAAGGATTTCGGGATCACCCTTGAAGGGTGGAAGCGTTCGTCCCTCGAAGCCCTGGCACTTTCGGTCCCGGTGATCGGCCTGCTTTTTCTGTTCAAGGGGGTGGCCAATGTCTACTACCCGGGCCTCTTCCGGGAGGCGCAGTGGGTAAACCTCGGATACTTCGATTTTTCCTATATTTTCTATCTCGGGGTCGCGCCGCTGCAGGAGTTCATCACCCGGGGCACGGTGCAGAGCACGCTCACCCGCCTGTTTTCGGGACGGCATCGCGGTCTTATGGCGATTCTGGTCACCTCGTTTCTTTTCGGATCGCTCCATGTCTATTCTTCGCTCAATCTGGCCGTGGTCGCGCTCCTGACCAGCTGGCTCTGGGGCTGGATGTACAACCGGCAGCAAACCCTCGTAGGGGTGAGCATTTCCCACTTTTTGATCGGAGATATGGCCGGATTGATGGGATACTGGAACTTTTTCTGAGGGAGGATGGATTCTGCTCATGCAAAAATGGCGGTGGACGGCAGCCAGGCTCGCCTTTATCGGGGCGGCACTGGCGGCTACGGCAACGGGAAACATTCTGGCTTTCCTGCTGGGCCCTCTGTACTCCTGGTACTTTTTTCAAGACCTGAATTGTTTCAAACACTACCGGCATTTCAACGCCATCACCGCCTGCGGTTGGAAAATGGTGCTGACCTGGCTGCGGGAGCCGGAGTACCGCAACATGTTTGCGATCCCCCTGACGGCGCCGCCCTTGCTGAGCCCCGATCTTTCCCTGGTCAAGGTGAGCGCCGCTTGGCCGAAAGACGCCGCCGCCTGCAACGGCTGCGCGCAATGCTGCACCCGCATCGCCTGTCCGCTGCTGGATCGCGAGGTGAATCATTGCCGGAGCTACGGGTCTTTTTACTGGCGATATTTCAATTGCGGCCGCTATCCGGAAAGGCTCGCGCAGATCCGGTATTATCACTGTAAAAAATGGGAAGTCCTGGGTGAAGGGGAGTAGCCGCGGCCGTTGCGGTCAACCCGCCTGCGCCTGGCGGAGAAAGCGGAGATCGACGAGCTCCTCGAAGTCGAGCCGCTGCGGGATGCCCATCACCGTGCCGATCGCCTCCTGGATGAACTGGATGGTCGCGGGCCTCACTTCGGCGTCGAAGTGGGGCCGAAGTACTTCATAGCTGCCGCGGATTTCCTCGTCGGAAAGATAGGGGATCACCTTCCGGGAAAGGGCGATCGCCCCTTCCCGGTCTTCTTGGATGAACCGGGTCGCCTGGACGACCGCCTTGACCACTTTCCCGACGATCTCGGGCTGTTCCCGGATCAGCTTCAGGGTGGTGGAGAGGCCGCCGTTGTCCAGGAAAAGGTCCGGGTCGGCGAGTTTGAGATAGCGCCAGCCGGCTTTTTGCGCCCAGTACCAGGTCTGGGTCCGGTCCTGCATGGCATGAATGTTGGGGTCCTGTAGGGCGAGGATGCGCTTTAGGTAGTCGCCGACGACGAAGTTCACCTCCGCCGGATCGACGCCGGCCTGCATCAGGCAGTAGCGGGCCTCGGTGTTGCTCCCCGACCCCATGGGGCCCACCATCACGTTCTTTCCTTTGAGGTCGGCAAAGGTCTTGATCTCCGGCCGGACGAAAAAGGAGTAGGGGTCGGCGATGCTGCCGCAGAGTGCCCGGACGTCGAGCTTCCCCCGCATGGCGATCTCCACCATCTCCCAGTGGGCAAAGAGAAAATCCACCTCGCCTTTCATGAACATCTCCATGATGGCGTGTCCGCCGCCGGCGACATGGAGGATCTCCAGATCGACCCCTTCGGCCGCCAGAAAGCCCTGCTCCCTGGCGGCGTAGAAGGACAGGAAGGTCATGGTGGGATAGGGCAGGGCCAGGCGCATGGCGGGCGGTCCTTTCAGTTCTCATCTGTCATCGAGGGCGCCGCGAGGCGCGGCATTCCCGGTTCGATCCTACTGCGTCATTCCCGTGGAAGCGGGAATCTATTCAAAGGCTTCTGGACTCCCGCTTGCGCGGGAGTGACAGAATTGCTATCGACAGAATCGACATCAAACGATGATGGCTTAACAACCTCTACCAGCTCGCCAGCGGGTACTGGACGTCGATGGCCCGCTGCGGGCAGTCCATCATGCAGGCCCCGCAGAACCAGCATTCCATGTAGTTCGTCACCTTGGGCACGTTCTTCTCCTCATCCCAGGTATAGACATCCATGGGACAGAGGGTATAGCACTTGCGGCATCCCATGCAGTTGTCGTAGTCGATCTTGACCGGCAATCGAACGCTCATTGCTTATCCTCCTCCAGCCATTGGGGATCCACTTCCGGGAAGGACCCCTTCTCGATGACGCACTTTCCGTCCTTCATGTAGGCGAAGTTCACCTTGTTGTCCCATTCCGGGTTCATCTCCGGGAAATCCTTGCGGTAGAAGGAGGCCCGGGTGTCTTCCCGGTTCAGGGCCGAACGGAAATGGACCTCGGCGAGGTCCGCGAGATTGTAGCAATCCACGACGCGCATCAGGCGGTGGGGCGTGTCCCCGGCAAGCCTTTCCAGCCAGTCGCGGCGCAAAGAGAGCAGCCGGGTGAGCCCTTCTTTTAGCTTCCCGCCGGACCGAAAGAGGCTGGCGTACCGCTCGGTGATGAGCCGGATCTTGGTCTCGAATTCCAGGGGCTCGGCGCCGTCCTGGACATCTTTGTGGCCTTCCAGGCGGTCCTTCCAGACCTTGACCTGGGCCGCATCGATCTCCTGGTGCTTGATCTTGGGCAGCTTCGGGACGATGTATTCGGCGGCCAGGATCCCGCTGTTGCAGGAACCCAGGATCGTGCCGCCGGCCTGGGCCGTGTCGCCGATCGCAAAGAGGTTGGCGAGCGTGGTCTGGAAGGCCTCGTCGGTCACGATCCCGGCCATGTTCTTGGTCAGGGCCAGGGATTTCGTCCCGTGGAGTTCCCAGCGGTGGGTCCTAGCGTCGAAGCCCCGTTCGATGTTGTATTTGATGGTGGCGATCCGCTCGTCGGCGGTGGAGATCTCTCTTTTGCGCTGATGGCTCTCCGGGGAACTGGGCACGTCGAAATACATGGGGGTGAGCCCCTTTTCCTCCTGCTCCACGTAGGTCTCCAGCGACATGAAGGCGTTTTCGGAGATCACCTCCCCCTTGGCATTGACGATCCGGACGGACCGGCCGTCGCCGTCGGTGTTGAAGCCGAACATGATGGTCTTGTCGTCGATGAGGCGCGAAAACCAGGAGGAGAATTCCATGTTGGCCACTTTCGCCCCGGCCCGGTAGGCCATGGCGTGGGCGTCGCCCGCGCCGGTCGGGCACCAGTGGTACATGAACTTGTTGTGCCAGGGGGCCGTGTCCTCGGGGTTGAAGATCCGCTGCACCATGCCGGTGCCGATCATGACCGCCTTGGCCTTGATGACGATGAAGTCGTTGTTCCTGGTGTTCAGGGCCACGGCGCCCACGACCTTGCCGTTTTTGGTCAGAAGATCGACCCCCATGGTGCGATCCAGGACCTTGCAGCCGGCCTTGCGCACTGCCGAGGCGAGTTGGGGTTTCAGGAACTGGCCGTGGAAGCGGATGGTCGTCCGGCCGCCGCCGTGGCGGCCCGAGGGAATCCAGTAGTAGTCGCCGTCGTCCCACTTGAAGTCGATCCCCCAGGATTCGACCTCCTGGATGTGCTTCCAGGAGTCCTTCCAGGCGGCAAAGTAGACGTTGGAATTGAAGAGCCCCTTTTTGTTCTTGATGGGCGGATAGGCCCCTTCGCCGGTCATCCCTTTCACGATATGCTTGTAGTCGGTGCCTTCATGGGGAATGGTCGAGCAGTGGTCCATCCCTGCCGCCGGACCGCCGCCCCGCTCCAGGGAGGCCTTTTCCAGCACGATCACCTCGGCCCCGAGCTTGGCCGCCTTTGCCGCCGCCACACACCCGGACACGCCGCCGCCAATCACCAGCACATCGGTTTCATAAACCTTGTCGGCCATCTTTTCTAAACGCATAGGTGTCATCCCCCTTTTTACGGTTCTTTCGTGAGGCCGTAGTCGTTCCAGTACTCCAACTGGCATTTCCGCGTGACTGCCCAATAGCTGGTCTTTTCCTTTTCCGCCCGCTCCTTGATCCTTTTCCAGAGGTTGTCCTCCTTGGTCCAGGCGCCGTGCTCTTCGTCCTTCTCGTCTCTGACATCCATGATCTTTACCCCTCCCTTATGAGGCGGATTTCTTTATTTGACCGCGTTCAACAGCGAATTTTTGACCGCTGCCGTGATCTCCTGCAACTTGTTCGCGTTTTCCCTCAAGAGCACCGCATTTTCGCAGGCGAGCTTCCCGGCCTCAAGGGCCAGGGCCGCATCGACCTTCTTGCCTTTGACAAAGGCTTCCACGGCCTTCAGGCGGTAGGGGACCGGGGCCACGCCGGAAAGGACGATCCGGGCATCGGCGATCTTGCCGGCCTTTACCTTGTAAGCCGCGGCCACGCCGCAGATCGCGAAGTGCTTGCCGTCCTGCATATCCCGCTTGTCATAGGAGACTTGATAGCCCGCCCAGAGCGGGATCTCGATCTCCTTCACCAGTTCGCCCTTCTGGAGGAGCTGATCCACGGAGGGCGATTTCGTAAAGAAGTCGTCCGCCTTGATGGCCCGTTCCGTGGTCCTGACCGTGGCGTCGAGGGCCACGAGGACCGGCGCGATGTCCGAGGGGCTGACGGCCAGGCAGCCGCAGTTGAAGCACCGGGCCGAGTCGGCCTGGACCTGCTGCCACTGGAGGCCGGCATAATGGTCTTCGAGATCGAGGGTCCGATCGCCCGGCAGCCGCAGGGGCAATTCGGAGGCGTATTTTTTGGTGATCCCGACAGCGTCGAATTTCAGGAAAGGCGGCGCGTCGAGCGCCGCTCCGTTCTTCCCCTTGACCCCCAGGTCCTTGTTGATGGCGTTCGCCGCGCCGTGTCCCGCGGCAATGGCCCGGATGACCGTCGAGGGGCCGCTGGTCATGTCGCCTCCGGCATAGACCCCCTTGCGGCTCGTCATGTAGGTCTCTTCGTCGATGGCGACCAACCCCCGGGGAGTGAGATCCAGCCGATACTGCTTGTCCAGGAAGGAAAGATCGACCGCCTGGCCCACGGCCATGAGGATCGAATCGGCCGCGACGACCTTCTTGTCCTTCTTGTCATATTGCGGGGCAAAGCGCTTTTGCTCATCGAAGACGGAGGTGCATTTGACCAGTTCCATCCCTTTGATCTTGTTCCCCTTGCGGAGCACTTTGCTTACGCCATAGGAGTTGATGATCTCGATCCCCTGTTCCCGGCATCTTTTAATGTCCTCTTTGCCGGCCGGCATCTCGTCTTCCCTTTCCACGCAGACCAGGGTCACCTTAGCCGCGCCCAGCCTTTTGGCCGTCGAGGCGATATCCATGGCCACATTGCCGCCGCCGACCACGAGGACGTCTTTTCCCAGCTTCCCTTCCATCCATTTTTTCACTTCCATCAGGAAGTCGAGGCCGAAGACCGTGAGTTCCTCGCCGTCGAAGCCCAGGACCGGCCGCTTCCAGGCGCCTGTGTCGTAGAAGACCTTGTGGAACTCCTTCTCCAGCTTCTTGGGCGCGATGTCCGTTCCTATTTCCGTCTTCAGAACGAATTCGACGCCCATCTTCTTCAGGGCCGCGACGGTCTCCTGCACGATGTTTTTCGGGAGCCGATAGGCGGGAATCGCGTACTGGAGCATGCCGCCCGCCTCGGCCATCCGGTCAAAGACCACGACCCTGTGCCCTTCTTTGCGGAGGAAATAGGCGGCCGCCAGGCCCGCCGGGCCGGACCCCACGATGGCCACCTTCTTGCCCGATTCCTTCTTGGGCTTGGGATAATATTTCCGGCTGTTGGCCAGGATCACGTCGCCCAGGTAGCGTTCCACATTGCCGATGCCGCCCGGCTCGTCGTGGCCGCCGCGGTTGCAGGTCTCCTGGCAGAAATGGGCGCAGACCCGGCCGGTCACGGCCGGAAAGGGATTCCGGGTCATGATGATCCGGGCGGCAGCGTCGAGGTCGTCGTTTCGCAGCCGCTCCATGTAGGCGGGGATGTCGATCCTCGCCGGGCAGTTGTCGGTGCAGGGGGAATTGTGGAGCTTCATCCCGCCGAAGATCGAGTGGTTCTCGTTTTTCCCGAGCAGGGCCAGGCACTCCTTGCCGCCCTTGCGGTAGCAGTCCTTGCGGCCGCCGTCGTTATGGGAATAACGGTAGTGCTCGCACCGGACGTCCTGGCAGAGGTTGCCGCCGATGGTGGCGGCATGGCGAATGATGGGGGTGGCGACCGACAGGGCAGCCTGGGAGAGGATCGGAAGCTTGTTCCGGACCGCCGCTGATTCGGCGATCGCGGCGAGCGTCGCCAGGGCCCCGATCTTGACCGAGGTCTTGCCGGCCCGGATGGAATCCGCCCCGGCGATGGTCTTGAGGTTCACGACCTGCTCGGGCGCCGCGGCGAGGATCTCCTCTTTCAGGACATTGACGAGATCGGTGCCGCCGGAAATGGCTGCCGACTTTTCTTTTTCTTTTAAGAGTTTCGTTGCTTCAGCAAAGCTTCCGGCATTCACATGTTGAAAATCTCTCATAATCTGCGCTCCTTATGATTTCCTTTCCGAACATTGCGGGTGCGTCGTCTTTTTGTTGCCCTAATGGGAAGCCGAAACCTTTGCCAGGTGCGCGACCAACTGCGTCCTGATGCCGCAGATCTTTTCGAGCCGGCAGTAATTGCCCGCCAATCCCGCTTGGATTTCGCTTTCGCTGGGATGGGGATTCTGGTTGAAGAGGGACTGGGAGGCGGCGATGATGCCCGGGGTGCAGAAGCGGCAGATGAATCCCGGATAATCGAGAACGGCGTTCACCACCGGATCGGGTTCGCCGGTCTTCTTGTTCCGCAACCCTTCGAGGGTGACGATCTTCTTGCCCCCGCACTCGGAGGTGAGGGTCATGCAGGAGGCGATCGCCTTGCCGTCGATGAGGACCGCGCAGCGGCCGCAGAACCCCTCCCCGCAGGAAAGCGGCGGCTCCGGGTCGGTGAGGCCGATCTTCTCCCGGAGCGTCGGCCCCAGTTTTCCCTGGAGGCCGATCCGGTCCCGCAACGTCTGGACCAAGGTTTCCGAATAGGGAATTTGTCCGCGCCGGTCTCCCAATGAAAATTTGTAATGATCTCCATTGATGTTCAAGACAACGCCGTCTTTCATGAACCTTCCTCCTTGAGTTGACCTGGCCCATTCCCCGGGCCGGTTCTTTTCCGCTCTTTGCCCCTCCGGGGCCTGCCTGCGGGGTGCGACCCTCTGTCTGTGACGGCCTCGTACAAAGTCGTCATACCCGTCCCCGCTTTCGCGAGGGGAAACTCCGGCGGGTATCCAGGTTGCTGGGAACATCCTAAAAAAGACTCGGATTCCCGCTTTGGCGGGAATGACACAAAAAGGCCAAAACGGACTTTCACAAGATCATCATCTGTAAAGCCCAGCCTCGCATGCTGTTGTCGGATTATGATAAAGGCGAAGAAAGATGTACAGGCATTAAAGCGGAAAAGTCTGGTACTTTTCTAGGATATGGGCCCGAAAGGCCTTGGGGCTGAGCCCCGTTTCCCGCCTGAAGAAACGGCCGAAGTACGAGGGGTCCTCGAAACCGAGTTTGTAGCCTATTTCCGAGACGGTATCGGCCGTATGGGCCAGCATCCTTTTGGCCTCCATGGCGGTTTCCTTGCGGATGATCTGGCCGGGGGTCAGGCCTGTATTTTCCTTGGTCAGTTCGTGCAAATAGGCCTCGCTGATCCCCAGTTTTTCGGCGTAGAAGGAGGTGAATCGCTCGGTGAGGAAATTTTTAGACACCATCTTCTTGAAGCGGCTGACCAGCGCCGAGCCGCGGACGGCATCCCTTTTGCCATACCCGGCCATCAAGATCCGTTGTATCTCGATGAGGAGAATGGTCAAATAGGATCGGATCTTGAGGTCCCGGACATAGCCGTCGGCACGGTATTCCTGCTCGATCCTATCGAAGAGGGTTTTGATCTCCGCTCCCTTGCCGCCGTTCAAAACGAGGTGCGGGGGGGATTCGGCGTTGTGAAAGAAATCCAGATACTCGGTCAGGTAAAGCTCGGAGGGCGAAAGGAGGAGAAAATTCTCGCTGAATTTGATCCGGACGCCGTCCACGGGTTTCGTGATCTGCCAGAAATGGATCTGATCGGGGGAAAAAAGATAGAGCGATCCCGGGACAATCGGATAGCTTTCAAAATCGATGACATGGGCGCCTTTCCCCCCCTTGATGTAGATGATCTCATAGAAGGCATGGCGGTGGGGCAGAGGCGTGCTGGACAAGGAACCCATCTCGCTGAAGGACTTGATGCTGAAATTGTCCGCCTCGTCGGAAGAGCTTTTAATCGAATGAACCGGCAGGTTTTTCGCAGGAGGTCTTTTCGCCATGGCCGATCTTCACCTTCCCGAGCCTTGTAGGTTTTTACGACTCAAGCAACCATAATCCCCATGCCCATGCAGTCATCACTTTGAAATTCGCGGCCCTTTTTGTCATTCCCGCGGAAGCGGGAATCCAAGGAACTTCTGGACTCCCGCTTCCGCAAGAGTGACAGATACTTTCATTATTATCCCCGCGAGCCGAGACGCAGGCCGCCGTGGATATAGAAGACGTCGCCGGCCAGGGCTTCGTTCCTGTAGAGTTCGCCGATCAGGGAGGCCACTTCTGCCGGGTCGATGAGACGGCCGATGGGGACGTCGGCGAGGATCTGGTCCAGGGCCTTCTGGTCCATCCCCTTGACCATGGCCGTGCCGACGTAGCCCGGGGCCACGGCGACGCAACGGATCTTGTCGGCCAGGCCCCGGCGAAAGAATTCCGCCGTGAGGACCTTGGGGATGACGGACATGGCCGCCTTGGACGAGGCGTAGTTGATCTGACCCGCGGTGCCCAGGGACCCCGTCGACGAGACGAGGCAGATGAGCCCCTTGCAGTTGTGGTTGATCATCTGCTCGACGCATTCGCGCACCGTCAGAAAGACGCCCGTCAGGTTGATGTCGATGACCGCCCTGAACTGATCGAGGGACATCTTCCTTGTCACCTTGCCGGTCTCCCTGTCCGGGGAAACCAGCATTCCATCCTTGATGATCCCGGCAAAAGGGGCGATGAGATTGATCTTGCCGAACCGTTCGATGGCGACATCGGCCAGGGCCGCATTGTCCTCTTCCCTGGTGACGTTGCAGACCACCGTCGCGACGTCGCCCCCTAAGGCCTTGAGTTCCGTCTCGGCCTGATCCAGAAGAGGCTGGGCGATATCGGCGATGACCACCTTGCCGCCCTTTCTCACCCAGTACTTTGCGATTTCCAGACCGATCCCGCCGCCCCCGCCCGTGATGACCGCCACCGCATCCTTGATCTCCAGCATGTCAACCCCCCTCGAAGTTGTTATTTCTTCCCCTGGGCCATTTCAGCAAGCTTCGTCAAGTCTTATATACCACAACCCGGACCGTTGAGAGGCTCTCTTTATACGGAGCCAGCGGCTGCCTGTCAATGAGATCGTTGAAAGATAACTCTAGCCGAAACAAAAACTTGGAGATTCTCTTTTAATCTCTTTGGCTGAGAGACCTGGATTCGAACCACGATTCACGGAGTCAGAGTCAAAAGGCTAATCCACCGCCTGGACTAGATGCTTAACTTTACCCGCGGGCGCCTTTTCATTCTCGGCAATACGGAACTGTGGTGGCCTTCGCCTGGCTGATCCTCGGAGATCTGGAGCGCTTCTTCGACTGGCCTATGGATGTTTCGGAACTGCTTTGCCTGTGTTGAGCCGACGGGGAGGGGGCGCATCGATCACAAAATCGATTGATGTTCTTTAATAAAGTAGCTATATATCACTCGGGTTTTTCATTTTAGGCCACCGAGATAATGGTATGGTCGATATAGCCAAGCAGATTGCCTTTTGGCGAGACAGTGCGAAGGAAGACTGGGATGTCGCTCGGCAGCTCTTGGACAATGGGCGTACCAGGCATGGCCTTTTCTTTGCACACTTGGCGCTTGAAAAAATGCTCAAGGCGATCGTCTGCAAACAGTCACAGGATCTGGCGCCAAGGCTTCATAATTTGTCCCGGCTCGCCGATCTGGCGTCTCTTACGCCGAATCAGGGGAAAATGGAAGTTTTGGCTGAAATGAATGCCTTTCATATCGAAGGCCGGTATCCGGAATCCCTGGCGAAGGCACCCACGAAGGAAGAGGCCTTGAACTACATGGCCCGGGCAGAGGGGGTTTACCAATGGTTAATGAATCAGTCTTAGAGGGTGTTCGGAAATATTTGCGAGCCTTGCAGGACCAGGGAATGGCCGTAAAGTTCGGCATCGTATTCGGTTCGCAGGTGGCCGGAAATGCGGATGCCTGGAGTGATATAGATCTGCTCGTGGTCTCTCCCAGGTTTGACAATCAGCGCAGCCGCGAGGATATCAACCTGCTGTGGCGGCTTGCGGCGCGAACGGACAATCGCATTGAACCTATCCCCTGTGGCGAGCAGCAGTGGCTCAATGATGACGCCAGCGCCATCATTGAGATAGCAAGACGGGCAGGGGAAACGGTGACCATCTCCTGAGTTTCTGTCTTGTTCTTGCCTGGCTTCCTGAAAAAGTAAGGGGTCACGGCCGCTTTTACGACTCGTAACCCCTTGATTTCTTTATGGCTGGGAGACGTGGATTCGAACCACGATTCACGGAGTCAGAGTCCGTTTTTTATGCTTTCCTATAATTTCTTTTAACATCAAAAACATCTTGCAATCATAAGATTTTTTTCATTATTATCTTTCCTAAGACATCCTTTAAAAAAACACGATTTCAGACAAAAAAGCGGGACAGGGGCGGGACTGAGGAGATTCACGGAGTTTAGAAAGGGGGCTGATTATGGCGGCGAAATGGATCAAGACAAGCTTTCCGGGGGTCCGCTATCGTGAACATGAAACCCGGAAAAATGGAGTCCGGCGCGATCAGTATTTCACGATCCGTTACAAGTTGGCCGGGAAAGACCGTGAAGAGGGCCTTGGCTGGGCTTCGGAGAACTGGACAGCGGCGAAGGCTTACGACCGCTTGAAGGAATTGAAGGAAAACCGGAAATCCGGGGAAGGTCCGCAAACCCTGGCAGAGAAGCGGGGAATTGAGGACGCACGGAAGGCAGCGGAGAAGGCAGAGGCGGAGCGTCAAGAAAAAGAGGCCGTCACCTTCAAGACGTTCTTCGAAGATTCCTATTTACCGCAAGCAAAAGCCGATAAAAAAGAAAGGTCCGTCACCCGAGAAGAAGGGCTTTTCAACGTCTGGATTTCCCCTGCCCTGGGCCATTTACCCATGAAGGACATCACCCCTTTTCACCTTGAGAAGCTAAAGCGGGACATGACCACGGGCGGCCAGTCTCCGCGATCCGTTGAATATGCCCTTTCCGTTGTCCGGCAGATATTCAACACGGCGAAGCGCCTGGGATCATTCGACGGCGAAAACCCCACAGCTAAAGTTAAGTTTCCAAAGCCGGACAATGGCCGCATGAGATTTCTAACCCATGCAGAGGCCGACAAGCTACTTGAAGCCTTGAAAGGAAAGAGCGCAGACGTTCACGACATGACCCTTTTGAGCCTGAATTGTGGCTTGCGCTTCGGGGAAATCGCTTCTTTGACATGGCAGGACGTTGACCCTGATCGAGGCACCTTGACGATCAGAGACGCGAAAGCAGGGTCACGTTATGCTTTCCTAACAGAGCAAGCGGCGGCAATGCTGAAAGGCCGATCCGAACAGCAAGACCGGACTGCAAAGAAGAACCAAACCGAAAGGAAGCCGTCGGATTATGTTTTCAGCGGGCGCAAGGGGCTATTGGATCGAATCTCTATCACGTTCAAGAGGACCATTGACGAATTGAAATTCAATGATGGCATTGACGACCCACGGTTACAGATATGCTTTCATTCCTGCCGTCATTCCTACGCCTCATGGATGATCGAGGAAGGGGCGGACCTCTACACCGTTCAAAAGCTGTTAGGCCACAAAACAAACGTCATGACCCAGCGATACGGGCACATGAGCGAAAGCAGATTGAAAGACGCGGCAAAGGCTTTGAGCCTGGCCTTGCGACCAAAGGAAAAGGCCGAAGAGGACGCCGAGCAAGTGGTAAACGCTTCATAGTGAAATCTTGCCGGGGATAGGCGCGGAAGTCATGAGCCGGGCCGACAAGCCGGGAACCCTACCCGGTTTCCCCTGTTACCATAGGGGCCGCGAAGGGGGCGGAAGATGGAGCGGCACATTGCAATCACAGCGATGCAGTTAACGGACCGGTCATATTTTTTGACTGACCTGTACACTGCGTACGTTTGTTTTGAAGGTCGTCTGTATGATTTTTGGAAAGAGCACTATGGCGAGAAATTTCATCAACATATGCTTGAAGCACAAAGCAGGGCGTTCAATCGTTACGACCTGAAAAAACTTAAGGGGTTATCACAAATTGACGATACTTTCGCCGGTGATCCAATCAAACATCGGGCTTTCAATTTTCTTCTTGCTGAATGTTACCCCGGTAACGGGGAGCGTGGACAGAATGTTGAAAGTGTGAATCTTAAGCGAGAGCGCGGACAGAAGGACATGCTTAAGGACATTGAACCATTAGAGCGCTGTTCGGCTTTTTTGTTTTTCCTGTCGGTCTGCTACAAGGATTTTCATATCTTCGCGAAAGAAGTCAAGAGATGCAACAATTCAACACCTGTGGAAGTTTATCATTACCTTGAAGGCATACGAGGCAAGGTCTTGGTGAAAACACAAAGGGCGATTGATGAGTTTTGCCGGTTGGCAGGGATGAGACAGCGAGCGAGTAAGGGCGGGAAAGCGTCTAAGAGCAGCGCGGACATACTTGCTTCTATCCGGATGCACGTGAATGAAAAACCGAACCACACCGCTCAAACATTATGGGACCATTACAGAAGAAACCACGCGGGAGAAAAAAACGCTGACGATCAATTAGTTTTTCATGAGAAGGATAACGCTGATCCTGGTGAGGAAAGGCTTGTTGACGCGGAAGGGAAACACATATCATTCAACACCTTCCGTGGGCGCGATTACTTCCGACAGGCAAAAAAACGCACCATGAAAAAAGTTGCGCGGTAAGCGCGCTTACTCATCATTCCCATAAGATAAACTACCCTCGAAAGTGAAAATAAACTTCGGGGGTTTTTTATGGACACGATATTTCAAGACATGGCAGAGCGTTGGCCGTCGGCCTGGGTTGCGCGGACGCAAGCGGAGCGCTTCACCGGCGGCATTATTTCCGAAAAATACCTGGCCAATCTCGACAGCCAAGGCCGGGGCGTGCCTGGCCGCGTCCGCATAGGTCGGAAGATCGCCTATCCTGTCGAGGCGTTTGTAAAGTGGCTTGAGAGCCGGGCGGCGGCTGTCCCTGAGAAAATCCGGCAACAGAAATAGGGGGCCGGACCATGAATCAGAGCGCCGAAGAAATAAAGGCGGAAGCTGACAGGATCATCGAGGCCGAGTGCCGGTCCCATGCACTGGAGCCGGAACCGGCAAGCGAACCCGAAGCCGAACCGATACCAAGCGCGGAGATTTTACGGGCCTTGCACCGAAACGAGGACGGCGACGCGGACCTATTCATCCGCTTATACCGGGGCCGGTTGGTTTTCGATCACGCGGCGGGGCAATGGTTCACCTGGGCCGGGCACCATTGGACGCCGGACACGACCGAAGAGGCGCTTGCCGGAGTTGCGGAAGTTGCCGACCTTTACGTTTCCGAAATGAAGCGGCAAGCATGGGCGCGGGCCGGGGCTGAGAAGGCCGGACAAACAAAGGCGGCGGACGCGGCAAAGAACCGTGAAACGATTCTTGCGCGGCGGGTCCGCGACTTGCGAGCAATCCGAAGGAAACAGGACGTTTCACACCTTGCACGGGCCGGGGCCGATACCCTGGGGATCAGCGGCGAAGAGTGGGACGCCGACCCTATGAGCCTTTCCGTCTTGAATGGCGTCATTGACCTTCGCACCGGCGACTTCCGAAACGGCACCCCTTCCGACTATTTCAAGACATTCGCGCCGACACCCTGGGAAGGCATAAACGCGCCACGGGCGACCTTTGAAGCCTGTTTGCACAGCACCTTTGGAGGCGACGCCGACCTTGTTTCGTTCATGGGCCGTCTTTTGGGCTACTCTATCACCGGGAAAACGACGGAAGCCGTCTTGCCTATTCTATGGGGCGCGGGACGGAATGGGAAAACGGTTTTCCTGCAAGCTGTTTCCGATGTCCTGGGGCCGGACCTTGCCGGGCCGATTGAAGCCGAAATGCTACTTGAAACCCGGTTTACACGGCAATCGGGCGGACCCGCAAGCGACTTGCTACACTTGCGCGGGCGGCGCTTGGCCTGGCTAAGCGAAACAAACGAAAACCGGCGGATCAACAGCGGGCGGGTTAAGCTCCTATCCGGCGGCGATCTTATCACGGGCCGGGCACCTTACGCGCCACGACAAACCACCTTCCGACCGACGCACAAAATATTCCTTTTGACGAATCACAAACCCAAAGCCGACGCGCAAGACGCAGCACTATGGCGGCGGGTTTTACTCATACCGTTTGACATGGTTTTTGTCATGAACCCGGACCCGGCGAAGCCAAACGAGCGCCTTGCAGATTTGGACCTTGCCGAAAAGCTGAGAGCCGAAAGGCCGGGAATCCTGGCTTGGCTTGTTTCGGGTTGTCTTGAATGGCAGCGGATCGGCTTGAATCCGCCTGAATCCGTCATGGCAGCGACGCGGGAATATAGGGACACCGAGGACACCTTAAAAATCTTCCGGGCCGAACGATGCAACGAGGGGCCGACGCTTCAAGTCCGGGCCGGGCTACTTTATCAGGCATATCGAACTTGGACGGAAGGGAACGGCGAACGACCCGTGACGGCGACAAAATTCGGGCGCTATTTTGGGGAATGTTTCGATTCAGGAAAAGACATGGGCGGGAAATTTTACATGGGAATCGGGTTGACAGCATGACGGGTTATGACGGGTTGACGGCAAAAACAGTAAACTTTTCTAAACGCAAAACGGCTTTCTATAAGGGAGTTTTACAGGAAATGCCGTCATACTCGTCATGGGACGTAAAAGGAAGCTCAACCCGTCATAAGTTTTCGGGGGTCCGGTCGTGAACCTTTTTGATTTGATAGAGGCGGACGGCGGCACCCTTCGGAAAGTGGCGGGCACCCACGGCGGGGAATTTGCCGGGGCCTGTCCATATTGCGGCGGCAATGACCGTTTCCGCGTATGGCCTGAGCACGACGGCGGGCGCTATTGGTGCCGGGGCTGTGAAAAGTCCGGGGATTCGATTCAATACTTGCGCGAGCGCCGGGGCCTGTCCTTCCGGGCCGCTTGTGAATACCTGGGCCACGATCCTGGGCCACGATCAGGCGGGACAAGTCCGGCAGTATGGGAACCACGGGAAGCAACAGCACCCCCGGCAGAGTGGCAAGAGCGGGCGCGATCCTTCCTTGACGGGGCCGTTTCCTGCCTATGGTCAGAGCGCGGCGCTGGTATGAGAGCATGGTTGCACGAAGAAAAGGGCCTTTCTGACGCAACGATCCGGGCGGCGGGCCTGGGCTTCAATCCGGCGGACGTATACGAGCCGCGGGGCACCTGGGGGCTTGCGCCGTTACTTAAAGGCGACGGATCAGAGCGGCGGCAATGGGTGCCGGCGGGGCTTGTCATCCCCTTAACCATCGGCGGCGCTGTCCATCGGTTGCGGATCAGGCGCGACGATCCGGGCGACGGGGCGCGGTATGTCATCGTTTCGGGGTCATCGTCGGCACCTATGGCATGGGGCCTTGAACGGGCGGCGCTGTCCATAGTCGAGAGTGAACTTGACGCGATCCTTTTGAATCAAGAGGCGGGCGACCTTGCCGGGGTTGTGGCTATGGGATCGGCGCAAGCGAAGCCGGACAGGATCACACACGCGGCATTGACGGCGGCGGCTGTCATTCTCGTTTCACTGGATACCGACGACGCCGGGGCGCGGGCGGCATGGGCCTTTTGGCCTGAGAAATACGGCGGCAAGGCGAAGCGCTGGCCTTCGATCAAGGGCAAGGATGTAAGCGACGCACGGGCGAACGGGTTGAACTTGCGGACATGGATCACCACGGGAATCTTCGGAAGCGAAGAGCGCTTTGAACGTTTCGCCATTCAAACCATTGACGGCGGAATGAGCGACGGCGAAGCATTGAAGGCAATGACGAGGTGAAGCTAAATGACGCTATGGGGGGTAAGGCAATCTCCACAGCTTACAAGCGATTAACCGGCATGGCTTCTCCGCGCGCATAAAACGAAGATTCTCTTTAAAAAAAGTGAGGTTTTGACATGAAAAGCACCCCTAAAGCACCAAAACACCTAAGTTCCGAAGCAAAAAAAATCTGGAAAGAGATTCTTGCCGAATATTCTATTGACGATGCGGCGGGCCTTCGGATTTTACGGGTTGCGCTTGAATCTTTTGACCGAGCGCAAGCGGCGCGGGTTGCAATAGATCGTGACGGCTTGACCGTCATTGACAAGGCGGGACAGGTAAAGAGTCACCCACTATTACCGATTGAACGCGATTCAAGAGCGGCATTTCTGTCAGGATTAAAGGGGTTGAATTTGGACATCCTGCCACCTCAAAACAGACCTGGCCGACCGAATGGAAAATAAAAGGAGGCAATCATGGCAACAACCTTGAAAAGACGGGCGCGGGCGCGGCAAGACATTATTTTAGATGAATCTGTGTCGAGATTTCTGTTGACCGGAGAGGCGGAGCGCGGCACGCCGGGCTGGTCGCTACGGGTTTCCCGTTTCTTCGATCAGGGCGAGAAAATCCGGCTGGCCTGGGCGCAACACCGGGAATTTCTGTTGGCGAAGTGGCGGAAAGAAAAGAACAGGGGCCTTCCCTGGGCGGAAACACGTTTCAAGATAAATGGAGGATCAGACCAATGAAAAAACATGAAACGATTGAGAAGGCGGAGAAGTTGACGGCGGAGCGGGCGCGTGAAGATCACCCCGTACGGCTTGCGCTGCGGCGGCGCTGTTGAAAGATCACCCCCGGAGACGGGCAAAAGAGACGACCGAAAAGAGGATCGTTGATCCTGGGGCAATATGGCCGTCACCCGGATTGACGCCACGGCGAAAAACGGCGATCTTGAAAAATCCCCTGGCAGATCATGGCCGGGGGTTTTTTTGTGGCCTGAAAAGAAAAAAGCGGGACAGGAGCGGGATAAATTGACCTGAAAAGAAAAAAGGGATTAACCGTCAATCGGAAAATCCCTTTTAATATCTATTGGCTGGGAGACGTGGATTCGAACCACGATTCACGGAGTCAGAGTCCGTTGTCCTACCATTGAACGATCCCCCAGTGCAGTGTCTGCCATGGACAGCGCCGAGTCGGAACCTTGATTTGCCGTTCCGGGCCGAACTGTGCTTTGGCAATACCACAAACACACCCCCTTTTCAATACGGAAAAAACAGTTTTCTTGTCCTGCTCACGACGGCGCGGCAGGCGTCTCTTTCTGACGGAGTCGAATGACAATGCCGCGCAGAACGATATCGGAGGGAGATTCGGGGCTCAGCAGGAGGTGTGAAAAATTCTTTTTGGAACTTTCCCAGTAGGAAAACTCGACCTGGGGCAGGTCCAGCTTTTCCCGGCAAAGATCGAACTCCTTTTCCTCCTTGAGGACCTCCCAAAAGGTTCTTCCTCCCGAACTGAGGGCGGAAACCGTCACGCCGATGATCGGCGAGAGGTTCGGCAGGGCCGAAAGGACGAGATTGCCGCTGAAATGGGCGCCGTCCTCCAGGCGTCGGTCTACTCTATTGGCCTCGGCTTCCCGGCCGGCTTCTTCCAAGGTCAGCTCGATCTCGACCTCCTGGCCGTCGTTTTTGATGTACTTGCCGTAATCGGTGGCGATTTCCTGGAGGATCGGCAGCGCCTTCCCGATGGCTTCCACCAAGGCCCCGACATAATAACGGCGCGGCAGGGCAAATTCGCCCCGGTCGCGCTGCGCCTTGGCGGTCCGGAAAAAATTGGGCTGCCCCCCTTCCAGGCGGAGCCGGACGTGATAGAGCACCCGGCTGTGCAGAACGACCGTCGCATCGTTGTAGACATCGAAATCGGCCTGCAATTCGATGCCTTTGCAGTGGCGGAAATTCGTCTCCAGATTGCAGAGGGGGACACCGGGCTGCACCGGTAGGTAGAGCGGCGCATAGGCGGTGCGAAAAAGCCTCAGCAGGCTCGAAACCTCGAAGGCCTTCAACTCCGGATTCCGGGCCTGCTCGGCCACGAGATACGCGGCCAGCGTCTCCTGGCCGTTGAGCAGGAACTTCAGACGATAGGTTCCCGGCGCGACCAGGGCCGGGTCCTTGTAGACCTGGGCGGCCGGCACCGGCGTCAGCGACGAGCAGCCAGTCAGGCACAGGAAAAGGATCAGCAACGAGATCCTTGCTGTCACACCGAACGCCCTCACGCCTCTGTCGAGCCAGGCCTGTTGTTTTTCGATGGCCACTCTCCTTGTCCCTGTGGTCGGCTGTTCCAGCCCTGCGGAACAGGTTTTCGCTGCCCCTGGACCGCTTCGGGAAAGCTCCCCTCGCGGGAAGCAGGCAGGGGTCCGCTCAGATGTAGCGGCTCCTGATCTCTGCCAGGTCCCTTTCCAGAAGTTCGGGGTCCTTCGCCAGATACTCCTTCACGAGCGGTTCGAGATGCCGGCGGGCGCCCGGATCCGCCAGATCGTCGAGCCGCCGGTAGATCCCCATCCTCCGGCCCAGGCGAAAGGTCATCTTCTCCTCCGGGGATAAAGCCAAAAAGCGGTCGATGATCCCGATGAGCCGCTCTTTGTCGGCAGGCAGCTTGCCTTCCAGCTCCTCCAAAAGGTTCAGGATATGGTCGCTGACGATTTCTGAGGTGATGCCCTCCAGGGTCGAAAGAAAAATCCGGATCTCTTGCAGGATCGCCTCGTCGTCAAGGGGCTGGAATTCCCCGGCCGCGAGCTTTTCCGCCATCCCGGTCCCGGGAACGACCTGAAGGGTGCGCAGCCGGATATGGTTGGGGTTGATCCGGTTGAGCACCCGCGCCGTCTCCAGGGCATGTTCTTTAGACCAGCGGTCCCCGCCCAGGCCCGGGATCACGTACTCGCAGAGGGAAATGCCCGCCTCCCGGATCTTCACCCCCGCCGCGATCTGCTCGGCAGCGGTCGTCCCTTTCCGGATGAAGGCCAAAAGCGGGTCGCAGCCGCTTTCCATTCCCATGTGGATGCGGGAAAGGCCGGCCTCCCGGAGCGCCTTGAGGTCTTCCGCCTTTTTTCGGGCCGCCGTATGGGCGCGGGCGTAGGTGGTGATCCGCCGCACCGTGGGAAAGGTCGCACGGAGAAAGGCGATCACGTCCACCAGATCCTGGGTCTTGAGGATCAGGGAATCGGCATCTTGCAGAAAAACCGACGTCCCTCCGTAATAGAGCCAGGCCGCCAGAGAACGGAAGGATTCGTCCCCGGTCCCGTTTTCCTGAAAGATGGCGGCCACGGTCTTCTCCCCGATGCGCCCTGCCTCGCCGAGGCCGGCGGAAAAGTCCCGCACCTGCTCGGCAATCCCGGCCATCTGCCGGATATCGGCCTTGATCTCCTCCACCGACCGGAGCGAAAAGGATCTCCCCTGATAGGTGCGGCAGAAGCCGCACTTGTTCCAGGGACAGTTGCGGGTCACCCGGACCAGCAGGCTCCGGGCTTCGCTCGGCGGCCGGATCGGCCCCTGTTCGAAGGGTCGGACTTCCTTCTGCAAAGGCCGCTTCATTGTTCCCCGGCTCATGGCCGCACCCCGCTGCGGATCACCGCCTGGGTCCCGGCCAGGGTGGCTTCGGCCAGGAGCCGGGCCGCATAGGCTTTGGCCTCCGTAAAGGTCAGGGCATTGATCCGGCTCTGGAGTTCCGGCAGATGGTGCGGATCGACGCTCAGGGCAGGGATGCCGATGCCGACCAGAAAGGGCATCAGGTCCAGGTCGGCGGCCATCTCGCCGCAGACGGAGACCTCTTTGCCGGCCTTTCCGGCGGCGTCGGCAATGCGCTGGAGGGTGCGCAGGACCGAGGGATGCTCGGGACGATAGGCATAGGCCACCTGGTCGTTCGTTCGGTCCACGCCGAGCAGGTACTGGACAAAGTCGTTGGTGCCGATGGACAGAAAATCGGCGGCCTCCGCCAGTTCTTCGATGATCTCCACCACGGCGGGCACCTCCACCATCACCCCCAGTGAAGGAGACGGGTGGTGGGGCAGTCCCTCCCGCTCCAGGGCTTCCCGGCTCTCGTCCACAAAGGCGCGGGCCTGGTAGAACTCATCCAGGGAAGAGATCATGGGGAACATGATGCGCAACTGTGGGGTGTCGGCCCCGGCCCGCAGGATCGCCCGGATCTGCTGCCGGAACTGTTCGGGATGGCGCAGGGAAAAGCGGATGGAACGCAGTCCCAGCTGGGGGTTGGGCTCGCCGGCGATATCCCAGTAGGCCGGCACCTTCTCGCCGGCGATGTCCAGGGTCCGGAAGGTCAGCAACCGGCCCGGCAGGTCGGCGCAGAGGCGCCTGTAGATCCGGAATTCCTCCTCCTCGCCCGGGAAGGTCGACCGGATGAGAAAGGGAAACTCGGTCCGGTACAGGCCGATCCCCTCGGCCTTGAGTTCTCCGGCAATGGAGGCTTCGCTCAACAGGTTGATGTTGGCCCGCAGGATCACCCGGACGCCGTCGCCGGTGAAGGTCTCGGGCTGCATGGCTCCGGCGTGATCGGCCGCCACCCGGCGTTCCCGTTCCCGGTCCGAGAAGCGCTCGATGATGTCCCGATCGGGCTGGATATAGACATTGCCCAACTCCCCATCCATGAGGATGGGGGTATCCTGGGCAATGGCCAGCAACGCGGCCTGACCGGCGATGATGAGGGGGATGCCCAATGTGCGCGCCAGGATGGCGACATGGGAGGTCACGCCGCCGCTGGTGAGGACGATGCCCGCGACCTTTTCGGAAGCGAATTTCAGAATCTCCGAGGGATAGAGGGCCTGGGCAATGACGACCCGGCCCTGATAGAGCCCCTGGTCGTCCCAGGACTGGCCGGCCAGATTTTTCAGGATGCGGCCGGTCAGATCTTCGATGTCCTTGGCTTTCTCCCGAAGATAGCGGTGGGGACTTTCGCCGAACAGACGGATATAGTCCCGGGCCACTTCCCGGACCGCCTGGGAAACCGCCGTTCCGGCATGGATTTTCGCCACGATGCGCCGGGTGAACTGGGCATCCTTGAGCATCATCAGATGGGCGGAAAAGATCAGCGAGGCGCTCTCGGGAAGCCGTTCGGTAAAGCGTTCCTGAAGCTGATCCAGCTGCCTAGCCGTTGCGGCGACGGCGTCATGGAAATCCGCCTCCGTCGCCAGGGGCGCGTCTTCGGTCTCCAGGAGCCGGACATGGCTCCGGTCGAAAACAACGGCGTCCCCGAAGGCGAAGCCCGGCGAAGCCGCCCGGCCTTTGACAAAGCCGGGCTCCGACTTCAGCGCCGTCTCCGCTACGCCATCCCGCTGCCGGAGGCTCATGAGCAGGCGGACATTCTCCAGAACGCCCGCCACCTGCGAAGCGACGGCCCGCAGCGTGCGCACGTCGGGGAAGGCGAAATAATCGGGCGTCGAATGCTGCACGACCAGGACCCCGGTCCGGACCTCCCCCCGCTGGATGGGCACGGCCAGAAAGGAGCGAAAGGGCCCTTCCCCGGTCTCGGCAAAATACTTGAAGCGCGGATCCTGCGGCGCATCACCCACCAGGACCGGCTCCAAGCTTTCGAGCGTCGCGCCCACCAGACCGGACCCGACGGCCATGCGCACCTTTTCGATGGACGCCGGGTTGAGCCCCTGGGTCGCCTTGAGAACCAATTCCCCCGTTTCCTGATCGTGGAGGTAAATCGAGCACACCTCGGCGTTGAGATGCTGGGAAATCACCTTCGCGGTGCGTTCAAGGAGATTGGGAATATCGGTGCTCTCGCGGATCAGCAGCGAAAGTTCTCCGATATCGTAGAGCAGGCCGAGATGGTCGCGATCGGTGTTGTTTGGCATGCCTTCTTCCACGATTAACCTATCAGCCCCACCGCTTTCCAGTAGGCCAGACTGATCGCCAGCGTCAAAAGGCAGGCGAAAAAGTAAATGATCCCGGCCTGGCGGAGTTGCGCCGGCGTCCAGGCCGCCTTCGCGGCGAGCGTCTCTCCGAGAATCACGAAGGGCTGCTGATAGGCCATGAAGAAACAGTTGCCCCCCATCATGAAGAGGAAGAAGACGACCAGGGGGTGGATATGGAAATCGGCGGCCAGCATGGGCAAAAAGGGCACCACAAAGGCGATCGTGCAGTAGAGCTGGGCCACATCGACAAAACGGATGACAAAGAAGAAGAGGAGCAGCACATAGGCCAAAAGCCAGGCGCTGCCCGCCAGGCCGGCCATGACGGGGCTGAAGGAGCGGCTCAGAAAGGTCGCCAGACCGGTTTCCTGAAAGATGAGCCCGAAGCCCATGATGGTGCCGAGGAAGAGGACAAAATCCCAGCTGATCGCCGTCCCGATGTTCTGGGCCTTGATGATGCCGAAGGCGGCTAAAAGAACGAATGCCCCCAGGCAGACGGCGACATCGGGGATCCCGTTCCACCTCCCGGTGACCAAAAGAAAAAAGGTGGCCAGGAGGATGGCGAAGGTCGCCTTTTCCTGGAAGGTGATTGCCCCGAGGGCCTTCGACTCGCCCTGGAAGACGCTTTGCTCGACATTGAGGTCCTCGGCGGGCTTCATGAACCGATAGAGGATCAAAACGAAGAGGAAGGACAGGACGGCCGAGGGCAACAGCATCGCCCGCCACCAGGAGTCGAAACTGATCACCCCCTGCAACTCGGGCGTACCGCCGAAAAACCCGATGGCCAGGGGACCCCAGAGGGAACCGGTGAACCAGCCGCCCCCGGGGATGATAACCATGGACCAGGCGGAAAGGAGGAGCAGGGCCGCCCCCTTGGAGCCGTGCCGGAGGCGGCAGATCTCCAGGGTGGCCACGGCGATGGGAATGACGATGGCGATCCGCACCGAGATGGAGGGCGTCAGGACCGACAGGAGGAGCCCGATCAGGACCCAGGAGACGGTCAGGCTTAAGTAACTGGGCCGAAAGAGACCGATGACCCAATAGGCCAGTCGCTTGCCCAGCCCCGTAGAGTTCAGGGCGAAGCCGAAAAAGAGGGCGGGGATCAGGATCCAGAGCGCCCGGGTGGTGTAGCCGTTGAAGACGAGCGAGGGCTTGAGGCCCGAGGCGATGAGCAAAAGCAGCATGACCATGCTGCCGATGCAGAGGGGGACCCACTTGGTCGCGAAGATCCAGAGGCCCACGGCCACCAGGATCGCCATCAGGGCCGCATGACCCTGAGGAGTAAGTTCCGGAGCAAAGGGCTTGACCGCACCGATCCCGATGCCGGCCACCGCAAAAAGCAACATCCCCCACAGACGTTTATCCACCCTTCACCTCCAGCGAGCGGGATTGATGGCCGAAAAACTACACCGGCCCTGGGGAATAGTCAATCATGGATTTGGAACCTGCCCGTCGTGGCATTCGGCCCGGACCAGCAGCACCGGGACATGGGAACCGTGCAGAAGCTTGAGGGCAATGCTGCCCAGCATGAGCTTTTTAAGACCCGTGTAGCCGCGGTTGGCCAGGACGATGAGCTCGATGCCGTTTTCACTGGCGTAATCGATGATCGCCCGGGCGGGCCGGTCGGCCCCGAGGGAGATGGTCTTCACCTGGATTCCCTCCTTCGCCAGACGCGCCCGCACCCCCTCCAGGTACCTTGCCGATATGGCCTGCAAGCGTCTCCGGAATTCGTCGAGTTCGTGGCTCGCCAATTCCGGGGCAATCTCCAAGCGGTAGACATTCAGCAGGGTGATCTCCCCCAGGCGGCCCTGCTCGGTGATCTCTTTGACATGGGGCAGGACGCACTCCGCAAGTTCCGAACCGTCCAGCGGTACCAGGATTTTCTTGTACATGATTCTCCCCCTTTCTTGTCGGAATGACGGTTTGACGATGATCCTTGGCTTCGCAGCCCTTCGCTGCAATTCCTATTGCCGGGCGAACAATCCCACCAGCTGCCAATAGGGAATCACAATGACCAAAAAAACAACCAACGCGGCCACTGTCCTGATCGCCATTTGTTTGAACAGGTCCGTGAGGTTCAAATAGCCGCAGGCATAGATCAGCAGTATCGGCGCGCATTGATAGGGGAAAAAGAGCGAATCGAAACCGAAGATGAGAGAATAGGCCCCCAGGAAGGGATTGAGGCCCAGTTGCCCGAAGATCTGGGCGATGGGGCCCGTAAAGGCCGAAGACAAACCGAATTGATTGAGCACAAAGCAGCCCAAAAAGCCTAAGCACCAGACCGTCAGGCAGAGCAATACATCCGACATCCCCTGGAGAAGCGGCAGGACCCAGCCGACCAACGCCTTGACGAAGTTGACGGCCGGCGCGCCGGCCACGTTGCCGATCGACATGGAGCCGGCGAGGAAAAAGACCACCGGCCAATTGACGAGCCTATATAAATCATCCTTGGTGATCAGGTTGATGCCGGGGACGAAGATCGTCCCGGACATCACCATCAGGGTCCAGGCCGGATTCACATGATGCCATCGATCGGAACAGAGGGCGACCGCCAAGGCGACCAGCATCACGGCGGCCTTGACCTGCTTTGCCGGCATCGGCCCCAGCTCGGCATACTGTTCCTGCAATTTTTCTTTCGGAATAAGAATGTTTTGGGGCTTCATCGTCAAAACGAGCAGCGTGGCCACCACCGTCCAGACCAGGGAAGGAAACGCCATCTGATAGGACCAGGTTCCCCAATCGATGGAGAGCCCCGTATATTCGAAAACCAGCGAAGCCAGCAGGACGCTGTCGGCCGAACCGGTGAGATAGGCCATCTTTGCCGACCAGAGGGCGGAAAAGAGCGCCAGCATGATTGCCGAGGCTTCTTTCGATTTGGGTTGTATTCCCATGACCTGGCAGACGCCGATGATGAGGGGCAGCATCAAGGCGGTCTTGCCGGTGACCGAGGGCATGAAGGGGGTGATGACGGCGCTGATGATCAGGATGCCGATGACGATCCCCAGAAAGGAGGTCCCGGTATAGGTCAATATTTTGAAGGTCAGACGCTTTGCCAGCCCCGTGCTCACCATGACGGCGCCGAAGATCATGCCGCCCAAGGTGACCCAGGGGACGGCGGAGGTCCATCCCTTGAAGGCCTCCTGAACGCCGGCCACCCCGCTGAGGATGAAGAAGACCGGCAGCAAGGTCCCGGAAATCGCGTTATCGACCAGTTCGAACATCCAGGTGACGACGGCCCAGAGCGAAATCGCCAGATAAATTTGCATGCCCCGGGGGATCCCCAGAGGCAGAAGCCATAAGAGCAAGGGGAGGGCAATGGAGAGCGTCCATTTGATGATGAGACCGGTTTCTATTTTTTCCGCAGCCGGTTTTAACGCGTTCGCCGATCGGGACATTCGGTATCACTCAAATCTTGGCCGCCGGGCGAAGAGAAGCACTCGTCGGTTCTTCTTCAGGTGCAGGGAACGGCGGCGTCCATGTCACCGGCGACGATCGGCTCCCCGGGATCCCAGATCTCGATGTCGGCGGTTTCCACATGTTGCTTGGACCGGTCCAGCCCCAGGCGAATGTCGCCCGTCTGATCGGCCGCGGCCGGTATTTCCAGGCTGGTCACCGGACACCTTCCCGGTTCATGGGCCCAGGCGTCGAAAAGGCCCGTCATCAGCGCCTCGGTGATCCCCGGCAGCTGTAGATGGCCCCGTCCGGCGGCCGGTATGGGCAAGGCGAGCTCGGTCGCACCGATGCCGGTGACGGTCCTCCCCATTTCATAACCGGCATTGTAGAGTTTGTCGTACGTCAGATCGTAAAGGCCCCCCAGACCGAAGAGGAGAAAGCGGGAGATGGGGATGCGCTCCGGAAAGATGCAGGCCGCCTTTTCCAGATACGCGCCGGAGAGCCGTCCTGCGGCGATCTCGGCAGAGATCATCCCGTTCAGACGCCAGTCCACGAAACCGCAAAACCCTTTGGGCGGCCGCTCGTCGGAAAAAAATCCCAGAACCAGAGCCTCGCCGACCAGGACGTCAGGTGACGCTGTCGATATCTTGATCCTCATCCTTGCTGCGCAACCTTCCGTAAAGAGCGTCTAGAATGCCGTTGATAAATGACCCTGAATTTTCGGAACCGAACACCTTGCCGAGGTCGATGGCCTCGTTGAGCGTCACCTTGGGGGGAATGTCGAGACAGAAGAGCAGCTCGTATACGGCCATCCGCAAAATGCTTTTGTCCACCCGGGACATCCGGGCCATCGACCAGTTTTCGGAACTGCCGCTGATCAGGTTGTCGATCTGTTCCCGGTGGTTCCAGGCGCCTTCGATGAGCAGGGAAGAGAACTCCCTGGCCTCCTCCGGCGCTTCGAAATTGGCCCAGAAGCGCGCGATGGCCTCCCGGGCGCCGATCTGTTGCTGAACGTCGAGCTCATAAAGAACTTGCAGGGTGACTTCCCTTGCCTTGCGCCTCTGGTGCATGCATTCCTCAGATAGGGATCCGCGATAAAACCACCCCTATTTATTGCGGCTCTGTTACAATTTCTTGAAGAGATCCACCATTTCGATGGCGGTCATGGCGGCATCCCAGCCCTTGTTCCCCGCCTTGGTGCCCGCCCGTTCGATCGCCTGTTCGATCGTGTCCGTCGTCAGGACGCCGAAGGCGACCGGCACCTCGGTCTCGAGCCCCACCATGGCGATTCCCTTCGAGACCTCGGCGCTGATGAGTTCAAAATGGGGCGTGGCGCCGCGGATGACGGCCCCCAGGCAGACCACGGCGTCGTATCGTCCGCTCTTGGCCATCTTCTTGGCAGCCAACGGCAGTTCGAAGGCGCCGGGCACCCGGACGATCTGTAGATCCTTCTCCTCGGCCCCGGCCCTGGTCAGGGCATCGACGGCCCCTTCGATCAGCCGGCCGCTGATGAAATCGTTGAAGCGGCTGGCGACGATGCCGAACTTCATCCCCTTGGCGATAAGCTTTCCTTCGATGATCTTTGGCATAATGGTGATCCTCCGAAAAACGGTTTTGTTTCCCCTATGCAGGTTCTTCACACTGCAGGATATGTCCCATCTTCTTCTTTTTCGTCTTGAGATACTGGATGTTGCATTCGTTCGGCCGGATCTCGATCGGCACCCGCTCGACCAGGGTCAGGCCGTAGCCTTCGAGCCCCACCAGTTTCTTGGGGTTGTTCGTCAAAAGGCGGATCTTGCGGACCCCGAGGTCGGCCAGGATTTGCGCCCCGATGCCGTAGTCCCGCAGGTCCTCCTTGAAGCCCAGGGCGATGTTCGCCTCGACGGTGTCCTTCCCCTGCTCCTGGAGTTCGTAGGCCTTGATCTTGTTGACGAGCCCGATCCCGCGCCCCTCCTGGTGCATGTACACGATCACCCCCTTGCCGGCCTCGTCCACCATCTTCATGGCCTCGTGGAGCTGATCGCCGCAGTCGCAGCGCAGGGAACCGAAGATATCGCCCGTCAGGCACTCCGAGTGGACGCGGACCAAAACCTCGTCCTCGGGGGTGATCTCCCCCTTGACCATGGCCACGTGCTGCATGTTGTCCACATCGTTCTCGTAGACGATCAGCTTGAACTCGCCGCCGTACTGGGTGGGGATCGTGGCCGTCGCCGCCCGGCGGATCAGGGACTCGTGATGCATCCGATAGTCGATGAGATCCTTGATGGTGACGATCTTCAGGTTGTGCTCCTTGGCGAAAATCTCCAGGTCGGGCATCCGGGCCATGGTCCCGTCGTCCTTCATGATCTCGCAGATGACCCCCGCGGGCTTGAGGCCGGCCAGGCGCGCCAGATCGACGGAGCCCTCGGTCTGGCCGGTCCGCACCAAGACGCCGCCCCGCTTGGCCCGGATCGGGAAGATGTGCCCGGGGCTGACCAGGTCGTCCGCCTTGGCATTGTCGGCCACGGCGGCCATGATGGTCGTCGCCCGGTCCGCCGCCGAGATTCCCGTCGAAACCCCCTGTTTGGCCTCGATGGAGACCGTGAAGGCGGTCGTGAAGCGGGAACGGTTGTCCCGGACCATCGGCATGAGCCGGAGGTGATCGGCCTTCTCCTCCGTCAGGGTGAGACAGACGAGCCCCCGGCCGTATTTGGCCATGAAATTGACCGCTTCGGGGGTAACGAACTCCGCCGCCATGCAGAGGTCGCCTTCATTCTCCCGGTCTTCGTCATCGACAAGAATGACCATCTTGCCGCTCCTAATATCGACGATGGCTTCTTTGATACTGCTGACACCCATATATGTTCTCCTTCTTGCGTCCGGGTCTCCGGACGCCCTTTCCATTCTATCTTTTATTTCATAAAGCCGTACTTCGCCAAAAAAGTCGCATCGATCCCGTCGCCGCCTTGCGCCGTGGCGCCTCCGGCGGGAATCGCCCCTTCGGCCAGCAATCTCTCCACGTACCGGCCGAGGATGTCCGTCTCGATGTTCACCGAATCGGACTTTTTCTTTTTCCCGAGTGTCGTTACGGCGGCCGTGGTGGGAATCATGTTAACATAGAAGCGCGATTTTTCACAGCGGTTCACCGTCAGACTGACGCCGTCGACGGCAATCGACCCCTTTTCCACGACGTACCGGGCAAGGGAGCCGTCGATCTCGACGCCCAACCGGAGCGACTGGCCGACGGCCGTCAGTTCCGAGACCCGGCCCACGCCGTCCACATGCCCCAGAACGAGGTGCCCGCCCAGGCGATCCCCGAGGCGCAAGGCCTTCTCCAGGTTGACGGGAAAGCCGGTCCGGACGTCCTTCAAGGTCGTCCGCGAGAGGGTTTCCGCCGAAACGTCCGCTGTGAATCCCCCGTCGGCAAGGGCGGTCACGGTCAGACAGGCGCCGTTGACGGCGATGCTGTCCCCGATGCGGACATCGTCCAGCGCCATGGCGGTTGCCACCTCCAACTGGGCGTCCCCGCCCCGGCTGGTCAGGCGCCGGATGGCTCCCGTGGCGGTCACGATTCCCGTAAACACCGCTATCCCTCCTGCTTTTCGCCCTTTTCTTGCTTTCGGGCATGGAGAAACTCTTTGAGCTCCTCCACAAAATCGCTTACATCCCGAAACTGCCGATAGACGGAGGCAAAACGCACATAGGCCACCCCGTCCAGGGTTTGCAGTTCCTGCATGATCTTCTCGCCGATGGCCGAGGAAGGGATCTCCTTGTCCTGGAATTCCTGACAGGCCCGCTCGACATTGTCCACCAGCGTTTCGATGGCGCCGGTGCTGATGGGCCTTTTTTCGCAGGCCTTGGTAATCCCGTTGCGGATCTTGGTCCGGTCGAAAGGCTCCCGGCGGCCGTCTTTCTTGACGACCATGGGCAGGACCTCTTCGACGAATTCATAGGTCGTGAACCGTTTGCCGCAGCCGAGACACTCCCGCCGCCGCCGGATGGCGTCGCCGTCCTTGCTGATCCGGGAATCGATCACCTTGTTCTCGCTGTCGGCACAGAAGGGGCATTTCATGATCTGCACACCTCAATGTGGGCCTCGGCCAGCATTTCCTCGGCAAGAAGATCGCGGTAAACGCCGCTGACGACGATCCGTACGATCCCCGCATTGATGATCATCTTGGCGCAGATGACGCAGGGATGGTTCGTACAGTAGAGCGTCGCCCCCTTTACGCTGACTCCGTGCAGCGCCGCCTGGATGATGGCGTTTTGTTCGGCATGGAGCCCCCGGCAAAGCTCATGGCGCTCCCCGGAAGGAATGTGCTGCTGTTCCCGCAGACAGCCGATTTCCAGACAATGGCGAAGCCCCGAAGGGGCGCCGTTGTACCCCGTGGAGAGGATCCGCCGGTCGCGCACCAGGGCCGCCCCGACACTCCGCCGCCGGCAGGTGGCGCGTTTGGCTACGATCCCGACGATCTCCAGAAAATAGGCATCCCATTCGGGCCGCAGCGCTCCCTCATTCGGCAGCGCATTACCTAGGGTTGCTTCGCCGTCCATGACTCACCCGTTCCTTCGCCGGAGTCGCGACATTCCGTCTCCCGGATCTTGTCGATGCGCCGTTGATGGCGTCCCCCCTCGAAGGGGGTCGAAAGCCAGGTCCGGACGATGGCAAATGCCGTCTCCGGATCGGTCATCCGCGCCGCCAGGACCAGGACATTGGCGTCATTGTGCATCCGGCTGAGCCGCGCCGTCTCCTCGTCGCGGCAGAGGGCCGCCCGCACGCCGGGAAAGCGATTGGCGACAATGGACATCCCCACGCCGGAGCCACAAAGCAGGATGCCCCGGGGAAAGACGCAGCGGGAAACCGCCTCGCCCACCTGGCCGGCATAATCGGGATAGTCGACCGACGCTTCGCAGTTCGTCCCGATATCGGTGACGGCCAGCCCCATTTCGGCGAGCACAGGCTTGAGCGCCTCCTTGAGGCCATAGCCCGCATGATCGGCGCCGATGATGATTTTTTCCAAGGCCATTGGCTATTCCTCGTACTTTTTGAAGATCAAAACGCCGTTCACGCCGCCGAAACCGAAGGTATTGGACATGGCGGTCTTGATCGCCGCGGGTCGCGCCTGATGGGGGACGTAGTCCAGATCGCATTCCTCATCGGGATGATCGAGATTGAGCGTCGGAGGAATGACCCCTGCCTCGATGGCCTTCAGACAGAGGATGGCCTCCACGGCGCCCGTCGCCGCGAGGAGATGGCCGGTCATCGATTTGGTCGAACTGACGGGCAGACGGCGCGCCTGATCGCCGAAGACGGCTTTGATCGCCGCCGTCTCGTATTCGTCGTTCATCATCGTCGAGGTTCCGTGGGCGTTGATGTAGTCGATATCGCCGGGCGCCATCCCGGCATCACGAAGAGCGGCGCGCATGCAGCGGGCGGCGCCCTCGTGGCCCGGCGGCGGCGCCACCATGTGGTAGGCGTCGCTGGTGTTGCCGTAGCCCACCAGTTCCCCCAGGATCTTGGCGCCCCGTTTTTGGGCATGGGCCAGGGACTCCAGGACGACGATCCCGCATCCCTCGCCGATGACGAATCCGTCGCGATCCTTATCGAAAGGGCGGCTCGCCTTTTCCGGTTCGTCGTTGCGCGTGGAGAGAGCCCGCATGGCGTTGAATCCGGCCACGCACATCGGGGTGATCGCCGCTTCGGTTCCGCCGGCGATCATGCAGTCCGCGTCGCCCGCCGTGATGATCCGGGCCGCATCGCCGATGGCGCAGGTCCCCGAGGCGCAGGCCGTGACGGTGCAGTTGATGGGGCCCTTCGCCCCGAAGCGGATGGCGACATGGCCGGCGGCCATGTTGGCCAGCACTCCCGGGATCGTGAAGGAAGAGAGCTTCCGTCCCTCCATGAGGGCCTCTTTCTCCCTCTCGATGGTGGCGAGTCCCCCTATGGCCGAGCCGATGAGGACCCCGATCCGCTCC
>JAKAFS010000189.1 GCA_021817825.1 Deltaproteobacteria bacterium | reverse complement strand
CAAATATCGAGGCGATGAGCGTGATGGCGCCGTTGAAGGTGAAGGCAAACAGAGAGGCGGAAATATACAGGACGGTCTTTTCTTTCCAGAGGACGGCAAGGAGAACGGAGGCGCAAAGCAAGATGAGATCGATGAGGGTCACGGTTTTTCTGCCCAGATAATCGGAAACCATCCCCCAGAAGAGGCAGCCGAGGACAGAAAAGAGTCCGAACAGCGACCAGAGCAGGCCCGCCTCTTTTACGGACATCCTGATCTCCTCTATCGCGTAAGCGACAACGAATGTCGCAAAAATAATGTATCCGAAGCCCACCAGGAGATAGACGATCAGAATGGTCCGAAGCGACGGGTCGCGATAGAGCAGTCTCAGCGTGGAATCATGGGCATTATGATGCGTCCCGGATTCAACGAACGAGCGGTTTTCCTTCAGGAGAACAAAGCTGACCAGCGCGACCAGAAGCGATGCGGCGCCGAGGATAAACCAGGCCTGCCGCCAGCCGCCTGTCCCGAAACGTTCCAGGATGAGGGGCGCCACATATCCGACGACGATGATCCCCACGCCGGTTCCGCTCATGATGATGCCGATGGCGCTGCCGCTTCTTCTGATCGAAGACCAGCCGATGGTCAGCGGGATCAGCGGAATATAGGCACCGGCGGCGCCGGACCCGATCAGAAAGGCCAGAATCAGGCAGAGATAAAAGGAAGAGGCGAATCCCAGGGCCATCATTGCCAGCCCGACGAGCGCGCAGGAGGCGTTGACCACGATCGACAGGCCCCACCGCTTCGAGAAGGCGCTGCACAGGTAGGCGAACAGGAGGTAGCCGATCAGGATGCCGACCTGGAAGAAGCCCATATGCGTGTTGGTCAGTCCCAGGTCGCCCTTCATGTCGGGCAGCAGGGCCGTGTAAGCGAAACGGCCGAATCCCAGTGCGGTGAGCTGGATCAGGAAACCCAGGGCGAGGATGATGAAATAGGTCTGTTTGTGCGATAACGCCGAGGCATTCGGGTTCTGCATTCTTCACCGAAAGGGTTAAAATCATGTCCGAAAAAGTGTCTCACCTTACGCTTCTTTCGGACATTCATCAAGACCGTTTGCGCCTCTTTGTTGTGAGAAAGCCCCCGCTTGCAGACCGGATCACCGGACGTTTGCCGGAATCACCCGGTCAAGCCGTTACGGGAATGACGTAAAAGAGGATGGAGAAGAAGTGGAAGGTGCTGCCCGCCAGGACGAAGAGATGCCAGACGGCGTGGTGGTAAGGCATGCGTCGCCAGCCGTAGAAAACGAGACCCAGGATGTAGGCCAGCCCTCCGGCAATGAGGAGCCGCAAGCCGTCGGGTGTGAGGGTGGCGACCAGGGGCTTGATGGCGACGACGATCAGGAAGCCCATCCCCACATAGAGACCGACCGAGGCGACCGGCCAGCGGCGGAGCAGGGAGACCTGAAAGATGACGCCGAGGAGGGCGATCGTCCACACGACGCCGAAAAGGGACCAGCCCCAGGGTCCACGGATATTCACCAGCAGGAAGGGGGTATAGGTCCCGGCGATCAGGAGAAAGATGGCCGCATGGTCGAGGACCCGCAGGACAGGCTTTGCCTCGGGGATCTGAATGCTGTGGTAGAGGGTCGAGACCGTATAGAGCAGGATGAGCGTGGCCCCGAAAATGCTGCAGCTGACGATATGCCAGGTGTTTCCGAATAGAGAGGCATAGGCGGTCAGTATGGCGAGCGCCCCGATCGCCAGGACGGCCCCGATCCCATGGGTGACGCTGTTGGCCAGCTCCTCCCTGGGGCTGTACTGCGGTACGTTTACATGTAAAGTCGTCTTGGTGATGGCTGCCGTTTTCCTTTCCTGGTTTTGTCTGCGCCCTTTAGGGCGAAACGGGCGCACCCATAACATCCGATGCCTGAAAAAGCAAGTGAATAATCCGGGCATGGATTTCACCACTTGACGATTTCCACGCGGGAGAGGGACCGCCCGAGGATCTGTTCGCCGATCGTCTGAAAACGGTGGGGGACATCCGTGACGAAAAAGCGGTGGTCGGGTGCCGTCCGCCGGGGATTTCCCAGACCGGTTTCAGCGAGGAGATCCTCTGCAATTGCGGCCATCGCCTCGGCGGAATCGATGAGCCGGATCTCCGGTCCCGCTTCTTCCTGGAGGAGCGGCTTGAGCAGGGGATAATGGGTGCAGCCCAGGACGAGCGTATCGATCCGTTCTGCGAGAACGGGCTTGAGGTACTCGGCGGCGGTCAGCCGGGTGACCGGATGATCGAACCACCCCTCTTCGACGAGCGGGACCAAGAGCGGGCAGGCCTGGGAGAAGATCCTGATCTGATCGTCATGGGCGTGGATCGCCCGGGCGTAAGCATTGCTGCTGATCGTGGCCGGAGTGCCGATCACGCCGATCGCCTTTGTCCGTGTGGCGCCGGCGGCCGCGCGCGCCCCGGCTGCGATGACGTCCAGAACCGGGACCGGCGAGAGGTTCGCCACGGCCTGATAAGCGACGGCGGCCATCGTGTTGCAGGCGATGATGAGGAGCTTCACGCTCCGGCGCAGGAGAAATTCCGTGATCTGACAGGCATAGCCGGTGATCGTCTCCGCCGATTTGATCCCGTAGGGGACGCGGGCCGTGTCGCCGAAATAGAGGATCTCTTCAAAGGGAAGTCGCTCCATCAGGGCGCGGACGACGGTCAGACCGCCGACGCCGGAATCGAACACGCCGATGGGGTTGGCAGCATCTGTCCGGATGACGCCGTTGATTGCCTTATTCTCTGTCAAGGTTGGTATCCTTTCGCCGGGTCCCCTCGTAGAGTTCGTACTCCAGGAGCCGGCATTCGATTTCGCCGTTGTAGAAAAGGATCCGCCTCTTGGTCCGGAGCCCCACCTGCTTTCCCAGGGCCATGTT
>JAKAFS010000188.1 GCA_021817825.1 Deltaproteobacteria bacterium | reverse complement strand
GCAGCGTCTGTCTTTTTATTACGGATAAGGCAAGGGGTAGGCCGTTCGGGTTGACATTCGCTGAGGGATTTAGTAATCAACAGGTACCTTTTTCGCTATCAGGGGTGAATGAATAATTAGGTATCGCAAAGCGGATCATGCAAATTTAACAGGTAAAAGAACGGGAAATTGCACCATGTCCGAAACCGCCAAAATCTTCTTCATGCTCCTCCTCACCATCGGGGCCTTTCTCATTGCCCGCCGCATCGCCGGATGGCAGATGAAAAAAGCCGGCGAGTTCATTATCAAGGATCTGAAAGACAAAAGGGCGTTCACCCCGGAATCGGCGGTGGAGCTTCCCTACTGCAAGAGCCGGATCTTTCGCGTCGGCTTGAAGGACTACCGGCCCCGGGTGATGGAACAGCTCGTCAAGCACGATGTGGTCCGGATGCTGGAGGGGGGAAAATATTACCTGTGCGAGGGTCGTCTGCAGAGCGAGAATGGCGACGCAACTAACCCATAGAAGGCCGCCGTAATATGGATTTTCCTTGGTTTTGGTGGTGTGTTTCCACCCCGTTCCCGTCAGCCTGCCGGGAGACAGGAAGTTCGGAGTAAGGAAGTGGATTTCAATCCCTGCATGAAGCATAAAGTGGTCCGCAAGGCGGTGCGCATGTTTGCCGAGGCCGAGCTGGGTCCGATCGCCCATGATATCGACCGGGACGCCCGTTTTCCCTTTGAGATCGTCGAGAAGATGCGGCCTCTTCATTTTTTCGGCCTCCAGGCAGCGAAGGCCTATGGAGGAGCGGAGATGGACTCGATCAGCTACGTGATCACCATCGAGGAGATCTCCCGTGTCAGCGCCGCGATCGGCCTGTGCCTCACCGTCCACAACAGCGTGGGGATCTATCCCATCGAGCGGTTCGGAACGGAGGAGCAGAAACGCCGGTTCCTCCCGGCGATGACCAGCGGCGAGCGGATCGGCGCCTTCTGCCTGACCGAGGCCAACGCAGGCTCCGACGCAGGCGGTGTAGAAACAATCGCTGTCCGGGACGGCAAAGACTATGTCATCAACGGCACAAAGATCTTCGTGACCAACGGCGGCATCTGCGGAACATCGGTCATCTTTGCGATCACCGATCCCCAGAATCCCCAGCGAAGCGCCGGGGTTTTCATCGTGGAACGGGATACCCCCGGATTTATCATCGGGGAGATCGAGGATCTCTGCGGAATGCGGGCGAACCCTGTCTCCTCTCTCTTCCTCGAGGAGTGCCGCATTCCGGAGACCAACCTCCTCGGTCGCCCCGGCGACGGGCTAAAGATCGGTCTTGTGACCCTCGATACGGGCCGCCTAGGCATCGCCGCCCAGGCCCTGGGACTCGCCCAGGCTGCTTTCGAGGATTCGGTCCGTTATTCCAAGGAACGTCAGCAATTTCGCAAACCGATCTCGTCGTTCCAGACGATCCAGAATTACCTCGCCGATATGGCGACCCAGATCGACGCGGCGCGGCTTCTCCTTTACCGGGCCTGCGCACTGAAGGACGCGGGAAGGCCTTTCAGCGCCGAGGCCGCGATGGCCAAGCTCTATTGCAGCGAGGTGGCGACCCGTGTGACGAACCTGGCCGTCCAGATCCACGGAGGGTACGGTTACAGCAAGGAATACGATGTGGAACGCTACTTCCGGGACGCGAAGGTCACGGAAATCTATGAGGGGACGAGTGAAGTCCAGCGCATGGTCATTGCGCGCGCGGTGCTCGCCCAGAGGACGTAAGTGCCGATGATGAAGATGGTCGTTTGCATCAAACAGGTGCCGATGGTCTCCGAACTTCCCTGGGATCCGGCGACGGGGACCCTCAAGCGGGACCTGGCCGAGGGGATGATGAATCCGGCCTGCCGCTCGGCGCTGGAAGCGGCCCTGCGGATCAGGGAGGCCGAAGGAGGGGAAATCACCGCAATCACCATGGGCCCGCCGATGGCCGAGGAGGTCCTCCGGGAAGTGATCGCCCTCGGTGCGGATCGCGGGATCCTGCTCACGGACCGGCGGATGGCCGGGGCGGACACTTTCGTGACCTCCTATACACTAGCCCGTGCGATCGAGAAGGCCTGTGCCGGATTCGATCTGATCCTGTGCGGTTTCTCGACGAGCGACAGCGAGACCGCCCAGGTCGGGCCCCAGCTGGCCGAAGAGCTGGATGTGCCCGGTGTCGCTTATGTCGATGAGATCGCTGTTTCCGGGCGCACCGTCCGGGTGCAACGCCTCGCCGACAACTTTCTTGAAACCCTGGAGATGGATCTTCCCGCCCTGGTGACCGTGACGACCGGCGTCTATGCCCCGCGCTATGTGCCGCTGGGCGGTCTGCAGGCGGCGTTCTCCCGGGCGGAGATCGAGACCCTTGATGCGGGGGCGCTCGGTCTCGATCAGGAAATGTCAGGCGTGAAAGCATCCGCCACAAAGATCCTCAGCGTCACCTCGCCGACGGCGGGGAAGAAAAACATCGTCCTGACCGGGACGCCTAAGCGGATCGTCGAGCAACTCTTCGAGCGGTTTGACGACAAGATCGGCGGCGCCATCGGCAAGGATCTCAAAGCGGACAAAAAGAAATCATTATGACCATGAAAAAACGGGCCATCTGGGTTTTCGGGGATTACCGGAATTACTTTCAGAATCGCGTGACCCTGCAGCTCCTCTCACGGGCGCGCGATCTGGCGAAGAAGATCGACGGAGAGGTGTGCGCCGTCGCCTTCGGTTACTGGACGGACGAGTGGGTGGACGATGCACTTTCCCAGAATCCCACCTTTTGCGGGGTTGTGGGAGAGTACATCGCCCACGGGGCGGATAAGGTCTACCTGACCGACCATCCGCAACTGGCCGCTTACAGCATGGAGACCTACGTGCTGCTGATGGAGCGGTTGGCGAAGCGGGAAAAACCCGAAGTGATCCTGATCGGGGCGACTACCTTCGGCCGGGAGTTTGCTGCGCGGGTGG
>JAKAFS010000017.1 GCA_021817825.1 Deltaproteobacteria bacterium | reverse complement strand
CAGACGGGCAATGCCGCCCACTTCCTGCGGCTTCTCTCCGCTCTTGATTTCAAAGGGCTGTAGATAGCCGTGCAGGTCGTTGAAAAAAAGAACCGTCACAGGAACCGGTACCGGCGACGCGGCCGTAGTCACATGACCGGCGCAGCCGGCCGCCCAGAGCAACAGCAAGAAGACCGGGAAAAATCTCAAGGCACGCCGCGGCAACTGCATGGAACACTCCTCCTATCCGTCCGAAAAAGCCTCCCTTCCCTTCAAGAACGATGCCCGCCAGCGCACCGCCGCCCCTCATGGCGGAAGCCTCGAAGCCATGAGGGAATGATCGATAATGTTTTAGCTGAAGTTGAAGATAGGGAAAGGCCGCCAGCGTGTCAAGAATATTTCAGCACGCGGGGATCGACTGGCTGGAGACTCGCCCGGAGGGGGAAAGCCCCGATCACTATTGACCGGGAGCGCCACCCGCAAGCCCCGCTCTGGGGGCGGGAAGCCTCACTTGTCCTGCCAGCGGCCGCCCTTCAGCCGGGCTTTACTGGCAGACATCTCACGGCCAAGCCCTTCCCGACACCCAGTCGCTCGGCGCCGGCAAGGACGATGGGTCAGGACAACGAGCGGAGGGCTCGTTTGCCGTTGAAAGCGGCCACCCGGTGTGTTATAGTCCAGCCGTTCCGGAAGTAGAAAAAGGTCTATCCAGTCATTCCCATCGCGCCAAGAAAGTGCTCATGGAACGTTCCCCTTACAACGACGAATGCCGCCGGACACCGCCAGGAAAAATCCCCGGGATCGGTCGGCCGGTCCCCCGGGCCGACGGACCGGCCAAGGTGACGGGCGCGGAAAAATACGCCGCCGACCATTACGGAGCAGACCTCCTCTGGGCCGGCGTCCGGCGGGCAGGGGTTCCCCACGGCCGCATCCGCACCGTAGACACCTCTTTGGCCCGGGCCCTCCCGGGCGTCGTTGCAGTCCTCACCGGCCGCGACGTCCCGGGAACGAACCGGCAGGGAATCGTCCATAAGGACCAGCCGGTGCTCTGCACCGACAAGGTCCGCCACAGCGGCGACGCCGTCGCCCTGGTGCTCGCCGCCGACCGGACGATCCTGAAGCGGGCCCTGGAGCTGATCGAGCTTGCGATCGATCCCCTGCCCGGGGTGTTCGGGATCGATGCCGCCCTCGCCCCCGGAGCGCCTCTGGTTCACGAAGAACACCCGGGCGGCAATTGCCTCCTTCAGGCAGAGATCCGGACCGGAGAGGCCGTAGAGGCGCTGGCGGCCTGTCCGATCGTCATCGAAGAGACCTTCCAGGTCCCCGTCGTCGCCCATGCCTTTCTGGAGACGGAAAACGGCATCGCGCAGCAGGGACCCGATGGAAAGATCACCCTCACCGTCTCCACCCAGGCCCCCTTCCGCGACAAGTTCGAGATTTCCCATGCCCTCGGCATTCCCTTCGACCGGCTGCGGATCATCGGCCCCTATCCGGGCGGGGCCTTCGGAGGCAAGGACGGCGCCACGGTCCAGTGTTTTCTGGCACTGGCGGCCCTGCACGCCAAAGGCCGGCCGGTCAAGATGTGGTGGGACCGCGAAGAGAACCTCCTGGCCGGTTACAAACGCCACGCCGCCCGGATGCATTACCGCCTCGGCGCCGACGCCGACGGAACGCTCCTCGCCCTCCACTGCCGCCTCTACTACGACACCGGGGCTTACGCCCACCTGGGCGGAGAAGTGATGGCCCTGGGGATGGAACACGCCGCAGGTCCCTATCGGGTTCCCCATACCCTCATCGAAGGCTGGTGCCTCTACACGAACCACCCCATCGCCGGGGCCATGCGCGGCTTCGGCGTGGCGCAGGTGAGTTTTGCCTGCGAACGGATGATCGACCTCCTGGCGAAAAAACTGGGACGAAACCCGCTGGAGTTGCGGATGCAGAACGCCCTTTGCCGGGGAGACAAAAACGGCGCCGGCGTCACGCTGACCCAATCCACAGGGATCGCCGCCTGCCTTGAATCCCTGGGAAAACACCCCCTCTGGCGCGAAAGGGGAAAATGGATCGCCGCCGCGGGTCCCTTCAAGAAGCGGGGCGTCGGCGTCGCCGCCGTCTTCAACGCCATGGGCTACGGCCGGGGGCTGCCCGACTCGGCAATCGCCAAGATCGAGGTGACAAAGGAAGGACGGATCCGCCTCTATTGCGGGGTTTCCGACATGGGACAGGGAAACGCCACCGCCTTCCTCCAGATCGCCGGCGACATTCTGCAACAGGAGGCGACGGCCTTCGAACTCATCCAGCCGGACACGGACCGGACCCTCCCCTCGGGCTCCGCTTCGGCCGGCCGGACGACCTACACCTACGGGAATGCCCTGATCCGGGCCGCCGGGGAACTCCGGCGGCGGATGGTGGGCCGGGCCGCCCTGATGCTCCTCGTCGATACCCTGGAGGACCTGGAGTTGTGCCCCGGCCGGGTCCGCCATCGGGCCTCGGGACGGGAAGTCCCCATCGCCGCCCTGGCGTCCACCATGACGGAGCCGGAGCGGATCTGCATCAGCCAGTACCTCATGCCCGTCGTAAAGGAAAAACTGGAGACGGGCAAGGCCTTCGCCATCGGCTTCCCCCATCTCCTTTACGCCCATGCCGCCCACTTGGCCTGCCTGGAGGTGGACGAACTGACCGGAGGGATCGAGGTTCATTCCTATCTGGCGGCGACCGAGGCGGGACGGGTCCTGAACCCCCAGGGATTCGAGCAGCAGGTCCAGGGCGCGATCGCCCAGGGGATCGGCTATGCCCTCTGCGAGGAGGTGACACTCGCCGAGGGGCGGATCGCGACGCCGGATTTTTCCACCTACATCATCCCCGGGGCGCCGGACATCCCGGAGATGATCTCCCTTGCCGTCGAGGACTGCGAGCCCACGGGACCTTACGGGATGAAAGGGGTCGGCGAGGTGGGGATCGACGGTCCCCTGCCGGCCATTGCCAATGCCCTGGCCGACGCCTGCGGTCTGGACCTTACGCAGGCGCCGCTCACCGCCGAGCGGATCTTGTCCGCCCTGGAGGACCGAAAAGGGCCCCTGGACGGGAAGGGAGAAGCTTGATGGAGATCCGCTTCATCCTTAACGGCCGCCCCCAGGCGGTCGAAACGGACCCGGACCGGCGCGTCGTCGATCTCCTGCGCGAGGGCCTACAGTGCACGGGGACGAAGGAGGGCTGCGGCAGCGGCGAATGCGGCGCCTGCACGATCCTTGTGGACGGCGAGAGCCGCCTGGCCTGCCTGATGGTCGCCGCGCAGCTGGAGGGAAGGCAGGTCACGACCATCGAAGGACTGGCGGACGGCCAAGACCTCCATCCCCTCCAGAAGGCCTTCGTCGAATGCGGCGCCGTCCAGTGCGGCTTTTGCACGCCGGGGATGATCCTGTCGGCAGCGGCTCTCCTCACGGAAAAGCCGGCCCCCACCCGTGAGGAAATCCGGGAAGGGCTAAGCGGGAACCTCTGCCGCTGCACGGGATATCAGAAGATTGTCGATGCCGTGGAAGCGGCGGCACCCCTGCTGCATCAGGACGCCGCTCCTACCCCCGGGAAGCCGGCTCCCGGAAGCAGCGGTAGGCAGGGCATACTCCTTCCCGAAAGATCGGCAGGGGAAGGCGACCCGGCGAGAGCCCTCCCAGGACTCCGGACCGCGGCCCGGTCCGGTCAGCCCAAAGGCGGAGCAACGGCCGGGAGAAGCGTTTTCCTGCCCGAATCGCTTGCTGAACTCTGGTCCTGCCTGGATAAGGAACCCGGAGCGGCCGTTTTTGCCGGCGGTACGGACCTTTTCGTCCTCCTGCGGGCGGGCCGCAGGACCGTCCCGGCCCTTATCGGCCTGGAAAGGATCGCCGAATTGCAGGCGATTCGTGAGGAAGGAGAGTTTCTGTGGATCGGCGCCGGCGCCACCCACGGCCGCCTCCTGGCCGAGGCGCGGATCGGGGAAACCCTCCCCGTCCTGGCCCGAGCCCTCCGGACCCTCGGCTCGCCGCAGATCCGCCACATGGGAACCCTCGGCGGGAACCTCTGCACCGCCTCGCCCGCCGGCGACGCGTTGCCGCCGCTCTACGTTCTGGACGCAGAACTGGTGCTGCGGTCGTCAAAGGGTGAACGGCGGCTACCGATCAAGGAGTTCATCACCGGACCGGGAAAAACGCGACTCTCCGAAGGGGAGATCCTGACCGAGGTCCGGGTAAGAAAACCTGCTGCCTTCAATGTGCAGCATTTCGAAAAGATCGGACAGCGCAAGGCCCTGGCCTGCTCCGTTGCCAGTTTGTCGGCCCTGGTCCGGATTTCCGAGGCAGGCAAGATCGAGGCGGTGCGTCTGGCCTGGGGAAGCGTCGGCGAGACGGTCGTTACCGCGCCCCTGGTAGAAGCGCTGCTGACCGGACGGCAGTCCGCTCCCGGCCTGTGGACAGAGGCCGCTGCCCTGGCCCGGCAATCCGTCTCGCCCATCGAGGACCTCCGGGCAACGGCCGCCTATCGCCGGGCCGTTTCCGGCAACCTGCTCCTGCGGCTGGGCGCCTCGCTCACCTCCCGGACATGAGAAGAAAAAGGGGTTGAATGCCGGCGGCGTTCAACCCCTTTTATGAATCGCTGACTTGCGAACGAGTGCCTACAGATCCTTGAAGTCCCGGGTATACTTCAACCGGCCTTCCTTGATCAGGGCCGCCTTGCTCCCTTCGATCCAGGACTGGACGGCGACGCTCCGTTTCTGCTGCTCCAGATATTTGGCGATCGCGTCTTTCTGGGCGGCGAATTTGGCATCATCCAGCGGACCCCGTCCCTTGAAGCGGACGATGACGTAACTCCCGCCCACCAAAGTGGGCTGCTCCGGATAGGGCTTTTTCTCCGAGATCTGGAAGAGCGCCTCGGTCAACTCCTCCGCAGCGCCCAGCTTGGGTACGGGCATGCCGGGCTGGAAAAGTCCCGTTTCGACGACCTTCAGCCCCTTTCCCTTGGCAAGGGACTCCAGGCTTTCCCCTTTCTTCAGTCGGGCGAGGAGAGCATCGGCCTCCTGCTTCGCCAGCCGTTTGGCCTCGGTCTCGCGGTAGCCCTTGGTCACCTCCGCCTCGACATCCTTGAGACCGGGCAGATAGGGAGCCTTTTTATCGACCAGGGAGATGAGGTAGTATCCCCGCTCCCCTTGCAGAACCCGGCTGATCTCGTTTTTCTGTAGACCCGAAACGATCTTGGCGAAATCCGGAATCGCCCTGAATTCCGGCGGCGGAGCGCCCAGCGGGAAGAGGCCGGTGGCCCGGACCGCCAGCCTGTTCTGGGCGGCATAGGCGTCGAAATTTTCATTCTGATAAATCGTGTCGTGGGCCTTCTTGGCCTCATCGGCCGCCGCATACATCCCGCCTGCCGCGGCCAATTCCGCAGCGATCGCCGTCCTGACTTCGGACAGCGGCTGTACCTTCTGGTCCTTCGTCCACCGCTCCTTGTGGCGCTCGTAGTAATCGGCCACGTCGGCATCGGAAACCTTGGCCTTGGCCGCATAATCCTGTCCCAGGAACGCCAGGACCTTCAGCTGCACCTGCTCGGGAATGCGGAATTGGGCCTCATGGGCCTTTAAGAAGGCCTCCAGTTCGCCTGCCGCCGGTTTGATCCCGGCCTCCAGGGTCTGCGGAGAAATCTGGAGGAAATCCACATTGATTTTTTCGCTTTGCATCCGGTAGATGTCGTAGGCCTCCCGATCGGAGACCTGCACCGCATCCTGGATCAGATCCTCGACCCTCAGCGCGATCATCATCTTGCGCTGGTTTTCCTCGAACTCGTCAGGCACCATCTTGATCGACCGCAGGGTCTGTTCATAGAGGCGCTGATCGAAAATACCGTTCCGCTGAAAACCGGGATAGGCGAGGATCGCCGCCCTCACATCCTCATCGGTGACGCGGACGTTCATCTGTTCGGCCTTCGTGAGAATCACGGCCTGATTGATCAGCGAATCGAGGGCCTGTTGCTTGAGGTTCATGGCCTTGAGCATCTCATCCGGCAGTTCCCGGCCGAAACGCTGGCGGGTCATCTCCATCATCCGTTCGTATTCACGCTGAAAATCGGCATAGACGATGGGTTTGCCGTCGATCACGGCAATTCGCTCGGCCCGTTGTTTTCCTCCCATTGAACCGAAATAGAAGACAAAAACGACGATGATGATCCCCAGGATAATTTTCATGAGCCAGTTTCTGGCGTGCCTTCTCATGAGGTCGAGCATTTCATCTTCCCCCGTAGGTGAGTGTGATTTATGACCTCGGGTTAGTAATATAGTCACCCCTAAAATGCAATGGTTTTTTGGAAAAATGCATTGATAAGGGTGGTAAAATACGGTATAGGGATCTCCACTATTGAAAGTATCCTTTCGATTGTGAATGCAAATCACCCGATCATCAGGAGGAAACGACCTTGCTTTTTGACTTCATCTTAGGAAAATTTTCCAACGACCTGGCCATCGATCTGGGAACGGCCAACACCCTCGTCTATGTCCGAGGAAAGGGAATCGTCCTCAACGAACCTTCCGTTGTGGCCGTCCATATGGATTCCAAGGGACAGAAGAAGGTCCTCGCCGTCGGCGCCGAGGCCAAGAAGATGCTCGGACGGACGCCGGGAAACATCGTCGCCATCCGTCCCATGCGGGACGGCGTGATCGCCGATTTCGACATCACGGAAGCGATGCTCAGACACTTCATCCTCAGTGTCCATAACCGCCGCGCCCTGGTGCGGCCGCGGATCATCGTCTCGATTCCCTCGGGCATCACCCAGGTGGAACGACGGGCGGTCCGGGAAACGGTTGAATCGGCGGGGGCGCGGGAGATCTACCTGATCGAGGAGCCGATGGCGGCGGCGATCGGAGCGGGCCTGCCGATTACCGAGCCGATCAGCTCGATGGTCGTGGATATCGGCGGGGGAACGACGGAAGTGGCCGTCATCTCGCTCGCCGGCATTGTCTACTCGAAGTCCGTCCGGGTCGCCGGGGACAAGATCGACGAAGAAATCGTTCAGTACCTGAAACGCAAGTACAACCTCCTGATCGGAGAGCGGTCGGGAGAGATCATCAAGACGACGATCGGCAACGCCTTCCCGGACCCCAGCCAAGAGGTGCGCACCATGGAAGTCAAGGGCCGGGATCTGATCTCCGGTCTCCCCAAGATCGTGGAGATCAATTCCGGGGAAATCCGGGAGGCGATTACGGAGCCGATCAGCCTGATCGTGGATGCCATCAAGGACGCCTTGGAAAACGCCCCCCCCGAGTTGGCCGGCGACATCGTCGACCGGGGAATCGTCCTCACCGGCGGCGGGGCCCTTTTACGGAACATCGACCTGTTGATCCGCGAAGAAACGGGCCTGCCCACGACCATCGCGGATGACCCCCTCTCCACCGTCGCCCGGGGGGCCGGCATTGCGCTGGACCAGTTGGATGTTTTGAAGGAAGTGACCTTCCAGGTCTAAAGGTCAGAAGATGCCGCTTCGTCGTGCATCTGCTCCCTTTTGCCGTTCATCCTGCCCCGAATCAGGGACTGTGTTTCCGCCTGCGGGTTGGCGTCGGCGCCGGTAGAGCCGACGCCAACCCCTTCCTTTCGGAAGAAGGCGTGGGAACAAAGAAACAGCCCTCCGGCGGCGCGCGACTCGGAATTTTTGGCTGAAGCATGCTGATCCCTAGGAAATACCATTCCCTCGTTGTGGCGGCCCTGCTCTTGCTCATCGCCCTGGCCGTCCTTTCCTACAGCGCAACCAGGATTTCCGAAACGGGCCTGCTGCGCAAGCTGGTTCTGGAAGCGGCGGCTCCGGTGGAAGGGGCAATTAATGTCTCGCTGAACAATCTGCACGATGTCTGGAAGCGCTACCTCTTCCTCGTCGGCCTGGAAGATGAAAATCGCCGGTTGCTGAAGGAAAATGCCGTCCTGAACGAACAGCTCAACCGCTACCGGGAAGACGCCCTGGAGGGCGAACGCCTCCGGACCCTTCTCGACATGAAGGAAGCCTTTCAACGCAAGGCCGTGACGGCGCGGGTGGTCGACAGCCATCGCGCGTCCGTGTTCAAGACGATCCTCATCGACAAGGGAACCGCCGCCGGACTCAGGGTGGGACTTCCCGTGCTGTCCCACCAGGGGGTGGTGGGACGGATCATCGAGACTTCCTGGCAGGCTTCGCGCGTCCTTTTGATGAACGACGAGAACAGCAACATCGACGCCCTGATCCAGCGGAGCCGCACCCAGGGGATTCTCCAGGGCGCCGGTTCGGCGGGGTGCACGCTGAAGTACATCTCCCGGGCCGAAGAGGTGCAGACCGGCGATGTGGTGCTTTCCTCGGGTCTCGCGGGGGTATTTCCCAAGGGATTGCGCTTGGGCGTCGTAACCGGCGTTTCCCGCAAGGAGGGAGGTCTCTTTCAGAAGATCGACGTGGCGCCGGCCGTCGACTTCGGCAAGCTGGAAGAGGTCCTGATTCCGATCATGTCTTTCCTGCCGACCCCGAATGGGGGGAAGAAACCATGATTTACTATCTTCTGGCCCCCTTCGCGCTGCTGCTTTTGGTCATCGTCCAGATCACGATCCTGAACCTGTTCTCCTTCGGGCTGGTCGCCATGGAGGTTTCGCTCATCGTCGTGATCTATGCGGGCTTTCATCTCGACGCCTTTCGGGGAGGCATCCTGGCCCTCTTCCTGGGTTTTTTTCTCGATTGCCTAATCAGCACCATTTTCGGTCTCTATATTTTCCTATACCTCCTTATCTTCGTTCTCGCCATGATCGCCTCGGGAAAGATCTATGCGGAAAAGCCCTCGCTCATCGCCATCTTCACCGGATGCTGCGCCCTTTTGGAGGGCCTGCTGATCGTTTTGCTCTACCGCATCTTCTTCGGCGCCGACATCCTCTATGCGATTCCCAAGATCTTCATCCCCCAGGCCATTGTAGTGGGCCTCCTGAGCCCTCTGTGCTTCGGTCTTTTTCACCGATTTGAGGTTTTTCTGCATGCAGAAGATACACGACCGGCTCGACGGTTATGAGCCGGGTCAGTTCAAAGATAAATTCAGGGTGCTGTTCATCATCGTCATCGTCGCGTTGTCGTTGGTGGTGCTGAGGCTCTGGTATCTGCAAGTCATCAAGGGCAGCGAACTGCGTCAGCGTTCCGAGAACAACAGCGTCCGGCTGCGCAAGATCAAGCCGATGCGCGGTCTGGTCATGGATGCCGAAAGAAGGGTCATGGTGGAAAACCAAGCCTCCTTCGATCTTGTTTTCGTTCCCAACCGGACGAAGGACATCTACCGGATCCTCGACAAGATCAAGGCCCTCTATGAAGAGCGGTCCTTAACGGTTGCGACGCTCAACTCTTTCACCGGGCGGGTCAAGCCCTTTGTACCGGTCATCCTCGAGAAGAACATCACGATGGAAAAGTTGGCCGTGGTGGAAACCCACGCTCTGGAGCTCCCCGGCGTGACGGTGGAAGTCACTCCGGTACGGCAGTATCTCAACGGAACGATGACCGCCCAGATCATCGGTTTCACCGGCGAAGTCACCCGGGAGGAATTAGACAAGGGAACGGAGGGAATCCTCACGTCGGGTGACATCACCGGCAAGTTCGGCATCGAGAAATTTCTCGACGCCCATCTGCGGGGACAAAGCGGCGCCGAGCAGGTGGAAGTCAACGTCGCCGGAAAAGCGGTCCGCTCCCTGGGCAGAAAACCATCGCTGCCGGGAGACAATGTCGTTCTGACCATCGATTCGGAACTCCAGGAGGCGGCCTGGAACGCGCTCGGCGACCGACCCGGCGCGCTGGCCGCCCTGGATCCCCGCAACGGCGCAGTCATCGCCCTGGTCAGTTCGCCTTCCTTCGACCCGAACCTGTTCAATGGGGGCATCTCCGATGAAGACTGGGTAAAGCTGGCCAACGACCCCCGCCATCCCATGGAAAACCGGGCGATTTCCGGACAATACCCCCCCGGGTCCACCTACAAACCGATCGTCGCCGCCGCCGCTCTGGAAGAAGGACTGATTACGCCGGAAACGACCTTCTTCTGCAACGGCAGCTTCGACATGGGCAATCGGAAGTTTCGCTGTTGGCAGGAGAAGGGGCACGGCCAGGTCAATCTGCACCGGGCGCTCGTGGAATCCTGCGACGTCTATTTCTACAATCTGGGAAAGCTGCTGGGCGTCGACAAGATCGCCGCCTATGCCCGCGCCTTCGGCCTGGGCGCCCCCCTGGGCGTCGACCTGACCCGGGAGAAGGGCGGCCTGATCCCTACGAAGCAATGGAAACTGAACCGTTTCAAGGAACCCTGGCAGTTAGGCGAAACCATTTCCATCTCCATCGGCCAGGGATTCAACCTTGTCACGCCGATCCAACTGGCAAACGTGTATGCCACGCTGGGAAACGGCGGCACCCTCTACCGGCCGCGACTCGTAAAACAGCTTGAATCTCCCGATAGACATGTCATAAAGGTGTTCGAGCCGGAGAAGATGGGTGCTCTGCCCGTCCGGCCGCAGAACATCCAGATCATCAACCAGGCCCTCTGGGGGGTGGTGAACGAGAGCGGCGGGACCGGCGGGTCTTTGCGGAGACCGGAGGTGGACGTCGCCGGGAAAACGGGCACCGCCCAGGTCATCGGGCTGCCTCAGGATGCCAAGGCCAGAAAGGCAAAGCGCGTCGCGGCCAACTTCCGGGACCACGCTCTCTTTGCCTGTTTTGCGCCCCTGGGAAATCCGGAAATCGCCGTGGCGGTCATCCTGGAAAACGCCGGTCACGGGGGCTCCGCCGCCGGACCGGTGGCCAGAAAGTTCATCGACGCCTACTTCGCCAAGAAAAAAGCGCTGCAATCAGGAGCGAAGGTCAGCCAAGTCGCAGAAGGAGAAAAAAGGTAAACCATGCTGAAACTGGATCGCCGTCTTATCCTCAATTTTGACTGGACCCTGTTCATCATGGTCCTGCTGCTCAACGGCATCGGATTGATCAATGTCTACAGCGCCGGGTTCAGCCTCACGGAACCAAATCAAACGCCTTTTTATATCAAACAGTTGCAGTGGATTTTGATCGGCATGGTGGGAATGTCCGTCGCTTTTTTTCTCGATTATCGCTTCATTGTCCGGCACGGCTATGTGATCTATGGCGTTTCCCTCCTGCTGTTGCTCGTCGTCTTCACCACCGGCTATGCCACGCGGGGCTCCCAGCGGTGGATCGCCCTGGGCGGTTTCACCTTTCAGCCCTCGGAACTGGTCAAGTTGACCCTGATCCTGGCCTTGGCCAAGTACTTCGATCGCCACCGGATGGGCAGAGACTACCGTCTTTCGGAACTCTTTACCCCCTTTTTGCTCGTCATTGTCCCCTTCGTCCTCATCCTGAAGCAGCCTGATCTTGGGACAGGACTGATTCTGCTCATTATTTTTCTATCCCTGGTCTTTTTCGTCGGCCTGGACTGGCGGGCTTTTCTGGCCGCCGCGGCCAGCAGCATCGTCGTAGCGCCCATCGGCTGGTTTTTCCTGAAAGATTACCAGAAAGGGAGGATCCTCACCTTCTTCAGCCCCGAGCGTGACCCCCTCGGTTCCGGCTACCACATCATCCAATCGATGATCGCCGTTGGCTCGGGAGGGCTCTTCGGAAAGGGGTTTCTCCAGGGCTCCCAGACCCAGCTCAAGTTTCTTCCGGAACAGCAGACCGATTTTGTTTTTTCCGTCTTCGCGGAAGAATGGGGGTTTTTAGGAGGAATGATCCTGATGACCATCTTCCTGTCCCTGGTCCTCTGGGGAATGAAGATCGTCATCCATTCCAAGGACTATCTCGGGGCACTGGTCGCCTTCGGAATCACCATGCTGATCTTCTGGGAGGTCTTCATCAATATCGGCATGGTCCTGGGCATCCTCCCCGTGGTCGGCATCCCCCTGCCTTTTCTCAGCTACGGGGGTTCGTCGATGGTCGTCCTGATGACGGCCATCGGCCTGCTGATGAACATCAGCGTGAGAAGATTCTTGCTTCAGTAATAATAACAGCCATCCAAGGAGGCGTAGATGATGGGACTCAAGAGAAAAGAAGAGGAAGAGGTCAGGGCTTTTCTGGGAAAAGGCGCTGAATTCACGGGAAAGCTGATGTTCAACGGCTCGGTCCGGATCGACGGCGATTTCAAAGGCGATATCTTCGGCACCGGAACCCTGGTCATCGGCGAAGGGGCCGGAGTCGAGGCGGACATCCATGTGGACAGCGTCCTGGTCAGCGGCGAAATGCGGGGCCAGATCGACGTCAAGAAACTCCTCAAAATCTACTCGACCGGCAAGCTGCTCGGCAACGTGAATGCCCCCATCTTTTCCATCGAGGAGGGGGCCTTCTTCGAAGGATCCTGTCATATGACCCGCAACGAAGCCGAGGTGCATCCGCTGCCTCTGGAACTGGCCTCAGGAGAGAAACGCTGAGCAAAGCAGCTTTCGATTGCCTTACTCCATCATTTTTTTCATCTTCACAAGGCAGCCAAGACAGCGGGCGGCGTAGTTCTTTTCCCTTGACAGCCGCAGGCGAATACGATAGAGACGGGGACGTGCGACGGATGACCGGCGGTCAGATCCTGACTGGAATTTTGTTATCCGGACGTCAAACCCGAGAGGGTTCCCTAATCCGCGGGAACGGGAAAGATGGCTACCCTGCCGCCCTTAGACCAAAAGCGTTTGCCAAAGGCATTGTGCCCTCTGGCAGTGCCGGTAAAGGCGGCTGTTGAGTACGTTGTTTTTCTAAAATTCCGAAAAGTAGATATTGCTGGATACACACCATGAGAGGTGACAGGCGGTGGTCAGTCTTGATTACTCACTAGGAATACAGATCGTCAATTTCCTTGTGCTCATCTTTGTCCTGAATGTCCTTCTTTACAAGCCGGTCCTCGGCATGATCGACAAGCGAAAGAAACAGTTCGAAGCATCGGAAGCCGAGATCAAGCGTCTTCAGGAAGCCGTGGAGCAGAAGATGGCGGCCTATGAAGAAAAGCTTCTCCAGGCCAAGACGGCCGCCGTGGAGCGAAAGAACGAGATCATCCGCCAGGGCGCCGAGGAGGCCAAGGTCATCATCGCCGCCGTCCGCGGAGAGGTGCCGGCCCTGATGGAACAATTCCAGGCCCGGATGGACCGGGAGATCGCCGAGGCGAAAAAGATCCTCTCCGGCCAGTCGCAGCAGTTGTCCCTGGAGATTGCGGAAAAAGTCTTGGGGAGGGCTCTGCGATGAGGAATTTGCGTGGAACCGGCCGTTCCGGAACGGATCACCAGGAACAGCGGCCAGCCCGAACCGTTGCATGTCGCGGCAGGGTTTCAGTCTGCCTGATCTCCTGTCTGGTGCTCGGCCTCTTCTGGCTTACGGCCGCTTACGCCTCGGGAGGCGGGGGAGCGGAAGCAAAAGAAGGGCCGAATTGGCTGGACTTCCTCTGGCGGTCGTTCAACTTTGCCGCGCTGATCGGGATCCTCTTCTGGCTGGTGGCGAAAAAGGCCAAGGCTTTTTTTGCCGGCCGGCGCGAGGGGATCGAAAAAGCGCTGGAAGAGGCGGTGACCGCCCGCGAAGCGGCGGAAAAGAAGTTTCAGGAGTATGCCGCCAAGCTCGATAAGGCCACCGGGGAAATCGATCAGATCGGCGGGATGATCGAAGCCCAGGGGCAGACCGAAAAGGCGCGAATCATCGCAGACGCCAGGAAGACGGCAGAAAAGATCAAGGAAGACACCCAGGCGAGAATGGATCAAGAGTTCGCCAAGGCCTCTCAAGAGCTCCGGACCGAGGCGGTCCGTCTCTCCACCGAGATGGCCGAAGCGCTCCTCAAAAAGCATATCCAGGCGGCGGATCACGAAGCGATGGTCAAAGACTACATCGAAAAGGTGGTGACCAAAAATTGATCAGCAGCAACATTGCAAAGCGTTACGCCCAGGCTTTCTTCGAAATCGCCGGCGAGGAAAAGCGGTACGAAGAATACTACCGCGAGTTGAATCTCTTTTCTGCCCTCCTGAAAGAAAATGAAAACCTGAGCGAGTTTCTGTCCAATCCGGTCGTCGACCAGCCCGAGAAAAAGACGGTGGTGGAGTCGGTCCTGGCGAAGCTCCGGATCTCGCCGCTGACCGCCAACTTTTTGAAACTGCTGGTCGACAAGCGCCGCATCGGCATCCTCTCCGACATTGAAGATTGCTACCGGGAACTGATGGATCTCACCTTGCAAAAAATCAGGATCTCGGTGCAGACGGCTTTCCCTTTGACGGTCGAGCTTTCCGGCCGGTTGCAGGCGGGACTGGAGCGCATGACCGGCAAACAGGTCGAGATGACGGTCCAGGAAGATTCTTCCCTGCTCGGAGGCATTGTCGTTAGGGTCGGAGACACGCTGTACGACGGCAGCATCAGGACGCAACTGAACAACATCAGGAATCTCTTGGGGGAGGAAAGATAGAGCATGGAAACCATCAGGGCGGAAGAGATCAGCGAGATCATCTCCAGGCAGATCAAAGAATACGAAAAGAAGCTGGATATCAGTGAAACGGGAACGGTCCTTTCCGTCGGCGACGGCATCGCCCGGGTGTACGGCGTGGAAAATGCCATGGCCATGGAATTGCTCGAATTCCCCGGCGGCATTCTCGGCATGGTCCTGAACCTCGAAACCGACAACGTCGGCGTGGCGGTCCTGGGCGAAGTGACCCATATCAAGGAAGGGGACATCGTCAAGCGGACCGGAAAGATCGCCCAGATCCCCGTCGGGGAGGGAGTGCTCGGACGGGTCATCGACGCGACCGGCGCCCCGATCGACGGCAAGGGCCCCATCGAAACGACGGAATTCCGCCGGATCGAAATGATCGCCCCCGGCGTCGTCTTCCGCCAGCCGGTCAATCAGCCCATGTACACGGGCTTGAAGGCGATCGACGCCATGACGCCCATCGGCCGCGGCCAGCGCGAGCTCATCATCGGCGACCGGCAGATCGGCAAGACCGCCATCGGCATCGATGCGATCATCCGCCAGAAGAACACCGGCGTCAAATGCATCTACGTCGCCATCGGCCAGAAGAAATCCACGGTCTCCCAGTTGGTCGAACACTTGAAAAAGCACGACGCCCTTTCCTACACCTGCGTCGTGGCCGCCTGCGCGAGCGACTCGGCGACCCTACAGTACATCGCCGCCTATGCCGGCTGTAGTATCGGCGAATATTTTAGGGACAATGGCCAGGACGCCCTGATCATCTACGACGACCTTTCCAAGCAGGCCGTGGCCTACCGCCAGATTTCGCTGCTTCTCCGCCGGCCGCCGGGACGGGAGGCCTACCCGGGCGACATCTTCTACAACCACTCGCGGCTCCTGGAACGGGCCGCCCGGGTGAGCCCGGAGTTGGGGAGCGGATCGCTGACGGCCCTGCCGATCATCGAAACCCAGGCGGGGGACGTCTCGGCCTACATCCCGACGAACGTGATCTCCATCACCGACGGCCAGGTCTATCTGGAACCGTCGCTCTTCTTCTCCGGCATCCGGCCGGCCATCAACGTGGGGCTCTCGGTCTCCCGCGTCGGCGGGGCGGCCCAGGTGAAGGCCATGAAGCAGGTCGCCGGAACCCTGAAACTCGACCTCGCCCAGTACCGTGAGCTGGCGGCCTTCGCCCAGTTCGGCTCCGATCTGGACAAGGCGACACAGGCCCAGCTGGACCGCGGAATCCGGCTCGTCGAAATCCTCAAGCAACCCCAGTTCGCGCCCATGTCGCTGGCTCAGGAGGTGGTCATCCTCTATGCCGGGACCCGGGGCTTCCTGGACAAGTACCCGGTCGACAAGCTGAAGAACTACGAGCCGCAGATGCTCTCCTTCGTCGAAGGCAAATATCCCGAGATCCTGAAGGAAATCGACGAAAAGCAGGTGATCAGTCCGGAGCTCGACAAGAAGCTGCGCGAGGTCTTGACGGAGTTCGACTCCGTTTACGTCGCCGAGTGACGATGACCCAGAGGAACTGATACTTTAAGGAGCATTTGAAAAAGGCGCGTTTAAGAGGCTGTTCAAAAATGCACAGATGCAAGGCGTGCAAAACATGAGGAATGAGGCGTACTTTTCGTACGCCGCAAGCCTGCCCCCGCGAAAGCGGGGGAAGGTTGCAGCGCAACGCAGCAGATGGGCGTTTTTCAACAGCCGGTTAGGAGCACTAGTGAATGGCCGCACTCAAGGATATTAAACGCAAGATCACCGCCGTTCAGAAGACCCGTCAGATCACCCGGGCGATGAACATGGTGGCGGCCTCGAAATTCAAGGCCGCCCAGGTGCGCATGGAGAACTTTCGCCCCTATGCGCTGAAGTTCATGGAAGTCTTAAGCAGTCTCGCCCTGCGGGTGGACGCGAAATCCCATCCGCTTTTGGCAGTCCGCGAGCCGAAACGGCTTCGGGTGATCTGCATGACTTCGGACCGGGGACTCTGCGGAGGATTCAACAACAATCTCATCAAGACCACCGAACGGTTTCTGAAGGAAAAAACGGGCCAGGGAAAAGAGATCTCCCTCATTCCCGTCGGGCGCAAGGCGCGGGACTATTTCCGGAAGAAGGCGACGGTCATCAACGAACGAACCGACGTCTTCGGCAAATTCGACATGGGTCTCTCGGTCAAGATTTCCGAGGATGTGGTCGCCCCCTTCGTCGCTGCGGAGTATGACGAACTCTACCTGCTCTACAACGAGTTCGTCAACGTCGCCGTCCATCGGCCCACGGTGGTCCGGCTCTTCCCTCTTCCGTCGATCGGACGGGAGGACGAAATCGAATCGGACAAACGGCTCGACTACCTCTACGAGCCGTCGGAGGAAGCGCTCCTCGACAAGCTCCTCCCCATGTATGTCCATGTCCTGATCTACCGGGCGCTGGTGGAGACCTCCGCCGGCGAGAACGGGGCCCGCATGGCGGCCATGGACAACGCCACCCGCAATTGCGAGGAACTGATCCAGAGCCTGACGCTCAAATACAACAAAGTCCGACAATCGGCGATTACCTCCGAATTGATGGATATCGTAGGTGGCACCGAGGCGCTGGCGAAGGGATAAAAACCAAAACAGGGAGGGGCTCTCGGCATGGAACCCGGGGGTCCGTTCGATCGTTTATAAGGAGACGGGTATGAACATCGGAAGGATTGTGCAAGTCATCGGGCCGGTCGTCGATTTGGCGTTTGAAGAGGGACAGCTCCCCAGTATCATGAATGCCGTCGCCATCACCAATCCCACCATCAACGACCAGGAGGACAACCTGATCGTGGAGGTCGCCCAGCATCTGGGCGACAACGTCGTCCGCGCCATCGCCATGGACATCACCGACGGTCTGGTCCGCGGGATGACGGCGAAGGACACGGGGGCGCCCATCAGCGTGCCCGTGGGGCCCGAATGCCTGGGCCGGATCCTCAACGTCGTCGGTCGCCCCGTCGACGGCCTCGGACCCGTGAATGCCAAGCACACCATGCCGATCCACCGGGAAGCCCCCAGTTTTCTCGAACAGGACACGTCGATCCACGTCCTGGAAACGGGGGTCAAGGTCATCGACCTCCTGGTCCCCTTCCCCCGGGGCGGCAAGATGGGGATGTTCGGCGGCGCCGGCGTGGGAAAAACCGTCGTCATGATGGAGATGATCCACAACATCGCCATGCACCACGGCGGCATCTCCGTCTTTGCGGGCGTCGGCGAGCGGACCCGGGAAGGCAACGACCTCTACCTGGAGATGAAGGAATCGGGGGTCATCAAGCAGGCCGCCCTGATCTACGGCCAGATGACCGAGCCGCCCGGAGCCCGGGCCCGCGTGTCGCTCACGGCACTGGCCGAGGCCGAATATTTCCGCGATGTGGAAGGGCAGGACGTGCTGCTCTTCATCGACAATATCTTCCGTTTCACCCAGGCGGGTTCCGAGGTCTCGGCCCTCCTGGGCCGCATGCCCTCCGCCGTCGGTTATCAGCCGACCCTGGCGACCGAACTCGGAGAGCTTCAGGAGCGGATCACCTCGACGAATAAGGGGTCCATTACGGCTGTTCAGTGCGTCTACGTCCCCGCCGACGACCTGACGGATCCGGCGCCGGCGACGACCTTTGCCCACCTCGATGGAACCGTCGTTCTCTCTCGACCGATTGCGGAACTTGGCATCTACCCCGCAGTGGACCCCCTTGATTCGACCTCCCGCATCCTCGACCCGATCGTCCTGGGCAAGGAACACTACCAGGTGGCCCGTCAGGTCCAGGTGACGCTGCAGAAATACAAGGACCTCCAGGACATCATCGCCATTCTCGGCATGGATGAACTCTCGGAAGAGGACAAGATCACCGTCAGCCGGGCCCGGAAGATCCAGCGTTTCCTCTCCCAGCCCTTCTACGTCGCTGCCCAGTTCACCGGCACGGAGGGAAAATTCGTCCCTGTGGCCGAGACGGTCCGGGGATTCAAGGAGATCCTGGAAGGCAAGCATGACGACCTCCCCGAGCAGGCTTTCTACATGGTCGGCGGCATCGACGAGGTCGTGGAAAAGGCGAAGAAACTTGCCGAATAGCCGGAGGATCGCAAGATGGCAGAGGAACTGACGCTGGAGATCGTGACGCCCGAGAAGCTGGCCTTCAAGGGCATCGTCCAGGAGGTGACCATCCCCGGCACGGAAGGGGAGTTCGGGGTCCTCAAGGGCCACGCCTCCCTATTGAGTGCCGTGGACCATGGAGAACTGAGCATCCAACAGGATCAGAAAAAGGTCCGGTTTGCGGTCCACACCGGCTATGCGGGGGTGACCGGTTCAAGGGTGACGGTGCTGGTGGAAATCGCCGAACGGGCGGACCTGATCGACCTGGAGAGAGCCAAGCGGGCCAAGGAACGGGCGGAAGAAAAAATGGCCAAACTCTCCAAGGACGATGTCGCCTTTGAAAAGGCGAGACTGGCCCTTGTCCGGGCCATCACCCGGATGAACGTGGCGACGAAAGGGTAAGCTGGGGGTCCAGCGGACGGCCATGGCCGCGGAGCGGTGCAACCCCACCGGTTCCGGGCAAACAGAAACGAAAGCGCACCGTCAAAGTCATTTGCGGTGCGCTTTTTTTATGCGGGGTCTTCTTCCTCTTCGATGGCGATATTGACGATCTCGAAATCCCGGATGCCGCCCGGAGTCTGCACGCTCACCTCATCGCCGACGCACTTGCCGATCAACGCCCTGCCGATCGGCGAAGTCACGGAAATTCGGTTGCGATCGAGATCCGATTCACAGGGTCCGACCAGTTGATAGGCGATCTTCTTACAGGTATTGCTGTCTTCGATGGAAACGGTGGAGCCGAAAACCACCTTGTCGCAGGAAAGATTCTTCAGGTCGATCACGTTGGACATCGCCAGATTGTTCTCCAACTCCTGCATCTTTCCATGGAGAAAGGACTGCCGTTCCTTGGCCGCCGTATATTCCGCATTTTCGGACAAGTCGCCCTGCGCCCGGGCAATTTCGATATCCTTGGTATTCGCGGGAATCAGCACGGTCTTGAGGTTCTCCAGTTCGCGCTTCATTCGGTCGAATCCCGCTTTGGTGATGGGCATCTTTTCCATAGAATCTCCTGCCTGTATTGGTCTTTCTCTCGCAGGCAGGCAAAGATCCTCAGAACCTCCCACCGCGTGACTTTTGGAACTATTATTCGAGAAAGGGAGGACTGTCAAGGAGGAAATGCGCCCGCCGCGCGACGGCTTGCCATGCCCCGGAAACTGTGTTAGAAAACAGGACCTCTCTTTTGCGGGGGACAAGAAGGAGCGCTCAAAGTAGGGTCATGATCGATCAGTACGACAGGAATATCAATTATCTGCGGGTTTCCGTCACGGACCGCTGCAACCTCCGCTGCACCTACTGCATGCCGAAGGAGGGCATCGCCTGGATCGGCCACGAAGCGATCCTCAGCTATGAGGAGATCGGCCGGATCATCCGCATCGCCGCGGACGAGGGGATCACCAAGGTGCGGATCACGGGCGGCGAACCGCTGGTCCGCAAGGGGGTCGTGGAGTTCATCGCCTCCCTTCAGGGGATACGGTCCTTGAACGACATCAGCCTGACCACCAACGGCATCCTGCTGGAAAGTTGCGCCGAGCGTCTTTATGCCGCGGGAATCCATCGGATCAATATCAGTCTCGATTCCCTGAAGGCCGACAAATACAGGGAAATCACCCGGGGCGGGGAGCTGGAGTCGGTCCTTGCCGGGATTCGCAAGGCCGAGACTACCGGGTTTTCTCCGATCAAGATCAACATCGTGGCCATCAAGGGAATCAACGACGACGAGATCCTGGACTTCGCCCGCCTGTCCCTCGCTCATCCCTATCAGATCCGCTTTATCGAATTGATGCCCCTCGGGAAGGCGAGCAGCGAAAACGACGGCCGCTATCTGGCGAACAGCGTCGTCAAGGAACGGATCGCCGCACTGGGAGCGCTGGAACCGGTCGACGGCCGGGCGAATAATGCCAGCGACGGTCCGGCGCGGATCTTCCGGCTTTCCGGCGGGGCGGGCGAAATCGGATTCATCAGTCCGGTCAGCCGCCATTTCTGCCAGTCCTGCAACCGCCTCCGGCTGACAGCGGACGGCCATCTCCGGGCCTGTCTCCTGTCGGACGAGGAAAGGGACCTCAAAACGCCGCTGCGCGCCGGGGCTTCCAACGAGGAGATCGGGGCGATCATCAGGGAAACGATCGCCCGCAAGCCCAAAGAGCATGGTGTCTCCTGCGATGAGAGCCACATCAGGAAGTGCGTGAAGGAAATGCAGGCGATCGGCGGATAATGCGATCTCTGCCCCCTGGAAAGGGAACCTCATGGCTACAGAAAACGGCCCCATTTCCGACGATCGACGGGTGATCTCGGCCGACGGTTACCGGGACGGGAGGATCAAGGGACTCATGCTCGATCTGGCCGCGCCCCGGGCCGGGGAGCGGCTCCTGGACATCGGCTGCCGCAGCGGGGAGCACCTGCTGCTTTTCCGGAAAAAAGGGTGCGATGTCACGGGAATCGATTCGTCGCCCCTCCATCTCGATCTGGCGCGGCAGAGACTCGGTCAGGGGGCCGAACTCCATGAGGGTTCGGCGGAAGACCTCCCCTTTTCGGACAACGAATTCGACCTCGTCACCCTGCTCACCTCCCTGGAATTCACCGGCAACCCCGGGAAAGCCGTTGCCGAGGCCATCCGGGTCTGTAGGGGACGTCTCTTCATCGGCGTCATGAACCGGTTTTCGCTCATCGGCGTCCAGGGAAAACTCTGGGACCTCTTCCACTTGCCAAGGCAGGAGGGAACCCGTTTCTTCCATCTTTCCTCTCTCAATGCCCTGATCCGCAAGCAGCTTCAGGGCGTCCGGACCCAGTGGGGCAGCGTCCTTTTTCTGCCCTGGGACGGCTATGCCTCCGGCGCCGGCATCGAAGAGCGGCTCCCGGTGATGAACAATCCCTTCGGGGCCTTCTTCGGCCTCTCGGTTTCCGTCAACTTCTCCTACCGGACCGCACAGCAGGTCATCGAGGAACCGGTGGCCCTGCGCACTGAAACAGGCGGGCCGCTGCCGGATGTCGCCAGCCGGGGGTGGACGCATGGCGCATGAGGCCCTGCTCTACGAGAAGGAAGCGGCCGGGTTCGTGCGCTGCGGCCTCTGCGCCCATCGCTGCCGGATCGCGCCGGGGGAGCGGGGCCTCTGCGCGGTCCGGGAAAACCGCGACGGGAGTCTCGTCAGCCTCGTCTATGGACAGGTGATCGCCGAGAACGCCGATCCCATCGAAAAGAAACCTTTCTTCCACTGTCTGCCCGGCTCCCGCGCCTTCTCCATCGCTACGGCCGGTTGCAATTTCCGTTGCGCCTTTTGCCAAAACCATGAGATCTCGCAGTTGCCGCGGGAAGAGGGCCGCATCGGCGGCCGCGACCGGTCGGCGGCCGAAATCGTGGCACTGGCCCTGCACAGCGGCTCGCAGAGCATCGCCTATACCTATACGGAGCCGACCGTCTATTTCGAATTCGCTTTGGCCGTCGCCAAGATCGCCAAAGCAGAAGGGCTGAAGAATCTTCTGGTGACGAATGGATACATGACGGCAGCAATGCTCGATCTTTTCGCACCGCACCTGGACGCGGCGAATGTGGATCTAAAGGCCTTCGGCGACGATTTCTACCATCAACAGTGCGGGGCGCGCCTCCCGCCGGTCCTGGACAACCTGCGCCGGATGAAGGAACTGGGGATCTGGGTCGAGGTGACGACGCTGCTCATCCCGGGACTCAACGACGGCGAGCGGGCACTCCGGGGAATCGCCGAATTCATCGGCTCCCTGGGGACCGAGACCCCCTGGCACATCAGCCGGTTTCACCCCCGCTACCGGATGCTGGAGACGTCGCCGACGCCGGCCGACCTGCTCCACCGGGCAGTAAAGATCGGGGAAGCCGCCGGCCTGAAATATGTCTATTGCGGGAACCTGCCCGGCGACGAGGGAGAGGATACCTTCTGTGCCCGGTGCGGCTTTCCCCTCATCAAGCGCTGCGGCTATACCGTCGGAATGCAAAATCTGGTCGGGTCGGCCTGCCCGCATTGCGGCACTCCCCTGGAGGGGATCTTCTGAGGACAGGGACGGATCGCCAGCGGTGAGGCACCATGAAAGAAAGGAACCACCCCCTGTGGGAAGTCGTTGCCAAGGCTTCCGGCATGACCCAGGCCAATATCATGACCGGGAGACTTGCCAGCGAAGGCATTGCCACGCAACTCCGGTACGAGGCGGCCGGTGCGATCTACGGGATCACGATCGACGGGCTGGGGGAAGTCCGGATCCTGGTTCCCGTGCCCGACTGGGAACGGGCCAAAGCGATCCTCTCCCGTTCCTACAGCGAAGCGGAACTCGCCTCCTGGGAAAAGGATTTGTAACCTTGCCCCAAGCTGTGGTACTTTCAGCAACCGAAGCCGGCGGGAAAAGGGGATCGGGCCGCTGCGGATTTACGCCCGGGGATAAAGAATCGCCACATATCTCAGAAGGAAAGGATCGCGACGATGGAAGAAGACCGCAAAAGAAGACGGACGCGCGTGCCCGTTCACTTTGAAGTCACGTTTCAGGTCCGGACCGAACCGATCGCGCTGAAGACGGAAAACATCAGCCTCAACGGCATGCTCTGCCAGCCGGACCCCCGCTTTGCCAAAGGCGACGCCGGCGCCGTCCGGATCGTCCTAGGGCCCGATGCGGCCATCTCGGCCCAGGCGGAGATCGTCCGGAGCGACGCCGCGGGCCTGGCCATTGCCTTCACGGAGATCGACGAGACGGGCTTCTTCCACTTGAAAAAGCTCGTCCAATACAACACTGCGGACGCCGATCTCATCGATCGGGAACTCCGCCAGGCCGGTTTCTGAGAGATTGCCCCGGTTTTGCCGATACAATCCCTTCTTTCCACTATATATTGTGGTTTGAATTTTAACCGCCACACCCCATTGTATTTTTCCTTTACAAGCCCCCTTTCTTCTGTTAGAATTCCCGAAAATTAAGCTATCTAATGGATTTTATAGAAGATGAGACTCAAGAAGCTGGAAATAGCCGGTTTCAAATCCTTCCGTGACAAGGTCGTCGTCGACTTCGCTCCCGGCATCAGCGGCATCGTCGGCCCGAACGGCTGCGGCAAGAGCAATATTGCCGATTCGATCCGCTGGGTCATGGGCGAACAGCGGGTCCGGACCCTCCGGGGCAAGAAGATGGACGACGTCATCTTCAACGGCTCCGAAGAAGCCTCCCCGGTGGGTATGGCCGAGGTTTCCATGACGCTCATCGCCGATGGACAGCCCTTTCCGGGAGCCTACGCGGAGTTCAACGAGGTGATGATCCAGCGTCGCCTCTACCGGGAAGGGGACAGCGAATATACGATCAACAAAATTCCCTGCCGCCTATTGGACGTCCGGGAATTTTTCATGGGAACCGGCGTCGGCGCCCGGACCTATTCCCTCGTGGAGCAGAACAGCGTCTCCACCCTGGTCGAGGCCAAACCCGAGGAGCGGCGGCAGTTCATCGAAGAGGCCGCCGGCATCTCCAAGTACAAGAGCCGCAAGGAGTCGGCGGTCCGCAAGCTGGAGGCGACCCAGCAAAATCTGTTGCGTCTCAACGACATCATCCGGGAGGTCAAGACGCAGTTGAATGCGATTTCCCGGCAGGCGAAAAAGGCGGAACAGTACAAGGCGCTCAAAAAATCGGTGAAAGACGCCGAGCTGACGGTTGCGCTTCAGACCTATGCCGACCTTTCCTCCCGGCGGGAGACAAAGGACGCGGAAAAAATCGCCCTCCAGGCCCGGGAAACCGAGGTCCGGACGCAGATGCAGGGGCTCGAAGCGGCTCTGGAAGAACTCAAGGCCGAAGTCCTGGAACACGAAAGTCTCATCGCCCTCGGCCAGAAAAAGCTCTACGAAACCAAAAACAGCACCAACATCAAGGAGCAGGGCGTCGAATTTTCGCGGCGGAAGATCGCCGATCTTGCGGAACGCAAGCAGAAGGACCTGGCCGAGAGTGAGGCCCTCAAAAGGCGGGAGGGAGAAACGGGAGAAGAGATCGCCGCCCTCAAGGAGGCGACGGTCCGGGCGGAAGGGCTCATCGCCGAGGGACGCCGGACCGCCGCGGAAAGCGCCCAGGCCATCGAGGAACTCCGGGCGATGGAACGGGGCTGCCGACAGGAGCAGGAAGAAAAGAAGATAAAATATATCGACATGGTGGCCGAAAAGGCGAAGGGGAAAAATGCGCTCCTGAGCCTCGCCCGGATGATCGAAGATTTCGCGAAGCGGGAGGCCCACGAGGATCGGGAGATCGAGGAAAACGGAAAGCGGGCGGCGGAATTGAACCGCACCCTGGAGAATCTCCGCACCGGCCTTGTCGCCGAGGAGGAGAGCTTTGCGGGGCTCGGCGAACGGCGGGAAGAAATCACCGACGAGTTGGAAAAGGCCAAGGGCGAATTGGCGGAGCAGGAGGAACGCATCGCGGAACTCCGCGAGGAGTCGGGACGAAAGACGGCCCGCCTCGCCTCGCTGAAGGAATTCGAAGAGAGTTACGCCTGGTGCAACGAAGGGGTCAAGTCCCTCATGACCGGGGGCAAGGACGGCAACCGCCCGGAGATCTCCCGGGAACTCTTCCTGGGACTCGTCGCCGACCATATCCAGGTGCCCCGGGAATACGAGACGGCGGTCGAAGCGGTCCTCGGCGAGAAGCTCCAGTACGTGGTGGTCAAGGACCAGACCGACGGCGTCCAGGCGATCGACTACCTGAAGAGCGCCTCGCTGGGGCGGGGAAGCTTCGTTCCCCTGGGGGTCCGGCCCCACCGTTCCGGCAGCGCCGACTTCGAACACCTCCGGGAGGCCGTGCCGCTCATCGAACGGATCGCCGTCCAGGAGGACTACCGGGCCATCGTCCACGAACTTTTGGGCGACGTCCTTTTGATTCCCAACCTCGTCAACGGCATTTCCCTCTGGCGACAAAACGGCTTTCTGGGCACCTTCGTCACCCCCGAAGGGGATATCATCAGCCCGAGCGGCATCCTGACCGGCGGCAGCAGCAACGGCGGCGGGGAAAAGAGCCTCCTGCGCAATCGGCGCGAGATCGCCGAGTTGGACGCCGAGGTGGAGGCGTTGAACGGGACCCTACAGGAGGCGCAGGATTTCAAGAAGCGTTCCGTTTCGCTGATCGGCCAGTGGGACGAAGAGCTGCTGCGCTTGCGTTCCCAATCTCACCTCACGGAACTGCGCATCAACGGTCTCAAGAAGGATGCGGAACGCTACGAAGGGGAAAAACGCCAGGTCGCGGAGCGCCTCAAGGTCCTCGAATTCAACCGCGAAAACCTCCGCGGCGAAGCGGCCGAGGCCCGCCAGCGGGTCGCCCGGCACGAGGCGGAGCTCAAGGCCCTGGAGGACCGGGAAACGATCCTCCAGGGGGAAATGGCCGCTGCCCAGGAACGCTGGGAAACCCTCCGGAGCGATCTCGAGGAGCAAGAAAAGGTCCTCACGGAGCAGAAGATCCGCCTCGCCTCCCTGGAGGAGAAACGGGAGGCCGACCTGAAGACCCTGACCCGTCTGGAGTTCGCCCTCACCGACCACTCCCGCGAGATCGAGGCGAAACTTGCCGATGCCGAACTCTGCGACCGGCAGTCCCAGGACCTGGCCGCCCAGATCGCCGCCGAAGCGGAGGCGCTGAAGGAGCTCTACGGCCAGCACGAGGCGCTGGAATCCTCGCTGGGGGAAAAAAGAAACGCCCTGACGGAACGGGAGGCCATTCTCCGGTCCCGAGAGGCGGAGATTCGGGAAGTGAAAAAGACGCAGGATCAGCAGCTGCGGACCGCAAACGATTTGGAGGTGACGCTCAGGGAAATCGCCCTCCAGATGGAAAATCTCCGGCAGAACCTCCAGGAAAAATATGCCTTGGACCTGGCGGAGTTGATTTCGGAATTCAGTCCCCTCGCCGCGGAGGCCCTGGCGGAAATCGGCGCAGCGTTGGAAAAAGACCGGCAGGCCATCGAAACCTTCGGCGAGGTCAACCTCCTGGCCCTGAACGAGCACGAGGAACTGAACAGCCGCTACGAATTTCTGACCGCCCAGGTGGCCGATCTGAACACCTCCATCGAGACGCTCCAGACGACGATCACCCGGATCAACGCCATCTCCCGGAAACGGTTTTCCGAAACCTTCGAAGGGGTCAACCGCTGCTTCCAGGAGGTCTTCACGCGCCTGTTCCCCGGCGGCCGCGCCGAACTCCTCTTGACCGACGAGAACGACCTGCTGGAAACGGGCGTCGATATCGACATCCGCATCCCCGGAAAGCGGACCCAGAACGTCAGCCTCCTGTCCGGCGGGGAGAAATCCCTCTCGGCGATTGCGCTGATCTTCTCCATCCTCATCTACCGCCCCGTCCCCTTCCTCCTCCTCGACGAGGTGGACGCGGCCCTGGACGAAAGGAACATCGGGCTCTTCAACCGTCTCGTGACGGAGACGGCGTCCCAGTCCCAGATCCTGATGATCACCCACAACAAAAAGTCGATGGAGATTGCCGACAGCCTCTACGGCGTCACGGCCCAGAAGAAGGGGGTCTCCACCCTCGTTTCGGTCAACCTCAATTGATCTTCTTGCGTCTTCCTGCGCCTGAGCCGCCTCTTTCCACCCCATAGCTCCTCCCGCAGCGGGGGCAGGAGACCTCGAGCTTCTCCAGGTCCCCCCAGAGTTCGTCCTGCTGCTCCCGGGGCAGCGCGGCGATCAGCTTATCGATTTTCTCCTGGTTGCAGGGGCACTCGTAGAAAAGCCGCGCCTCGGCGAGTTTCCGGATCGTTCCCTCGGCGGCCATGCCCCAACAGCGTTCGATGAGCGCATCATCGGCAAGTCCGCTGATGTCTGCAAAGTGGCCGCCGGGCATGGGGCGCAGCAGGACGCCCCGGCCTCTGCCGTCTACGGCGATGCGGATCAGGGTCTGCTCCGCTTCCTCGAAGTAGCGTTCCACGGCCTCGACCGGATCGTGGGTCAGAAGCGCGAAATGGCTTTGCGTCAGGGAGGTGTTTCTCCCCTGTTTCTGGACCACCACGAGATTCTTCTCCCGCTCGCTGACGAGCACCTGTCCGCAAACGCTTCCTTCGGGCTCGATCCCGCAGAAGAGTCCCACCGAGGACCCGGGAAAGGTGACGGACCAGCCCCACGACTCGGCTTCAGGGAGAGACAGGGCGGCAAGCCCGGCCGCGGCAAACAGCCGTTCCAGCAGCGCCGCGCCCTGCGGGCCGGCCGGCGGTATGCCATAGCGCTCGCGGTAGGCGCGGTATCCCTTCCAGATCTCCCCGGCCTCGCCGGCGACCACGATCAAATTGGGCCGCTCCCAAAGATAGCGGCAATAATGGGCAAATGGCATAGAGGTATTCATGAGTTCCTTCAAAAAAAGCGCCGGACCAAGAAGGTCCGGCGCGGTACTTTTTCCTGCCGGTCGGGGGGATTCTCCCGATCGGCAGGAGTTCTTCCTTGGCAATGACGCCTCTCTGCCGATCAGGGCGGATAGGCGATGGTGTAGATGGATTTGCCGCCCTTTGCCAACGGTCCCTTCAGGAGGGCTTCGATCTCCTTGGGGTCGCGCTGGGTCATCTGCTCCGTGGGGGGCAGGACGCCGGCCGGGAACTTGGTCATGATGTCGCCGATGAGCCGGCACATATAGTCCATCAGGTCGTTCAAGCCAGCGACGGCCTTGTCGGCCGAGGCCTTCGTGGGCGAGCCGATGACCCCTTCGGGATAACAGGCCAGCTCGGTGCCGCCGAGGCCGATATGCTCATGGCCCTTGATCGGGGCGTGGTAGACCTCGCCGCCCTTGTCCACATGGCCCGGGGGCAGGTAACCTTCCGGCTTGTTGTCCACGGCCTTCGACATGTCGCAGAATTCCGGGAACAGGGCCAGGGAGTAGGAGCACTCCGCCTCGTCGGCATGGGAGAAGGACGTATCGAAGGGGCCGCCGTGGGCCTTGTCCTTCATGTGCTTGTAGATGACCGTCCAGGTGTGCAGCGAGATCAGGATCGCCGGCACCTGGTACTTCTTCGCCCACTGGTGCAGCGCCAGAGGGAGGACCTCCTCCTGCCCGTGGCCGTTGACGAAGATCTGTTTGCGGAATCCCATGTTCCAGAGCCCCGTGATGATGGCGCGCATGTTCGCCAGCAGCGTCTCCTCCGGAACGACGACGGTCCCCGGCATCCCCATGTGATTGTAGGGGTGCGAACCATACCAGATCGGCATGGCGATGGTACAGCCCATCTTTTGGGCGACCTGCTCGGCCACGCGCGTCACGAGGAAGGTGTCCTCCCCGATCGGCTGCGCCGCGCCGTGGCACTCCGTGCTGCCCACGGGAATGATGATGAGATCATTCGTCTTGAGCCGCTCGTTGATCTGGGTCATATTCATGGTCTGTAGATAGAGCCCGTTGGGGCTTTCCATGTGACCGCCGGCGGGTGGAATTTGCCAATTACCCATGATTCTCTCCTTTCCTGTCATTCGATGTTCCCAAACGGCTACTGCTTCCCCTTTTCAACTGCCAATCCTGGTCGGCCGCTCGCCATCGTTCCCCCTTGCAGATCGCACCTCTGGGAAAGAAACACAATGGCGGCGAAGGCCCCCGCTCAAGACCGGGGTTGAACCCTGACGAGCCTGTCTTTACAGGGAAAGTTCACTCTATGGAACGTTGTTTTGTGGTGTAAAGAAAGTTAGATAACTCTGCCCTGTTTGTCAAGCAATATTTTGCAGCGGGCCGGCGATAGTCTCACCGCCGATCATGAACAAGGCCCATGCAGGCATCGTCAAGCGCGGAGGCGGGGCGGTTCCGGTGGAGGGCGCTTCGGAACCCCTTTCACCCTGTCGCCGATTTGTTACTTGCCCCCTTCTCGCCGTAAAGCATCTCGAAGACCTCGTCCAACTGACGATCGGCCAGTTCCATCGTCAGCGACAGAACATTGGGCGACAGGTCGATCTGGGTCCAGGCCTCCGGGCTGAGCGGGGGAACGAGCCGCTCGCCGCTCGTCCCGGCAGCCATCGCGTTGGCCATGAGGTCGGCCAGATGGAGGATCGAGGCCTCCATCCGATCGGCCGCCTTTTGCGGCTCGTGGTGATAGTGGACCATCTCTTCGAGGGACAGGGGCATCTTCCAGTTTTTCAGGAGTTCCCGGCCGACGGCGGAGTGGTCCATGCCGAAGGTGTCGCGTTCCTCGAGATACAGCAGGGTGCAGTTGCGGCGCGCCGTTACGATGGTCCGGGCCGATTCGGCAGGAAAACGGTTGTAAAACATCAGGCGGCCGATATCGTGGAGCAGCCCTGCCAGGAACATCCGCTCCGTATTGGGGAGATGTTTGTATCCGGCCAATATCCCGGCGCAAACGCCGCACAGCACGCTGTGTTCCCAGAACAGTTTCATATTGACCAGTCCCGGGGGAATGTTTTTGAACATGCTGATGATGTTCACCCCGATGGCCAGGGTGCTCAACTGCTTGGTCCCGATGATGTTGACGGCGCGGGATACGGTATCGATTCGGGACGGATAGTTGAAAAAAGCGCTATTGACCAGGGCCAGCAGCCGGGCCGCCAGATTGGTGTCCTTGTTGATCACATTTTCGATATCGTATACGGAACTGCTGGGTTTGGAGATCGCCTCGATGATCTGCCGATAGATGGCCGGCAGTGTCGAGAGGTGGGTATTCTTGTCGATAAAGTCCGCGGGCCGGAGATCCAGAGGCGGAGGCTTGGGAGAGGCCCCGCAATCCTCGGCAAGTCCCGCTGACGTCGGCGCATCGACCGGGACGTCCCCTTTTCCCTCGGCAGTGCGCAGGGTGCAGAGACGGACCAGTTCCCGAATCGCCGGGTGCGCCATATCGTTGCAGCAAAAGCGCCGCCGAACGGCCTCGGCGGTCGCCGCAACCGCCGCGGCGTCGTATGCTTTCCAGGCGGAGGCCTCGACCTCCTCGCTGGAAACCCCTGCGATATCCGCTTCGACAATGCCCCAGATCTTGCAGATTTTGAGATCCTGTTCAGTCAGGACGGCCCCCTGCCTGATCAAGAGGCGGCCGTTGCCGTCTTTGAGATCCTCCGCCAGCACCATATCGGTGCGCAGATCCTTGACACTCAAAATCCCCATAAACCAACCATCAACTCGATGTCAATACAGCGATTATAAGCGCATTCACGGACAGCGGGCGGTCCCGAAAAGGCAAGCGACCGCCGACGGAAAGAAATACGTGGAATTGTCCTCCCGATGATGTCAAAGCATCGCGGACTTATGTCGAGCGGATTTCCTGACGCATGAAGACCCAATAACAGATCCCGAAGCAGACGCAGGTGATCGCCAGCAACGATATCAGATAAGGCGCCACGATCACCACGCTCTGGAGGAGCGGCAGCGGATTCTGGAACCGGGAAAGCGACAGCCGCTCCATCGGCCCCATGAGTACAAAGGAGCGCGGCGTCTTGCGGAGCGGATCGAGGATCGTCGAGGTCGCATCGCCGTAGAGGGTCATGGGAGAGACGAGCGAGACCACCCGCTGGATCCGCTCATTTTTCATGAACGATTCGGCTGCCTGCGCCATGTCGGCCGTCTCGCTGACCGGGGCGACGGCATCGGCAAGAAAGCTCCCGCCCAACCCTACGAAGAAGGAAAGCAGAATCCAGGCGGCCAGCGACGCCAGGGCCGAGGTCGCGGTGCTCCGGAAAACGACGGAAAAGAGGATCGCCGCCCCCATCCAGAAAGAGATGTAGACGATGCTCACGACGAGGTAGATCGCCAGTCGCCACAGCTCGTTCGCCCCCGGGACCACGCCGACCAGCCGGATGCCGAGGCCGGCGATGATCAGGACGATCGAGGTCATGACGATCGTGATCATCGTGACGCCGGCGAGGAACTTGCCGTTGATGATGGCGTCGCGGTAGATCGGCTGGGAGACGAGCTTGCTCAAGGTCCGCCCGGTCCGTTCCCGGTTGACGGCGTCGAAGCCGAGGATGATCCCGATCAGGGGCCCCAAGAGGCCGATGAACTGGGTGAAGGAAAAGAGCTTCCCCGTCGAGGTGAAGAGGAGCAGGAAGATGAAGTCCGGTTTGGCGACCCCCTTGATCTCCTCCTGCATGGACATGCCGACCATCGAAGCGATGATGACGCCGACCATGACGATCAGGGCCGCAATGAGGAGGAACCGGACACTGCTGAAATGGTCCTCCATCTCCTTTCGGTATATGGTGAAGATCCCGTGCAAGATCATCCCTCCTTGAAATATTTCATGTAGATCTCTTCCAGACTGTAGGCTTCCCCTTCTTCCAGGCCGAGCCCCTGGTGCGCCAGTTCCGCAAGGGGACCGGCCGCGACGAGTTTGCCCTTGATCATGATCCCGATCCGATCGGAGATACGCTGGACCTGGTCGAGCAAGTGGGAAGAGAAGAAGATCGTCATCTTGCGCTCCCGACTGAGCCCCTGGACCAGATCGAGCATCCGGTTCGTTCCGTCGGGATCGAGGCCGACCGTCGGCTCGTCGAGAAAGATCACCTTGGGTTCCTTGATCAGGACCTCGGCGATCCCGAGCCGCTGCCGCATCCCCTTGGAATAGGAGCCCACCGGCTTGTGCGCCTCCTTGGCCAGATCGACCTCGTCCAGAAGCTTATCCATCCGCGCCGTCGAGACGCGATCGGGAATCCCGTTGAGACGGGCGATGAACCGGAGGTTCTGCCGGGCGTCCATATCCTCGTAAAAGCCCACGTTCTCCGGCAGATAGCCGATCACCCGTTTCACCGCCAGGGGATCGCGGGCCGGGTCGAGACCGCAAACCTGGACCTTCCCTCCTGTCGGCTCGGTGAGCCCCAGGAGCATCAGCATCGTCGTGGTCTTCCCGGCGCCGTTGGGACCCAGGAATCCGAAGATCTCCCCTTCGGCGACCTCCAGGGTCAGCCGGTCCACCGCCGTCTGCGCCCCGTAACGCTTGGTCAATTCCTCCATCCGGATGACGATTGGTTTGTCCACTTCAGCGTCTCCCCATCTTGATGAAAAGGAAGCTCAGGCCCGCGATCACGAGCAAAATGATCCCGATCCCGATCCAGCCCCAGGCCGAGGAAGCCTTGACCGTCACCCGCATCTCCACGGTCTTGTCGGACTTTTCCCCGGTGGCCATGACGCCCACGGAATAATCGCCCACCAGGGACTGGCGGCCCGGTGTAACCGTCACTTCCACCTGCTTCATCTCGCCCGGGGCCAGGGCCTCGATCTTCTCAGGATTGAACTTGGTCTCCCAGTTCTCGGGCTTGAAGGAGGAGAAGCTGATGTTGCGGTTGATGGCCGAGCCGCTGTTTCGCACAAAGAGGGAGAAGGTCACCGGTTTGCCGCCCACGGCGTCGAGCGAAAGGATCCCGTTCGGGGTCCCGGCGTCGAGCTTGTAGGTGCCCGTCAGAGTCACCATCAGCCGGACGTCGGCTTTCGTATCGCCGGCGCTGATCCGGACCAGGATGGGGTAATCGCCGGAGTTGGCGTTCTGGGGCGGGGTCACCTCCACGGCCACGGTCTGGCTCGCGCCGTCCTTGACCCGGATGCTGGAAATCTGTTTTTGTTCATAGGCGGGCTTGAAATTGATCTCCCACTTCTCGGGGCCCGTGGCGGCGAGGTTGAAGGTCCGTTCGACATCGCCCTTATTGAGTACATCGAGGGAAAATTCGAACTTGGAATCGGTTTGCCCCCGGAGGACCGGATAGGCGGCGGTGACCTGGATGTTGTCGGCGCCGGCCGTCCGTTCCTGGACGTTGACGGTCAGGGCATGGTTCACGGTAAACTTGCCGTCGGCGGTCTTGCCTTCGAACTGGAACTGATACTTTCCCGGTCCCACCCCTTTGGCCGGCTCCAGGGTCAGGGCCAGGGTCTTGCTTTTTCCCTCAGGGACATACATTCCCGAAACCTGGTAGCGAGCCCCCTTGAGCGACGCCTTCCAATCCTTGGCCGCCGAGACGATGCGGACATCGATGTTCTCATCGGTGCGGCCCTTGTTTTCCAGGATCAGCTCCATCTGGACCGTCTCCCCCCGCGCCACCGAAACGGCGGTATAGTCGGTGTAGAGGGCGATGCCCCTTTCCGGACGATTGTCCTTTTTTTCCGCCTCCGCTGCCAGCGCCAACAGCGGCGCAATGGCCAGCAGACCGACAAGAATGAATGCAACGGCAAATGATTTTTTCCGACCTCTTCCGTGACCCATGACAACTTCCTCCTATTTTTCCGACTTGCTGTCTTAAAATTACGATAAATGGGGGCTGGTTGCTTCAGCGGCCGTAAGATAACGGCCGAACGCCGTTCTGTCAAGAAGAACTAAACATAAAAAACAGGGCAATATCAAGACACTTAACCCAAAACACGCAAATCCGCGCTTATTTTCGCTAGACCAGAGCCCACATTCCCACTCCCATGGTCATTCCCGCGAAGCTTGTCCCCGATCCCGATCGGGGAGCGGAAATCGAGGAAAATGTGAACCGTCTCAGACGGCGCCTTCTATTTCCGCCGGTTATCGAACATCCCGGTAACATTTCAGGCCGCAAAGGGGTTCCGCATTTTTCACCGCCGCGACCACGGCCCGCTCCATCGCCCGGGCGGCCAAAAGGCCGACGACGTTCAGATCCGCCTCGACGGCGCCGGTCGCGAGGGCAAAGATCGTATCGCCGTCCACCAGAGAATGGGCCGGCCGCATGGTCCGGGCATAGCCGTTCTGGGCCATGGAGGCGAGTTTCGTCGCCTGGGCCTTCGTCAGGGCCGCATTGGTGGCGATGACGCCGATCGTCGTGTTGCCGCTGAAGAGGTCTTTCTTCTCGGCAAAAGAGCGGATCAGGATCTCCTCCGTATCGCCGAGGGTCCGGCCGTCTTGGTCGAGCGGACCTGCCAGCTTTTCAGGGACAAGGGGATCCCAGACATCGCCCAGGCAGTTGACCGCGACCAGGGCGCCGACCTGCAACCCCTCGACTTCCAGGGCATAGCTCCCCAGTCCGCCCTTCATGGCCCGGTCCATGCCGAGGATCTTCCCCACCGTGGCGCCCGTGCCCGCCCCGACGGAACCCTGCCGGAGCGGCGTTGTCCCGGCGTTCCGGCAGGCCCGGTAGCCCATCTCCCGGTCCGGCCGGATGCGATGGTCGCCGATGGTCAGATCGAAGAGCACGGCGCCGCAGACAATGGGCACCCGGGTCACCCGGACGTCGAAGCCTATCCCCCGCTCCTCCAGGCACTGCATCACCCCGGAAGCGGCATCGAGGCCGAAGGCGCTCCCGCCGGCAAGGAGAATCGCATGCACCTTCTGGACGAGGTTGACGGGATCGAGGAGGTCCGTCTCCCGCGTCCCCGGCGCCCCGCCCCGGACATCCACGCCGGCCGTGGCCCCGGCCTCGCAGAGGACAACGGTGCAGCCCGTGGCCGCCTCCCGGTCCTCGGCGCTCCCCACCTGGATGCCTGAGATCTCGGTGAATTCAATCGTTTTCATCCCTGCGCCCTCCTTATGACGCCAACCGGTTCTCACGACTCCGAGAAGAGCATCTCTCCATTGGGTGAATGGGTGAATGGGGGACGGATTCATATTTTTCCCCTGCCTTCCGACTCTTAATATTAAGGTGCGGATAGGAACGCAAGCCCATTCTCTGCAACCGCTCGGCAACGGCGAACGAGGGCGCTGAGGTGCGGCAGCCCCCCCGCCTCTCCGGCAACGGCGGCAAGGTTGGCGAGCGCCGGGCGGATATGGACCAGGAAATGGGGCTTTCCCCGTTTGAGCCCCAGGCACCCGTAGGCCCCCAGGGCCTGCATGAGCCGCTGGGCTGTGGCCAGAAAGAAGAGTTCCCGGAAGGCCTCCCAGGAATGGGGGAAACCGGTCTCTTCATAATAAAAGCGGAGGAGCCCCTCCCTTCCCCCCTCGGGAAAGGTCACGTAGGGATCAAAGAGCAGGGAACCAAGGTCGTAGAAGAGGCTCCCGGCCCGCAGCCCCTGAAAGTCGATGAGGACCGGTTCGTCGGCGCGGATCATGACGTTCTGGGACTGAAAGTCGCGGTGGACCAGGACGGTTGGCTGGGCGGTCAGCCGGTCTGCCAGGGCGGAGAGTTCCTCTTCCAGGGCCGCTGCCTCGGCGGCGGGAAGATCGATCTTACAGGCATTCCGGACGCATTCGTCGAGAAAATAGTTGCGTTCCCATCGGTAGAGGCCGGCATCGAAGCCGGGCATGAGGTGCAGGTCGGCGGGCAGTTCGGCCAGGGGAAAGGCATGCAGCCTTGCGGCCTGAAGCAGGGTCTTTTCGTAGAGGCCGCGCCGCATCTCCCAGGGGGCATCCCGCAATGCATAGAGGTCACTGTCCCCCAGATCCTCCATCAGGATCAGCCGCTTTTCAGAATCGTGGCCGTAGATCTCGGGGACAGAAATGCCGATCGCCTTCAGGAATTTCTCTACGGCCACATAGCCGTCGTTTTCCTCGTACAGACTGCCGTAGCGCATCAGGACGGCGGGCGGACAGCCGGCCACGGCAACGCGGAAGTAGGCGCGGTCGGACCCCCCTTTGCCGACCGGGGTCAACGTCATCGTTGCCCGGTCGGCAAGACCCAGGGTTTCATGGACAAAGGCGGTTTCCTCACCGGCGTCCCCCGCCCCGCCCTGGATTCCCGCTTTCGCGGGAATGACAGAAGGTGCGGGAATGACAGTATCGCTGTCGGAAATAGCGGCAGCGGTATCGGGAATGGTGGCAGCGGCAGCAGGAATAACGGTGTTGAACTCGGGATTTAGAGCAGTGGCATTGACGGTTGCGGAAACGGCAAGCGTCTCTTGCCCGGACAAAGGGACATCCCCATACCGGAGCAGCGGAAGGTCGGCAGCGATCCGTTCGTAGGTCGCCACATCGCCGATATCCTCCCAACTCCCCGCATCGATCACGACCGAGGCGACCGCCCCCGGGTTTTCACGGATCATCTCCACGAAGACGGGAACGACGGATTCGATCTTTCCCGCCGCGAGCCTCCGGAGAAACCGTTTTTCCACCAGGTAGATCCCGGTGAAGAGGCAGCGCCGGACGCCGGGATTGCCGAAAAGGTCGCGGAAATCGCAGATCACCCCTTCGGCATCGAGGCAGACATTCCGCAAAGGACCGTCGCTTCGAAGGGCGAGAGTAACTTCCCGGCCGCCAGCAGAGTGGGCCGCCAGCAGAGTTTTCAGGGGCAGATCGCTGAGGATGTCGCCGTTGTAGACGAGGAAGGTTTCATCATTGCCCAGGAGCTTTTCGATGTTCTTGAGACCGCCGGCGGTGTCGAGGAGAACCGGTTCGTGGCAAAAGGAGATCGGCGCCCCGCGCCAGAGGAGGTCCGGAAAAGCGGCGTCATAGGCCGCCGCGCAGTGGTGGGTGTTGACGATGAACCGCTCGACGCCGATGGCGAGGCAGTGGTCCATGGCATAGGTGATCAGCGGCCGGCCGCCGATGGGCAAAAGCGGCTTGGGGCAGCGTTCCGTCAGGGGCCGCAGGCGCGTCCCCAACCCCGCCCCGAGGATGAAGGCTGTCCGGATGATTGACTCCTTCATGAAATCATCATTTCCAATTTCTGTTTGGCAAAAGGGCTCTTCCTGGCAGAAACACTGCTGCGTTTTACCCTATGCAGCCAACCGACAAATCGTTCGATCATTATGCCTTAATTTCATCCATCGGCAGGATCTGCCTACCGTGCCGGATTGTAAGAATGGACACCTGCTTTTTTTCAACGCGGTAAATGATACGGTAATTACCGCAGATCAGTTCCCTAAATTGGCCACTTCTGATTTCAGGTACAGCCCTGCCCATTTCCGGAGCAGATTGCAGCTGTCCTACTTTTGAAAATAATGCCTCAATCCATTTTTTCGCCGCCGATGGTTTGTCCTGGGCTATATATTCGGCGATCTCCGACACCCTGTCGATAGCCAACGGTGACCAGATGATTTTCATTATTGGATTCTCTTCAAAACCTTTTCCTTGGCATCCTTGTGGGCAAGCCCTTGTCCCCTTTCGATTTGATTCAGGGAGGTCTGAATATCCGTCAAGAGTTCGAGTTTTTCCTGAATGGCCTCATATTCATCGGCCCCTAATAGAACGGCAACACTTTTTCCATGCTGCGTGATAACCACCGGCCTCTTCGTGTCGTGAACCTGTTTTATGAAATTTGCGATACCTGTCCTGACTTCGGACAATGGTTTGATGTCTTGATCAATCTTCAGTCTCTGCATAAAACACCCCTAGCTCTGGCTCTATTTTTGTACATTATAACGTACAATATTTTGTATCGGCAAGGACTTTTTCTTCTCACTCCCCCTTCCCGAATGCAGGATCGATCTTGAGGAGCGCGGCCACGATGAAGCCGGGAATCGTGGAGACGAGGATCCAGAGGAAAAAGTGGGAATAGCCCAACTGCTCCTGGATCCAGCCGCTCGACATGGCCGGAATCATCATCCCGAGCGCCATGATCCCCGTGGCGATGGCGTAGCGGACCGTCTTGTACTCCCCTTCGGAAACCATGATCATGACGAGCGAATAGGCCGTAAAGCCGAAGCCGTAGCCGAACTGTTCCAGAGCCACGGCGGCGTTGATGATCCAGAGGCTCTCGGGCAGCGCCCGGGAGAGCCAGATGAAGATCGCATCCGGCAGGTGCATGGCAAAGACCATGATCCAGAGCCAGTAGCGCAAGCCCTTCTTGGAGATCACCCAGCCGCCCAGGAGCCCTCCGAGCATGAGCGCGATCGCCCCCACGGTCCCGTAGACGATCCCCACTTCCGCCGTCGAGAGCCCCAGTCCGCCCTCGGCCCGCGGATCGAGCAGAAAGGGGGCGACCATCTTGACGAGCTGCGCCTCGGCAAAGCGGTAGAAGAGCAGAAAGGCGATCACGGCGACGATGTCCTTCCGCTTGAAGAAGACGACAAAGCCCCGGAAAAAATCCGCCGAGGCGCTTCGCGAGGGATCGCGCGGAACCGGCCCGTCGGTGGCCGGAAAGGGAAGGAAGAAGAGGTGGTGGATGCAGAGCGCCAGCATGATCGCGGCCAGAAGATAGAAGGTCAACGCCCAGGCGGAGGCCACGCTGAAACCGTGCGTTTCCAACGTCCCGGCCAGGACCACGAGGATCCCCTTGGCGGCGATCATGGCGATCCGGTAGAAGATCGTCCGCACGCCGACGAAGGCCGCCTGCTGGTACTCTTTGAGCCCCAGCATGTAGAAGCCGTCGGCGGCGATGTCGTGGGTCGCCGAGCTGAAGGCCATGATCCAGAAAAAGGCGAGGCTGTAGCGGAAGAAGGACGGCCCCGGGATCGTGAGCGCCACGCAAGCGAAGGAAGCCCCGAGGATCAGCTGCATGGCCACGATCCAGAGCCGTTTGGTCCGGAAAAGATCGACCAGCGGACTCCAGAGGGGCTTGATGACCCAGGGAAGGTAGAGCCAGGAGGTGTAGAGGGCGATGTCGGTGTTGGAGATGCCCAGCCTTTTATAGAGGATGACCGAGACCGTCATGGCCATCACGTAGGGGATGCCTTCGGCCAGGTAGAGGGTCGGAACCCAGGCCCAGGGATTGCGGAACGCCGGTTTCAGAGGCATCTTTACTCCTTTACGCCTTAAGGACTTCTGGATTCCCGCTTTCGCAGGAATGACAGTACGAATGAGTTTTGGTCAGTAGCGCTTCACCAGCGCTGCGCCGCGAAAATAATGCCGGAGGATCTCCTCTTCCGAAAAACCCCGGCTGGCCATGACGGCGGCGCCGATCTGGCAGAGACCGACGCCGTGTCCCCAGCCGGCGCCGTGCAGGACAAAGGAGGTCGGCGTTCCCGAGGGATCGCGCTGCGTGGAAACGATAAAGGCGCTGCTGTACAGATGGCTCGGCGACAGCCAGCGCCGGATCTCCAGTTCTTTTCCCACGACCACCGAGGCCTGCGAGCCTTCGATCCGAAGCCTGCGGATCCGCCCCGAGGGTCCCCTTTCGAGCGGCACGATGGCATTGAGGGTACCGAAGTCGATCCCGGACTTGGCAAGCAGGATCGTCTCCAGCTCTTCCCTGCCGAAGTTTACCTGCCAGCGGAAAAAATCGGCCGTCTCCCGGTCGAAGGCCGGGAGGATCCGCCGGAGCAGTTCCCCGTCCGCGGTACGGCAGTAGACGTCGGGACGGGAAAGGATCCATCGCTCCGCCTCCGCTTCCGAACGGATCGGGACCTGGGGTGAGGGGGAATCGGCCGCCTGGGAGAGGTAGGGAACCGATCGCTCTTCCCAGCAGGTGGCGTAGTCCTCGGTCAGACCGCCGCAGGCCTTGTGATAGCGGGCGTCGCAAATCTCGCCGTGGTGGACCAAAAAGACGCCCCGGGTCTCCCGGACGGCTTCGGCGGCCCTTTCCAGGACCCGGCCGGTGATCCCCTGGTAGCGCTGGCAGTGGTCGTCGGCGCAGACGTCGAAAAGGGTGTGATCCTCCCGGTCATACCAGCGGATCACCTCCCCTGCGCAGCGGTCCGGGGCTTCCCGGATGCCCCCCCCCTCCTGCTTGCCCCGAAGGAGCATCGCCACGAGCCAGCTCCGCGAGGCAATCGCGTGGGCCTTGAGGAAGGCAAAGGGCGCCTCGCCGCTCATCTCCGAGGAGACGACGCTCAGGAGATACTCCTCGACGGGGATCTCGTTGACGGCCGTAATTTTCCCCTCCCCGGTCGCCAGGAAGATCAGATCGCCGGCAAAGGTCTGCGCTTCCCGGCGTTCCCAATGAAAGTGAACGCCGATCGTTACCCCCTGGAGGGTGAAAGTGGCCGAGTTTTCCCGAAGAAGCCGGATCTCCGCTCCCCGGGAGATCTCCCGGTCGAAGGCGTCGCAAAGCACTGCGGCCCCTTCCCGGGGCCGGACGATAAAGTCTCCGGTGAGTGACTGGCCGCCCACTCGATAGACGCCGTTCAGCCGTCCCCGAATATCGGGATAATCAGCGCAGATCCCGACCCGGATCTTCGGTTCCTCCATCACTACACCTCTTTTTCGAAATGGTGCCGGTCCAGGACATGGGTAAAATGGCCGCCCCAGCGCCACCCCCGGTCCACAAAAGCGCGCAGGGCCGCATCGCCGTCGGCAAAGACGCCCGGTTCGCCGGCGCGATAGACAGCCCCTGCCGGAGCGACCCGGCCGTCGGGATAGAGGACGGGATTGCGCCGCGGGTTGATGTCCACGGCCCGTCCTTGGGCATGGAGGGAGAGCCGGTCCGTCCCGGCGACCAACCGGTAATTGAAGGCCGAGCTGTTGTTTGCCGCCATCGATGCCTCGTCGGACCAACCGTAACGGACGATCGGAACGGCGCCGGCGATGGGGAATCCCCGATTTTCCAAAAGCGAGAAGATCTCCCGGATCTCGGCGGCCAGCGCCCGGTGGACGACCAATTGCCCCTCATGGAGCAGATTGTCGAAACCATGGTAACGGACGGTCACCAAACGCAGGTCTGCCAGGACCTCCGGCGGCGCCGCCGTTCCGGCCACGGCCCCGGCAAAATCCAGCGCGCTGTCGACGATCACGCCGCCATCGGCCATTTTCCGATCCGCCCCGTTTTTCGCTCCTGGAACTTCCGCAAATCTTTCGCCGGTCATTCCCGCCTATCCCTGCTGGTCATTATTGAAAAGCGTTCCCCTTCTAGCGCGATTTTCAGGAATGTTCAACCCCGGAAAAGATTTGCGATTGAAATATTCTCCGGGATCGCATACAAGTGCCCGGTCCACAGGAAAGAAACGGCTCTCGCTTTCGAGCCTTGAAAAGGGAGGTTTCATGAACGTCCGCACTGCCGTCTTTTTTATCATCCTGGCCGCATCTTTCGGGTCCCTGCCGCTGCCGCCGGCGGCCGCCGCCGATCCCCAGACCCTTTACGAAGGCGACTCGATCTACCACCACATCACGATCCGCCAGGACGGCGACGAGCGATGCATGATCTTCGGCCGTCAGCGCGACCTGCGCCAGACCTGCATGGATCTTCGCAGACCGGACCAATCCATTTTCGAATACACGTCGCTGATGTTCGCCGGTTTTCTCTTCAAGCCCGACGCCAAACAGGTCTGCCTCATCGGCCTCGGCGGGGGCTATATCCCGACGGTTTTCCGGATGCACCTTCCGCAGGTCAAACTCCAGACCGTCGAGGTGGACCCTCTCGTCGAAAAGCTGGCGAAGCAGCACTTCTCCTTCACCGTTCCTGTAGGCCAGCGGCTCGCCATCGACGACGGACGGCAGTTTCTCAAGAAGAGCAAAGAGCGTTACGACCAGATCTGGCTGGACGCCTTCAACTCCGACTATATCCCCGCCCACATGACGACCAAGGAATTTCTCCAACTCGCCAAATCGCGCCTGACCGAGGGCGGAATCGTCGTCCAGAACCTCTTTTGCGGAAATGCCCTCTACGACGCCCAGATTGCGACGTTCCGGACGGTCTTCGCCAAGGTGTTCGTCTTCACCGGAAGCCGGAGCGGGAGTTGCATCATCGTCGCCTCCGACAAGCCGGCCGTCGAACCGGCGGAACTCCGGAAACAGGCCGAGCGCCTGGGTGGAAAGATCGGCCGGATCGACCTCTTGGCGCAAGTGGAGAAATGTACGGCCGCGCCGCCGCCCAAGAACACCCAGGTCCTGACCGACGATTTCAATCCGGCGAACCTGCTTTTGATGCAGAAAAAATAACCGACAAGAAGGGATGCCCATGCCGATCGTTTACGCCGTTTTCATCCTGCTGCTGGTGACCTATGGCGCAGTGGTGATGAGTCTGGAGATCCTCTCCTCGAACCTGATGTCCCCCTATTTCGGAGGTTCCATCTACATCTGGGGAAGCATCATCAGTTCCTTCATGGTCCACTTCTCCGTCGGCTACGTCCTGGGCGGCTGGCTCTCCCGAAAGCTCCCCCGGATCTCGGTCCTGGCGATCTTTCTCGTGCTCTGTTCCCTCTGGGTGCTGGCGATCCCCTACATGTACCAGCCCGTCTGCGAATTCCTCTCCGACCGGATCGAAGATGTCCGGCTCGGGTCGCTGGCGGCCATGAACCTGATCTTCCTCGTGCCGGTCTCGATCATGGCGATGGTTTCCCCCTACATCATCGGAATCACCGCCGCCTGGCGGCGGCAGTCGGCGTTCACCGCCGGCATGGTCCTGTTCATCTCCACCGTCGGCTCCTTCGCCGGAACGAACGTCACGGCCTTCACTCTGATCGGCCTTTTTCCCGTCTCCCGGATCATCCTGGGGCTGGGGGTCATCTGTCTGGCCGTTTCCCTGTTGGTCCTGCTTTTGCGCCCCGACCGCCGGATCAGGATAAACACCTGGGACTGCCGATAGGCGCGGCCGCCCAGCGGTCGCGGCCACAGAGTGTCCGCTTTTTCATTGACAGCCGATCGGAAATAGGGAAAAAGGCCCCATGGACTTATCAACCGCGGCAATCCTGGGAATTGTGGAAGGCGTTTCGGAGTTTCTGCCCATCTCCTCGACGGGTCATCTCATCCTGGCCTCTCATCTCCTGGGACTCCCGCCCACCGATTTCCTGAAGAGTTTCGAGATCGCCATCCAGGTGGGGGCGATTCTTTCCGTCCTGGTCCTCTATTGGCGGGAGCTGCTGGTGAACCCGGCGGTCATGAAGCGGGTGGCCCTGGCTTTCGTGCCCACGGGCCTGATCGGCCTGACCTTGTACAAAATCATCAAATCCTACCTCCTAGGATCGCCCTCGGTCGTCCTCTGGGCGCTGGCCGCCGGTGGTCTCTTCCTGATCCTTTTCGAGTACCGCCACCGGGAAAAAGACGATGCCGTGGCGAGGCCCGAGGACATCTCCTACCGGCAGGCCCTGATCATCGGCCTGTTCCAGGCGATCGCCGTGATCCCCGGCATATCCCGTTCGGCCTCCACCATCGTCGGAGGTCTGGTTCTGGGACTGAAGCGCAAAACCATCGTCGAATTTTCCTTCCTCTTGGCCGTGCCGACCATGGCGGCGGCGACCGGCTACGATCTTCTGAAGAACGCCGCGCAGTTTTCCCTCGATCAGGTCCAGTTCCTGGCCGTCGGCTTCGTCATGTCCTTCGTCGTGGCCCTGCTGAGCATCAAGTTCCTCCTGCGGTTCATTCAGACCCATACCTTCATCCCCTTCGGCATCTATCGCATCGTCCTGGTGGTCCTCTGGATTTCTTTCCTGCTCTGAGAGACTCAAGCGCTTGCCGTCATTGCAAAGGATTTGTCTTGACTTGAAACCGATAACCGCCATAGTCTTCCGGAAAATAGCGAAAAAGGACACCCTGGTTGAAGAAATATCGTTATTGGCTGATTCGCAAGCTCCAAGGCTCTTTTTATCATATCATCCGCGCCTACAGCTGGACTTTCCGCCTGCGCATCGAAAACGAACGGCCCTGGCGGGAACACCTACAGCAAGGCGGCCGGGTCCTTCTGTGCTGCTGGCACCAGCAGTTCTTTTCCGCCATCCGTCACTTCAAAAGTTATGCCCCCTATCACCCCGCCCTGATGATCAGCCAGAGCAAAGACGGCGACATCATTGCCGAGATTGCCGAAAAAACCGGCTGGCATGCGGTCCGGGGCTCCTCCTCCCGAGATGGGGGCCGGGCCCTCAAGGAAATGATCGAACACCTGAACCATTCGGGTCTTGCGGCGCACATCGTAGACGGACCGCGGGGGCCGGCCGGGATCGTCAAGGCGGGGGTGGTCAGTCTGGCCCGCGCCACCGGGGCACTCGTTGTTCCGCTCTACGCGACGGCCGACCGGGCCTGGTATTTCAAGAGCTGGGACCGCTTCATGCTGCCGAAACCCTTCGCGCGGGTCACCTTGCGCTTCGGCGAACCGTGGGATCTGAGTTCCCAGGGGTGCGACGGGGATTTCGAACGTCAGCGGATTCAGCTCCAGGAGGCCATGCGCCCCGGTCTATTGACCTGACCTGCCCCCAGACGATCGGCGGCGGCAAGGGCCCTTAAGGCCATCGGGATATTCTTTCTCCGATCCTTTTGCTAAAGGTGGCTAAATTTCACTGCACTTCTGTGCAGTATGAACTACGGGAGGCGGCTATGAGGAGAATCGGTCGATTTGTTTTTCTGGGTCTGGTGCTTTTTTTCGCCGCGGCGGGAACCTCCTGGGGCGCGGAACTCGGGCCGCTGCCGAAAAGCGACGAAGCGCACCTCGACGCTCCCAAGGCCATCCCCTTCGACCTTCCGGCACTGAAGCGAAACTGGCGGGAGCGGATCGCGGCCATCAAGGCCCAGGGGACGCTGCCCGTCATCGACATCGAATCGAGCTTCAATGGGAACAAGCTGCCCCTCCGGCAGTTCGCCCAGGCCATGGACAAGGCGGGGATCGCCCTGATCGCCTTTTCTCACGACGCCGGCAACCCCAAATGGGCCGACATCGCCGCCCGGGTCGTCAGCGCCGATCCCTGGCGGTTCATCCCCACCACCAACGGCGGCGTCCATCCGGCCTGGACGGAGGCGCCGAAGGAGTTTCTGGCCGAGACCTTCAAGCATGCCGTCCCTGACGGTTATCCGCTCCTGGGCGAGTTCGAGTTCCGGCACTACCCCTCGCCGCGCCAGATTCAGCGGCGCGAGTTTTTCCGGGACGTCACTGTTCCGATCAATGGACCGCTGGGACAGGAACTTTTTGCCTTTGCGGAAAAGACGGGACTCCCCTTCGAGATCCATTACGAGATCGAGGACGCCCTCCTGCCCCCCTTGGAAGAAATGCTCGGACGGTACCCCAAGGCAAAGGTAATCTGGTGCCATCTGGCCCAGATCCGTTACAGCGCCCGCAGTTCGATTTACGGACCCGCCTATCTGCGCGGCCTGCTCGCGAAATACCCCAACCTATACATCGACGTGGCCTTCGGGGACAACTTTTCCAAGTACCCGGGAAGCGACGAATACCATGCCCGGGTCTGGAACGCAGGGTCAGTCAAAAAGGAGTGGGTCGATTTGATTGTCGAGCAGCCCTGGCGGTTCCTGGCAGCCTTCGACCTGGGAGGAGATCGGCAGGACCAGCTTCCGGAATACAACCGGAACCTGCGCAAATTCCTGAACCAGATCCCGGAACCGGCGCGGGAGATCGTCGCCTACAAGGCGGCCTGGAAGCTCCTGTTCGGCGAGGAACTGCCTTAGTTGCCTTTCGCTGCGGGGCGCAGCCAACGTCACGTTCCCTAACCCATCTACGCTTGCGCCGCCAGCCAAACCGCGATCCGGGTTTACTCCGTCAGCGTGAAGCGCCAGGCGCAGAACCACTCGTCCGGATGGGCGTCGGGGGGGCAGGCGATGCACTCGGTCCGGATCCGGGGGTCGATGGTTTCGGCAAAGGCGCGGTACTCGACGAGCCCGGCCGACTTGCAGGGGTAATCTTCGAGCCCCCGCTGCTTGCGGGCCGACTGGACGCGGCAATTGTTCATCCGGAAGACCAGGCTCTCGGGCCCCTCCTCGACGATCGACTGGGTATTGATCCCGGCATAGAGGCGAAAGCCCAAGGCCTGCTTCAGACCGGCCAGCCCCGGCATTTCCGGCAGGTTGAGGAACCGCCGGATCGACCAGGCCTCGAAGGGGGAAAAACGCACCCAGCAGGAGTCGTTGCAGCGCTTGGCGTCCCAGAGGCCGTCGCGGGCCTCGACGGCCTGAAACCAGATTCCGTCGCCGGCGAGCCAGTTCCGGCCCAGGTCGCCCAGAAGGGCAAGCAGTTTCTCCTGCGGCATGTCCAAAAGCGTCTTCGGCAGCCCCTTTTCCAACTCGAAGCCGAAGGCCTCGGAGAGCCGCTTCATCTGGACGGCATAGCTCTTTTCCCAGGCCGCGCCCATGACCTCCAGGGCCTTGGGCATTCCCATCTGGCGCTCCACCTCGGCGAACCAGAGGGTATGGTGGACCAGCGTCCGATGGAGAAAATCGACCACCAGCCGGGCCAGATCCTCCCTGCCCAGCGCTTCCGTATTTTGAGCCTCGTTATGCATGCTTTTTTTCTCCTTTCCAGTCCGGCGCCGATGTTCCTCCCGCAGATGCTCCACCAGCTGGCTCAGCGGCCACCGGCTGTTCTCCCGGGTCAAGGTGCAAAAAATCGGTCGTTGGGGTTCCCCGCCGCGGGGGAAACCGTCCAGGACCGTCTGGGTCTGTTCTTCCGAAAAGCCGAGAAACATGAGGATCTTGCTTTCCTCCTCGGTGAAGCAGTCTTCCGGACCGCGCGCGAGGATCTCGATGATCGGCATCCCGGCCTTCCCCGAGGCGCTGATGACGATGACCTCGGTGGCGAGGAGATGATCGAGTATTGCCCGGATGCGGTCGGCATCCTCCCTGTGATAGCCGCTGATCAGCACGCCCAACGGGTCCATGCGCCTTCCCTTCCTTTCCGTTGATCGGAGGATCTCCCTCCGGAGGGGCCACACCTTAGGCCGTCGGCGAGGAGATTTCAAGAAAAATCCTCCCGGCCTTTCCCGATAATATATTTTAGGGCTTCATTTTTTCGTCCCCGATGCCGATGATAGGAAAAAGAGGACCCCTTTTCAGGTTGTCCTGCGAAAACAATGCCGCTAGGGGCCGTTGATCGGCCCCGGAAAATGCCGGCAATCATTATTACAAGAGGAGAATTACCATGGAAAACAGTATCATCAGCCAAGTCGTCAAAACCGCAGCGAACCGAGAAGGAAAGTATTTGACCTTTGCCCTGGCCGGAGAGGAAAACGGCATCAGCATCCTGAAGGTAAAAGAAATCATCGGAATGATGACGATCACCCCCATCCCCAAGACCCCGGAATTTGTCAAGGGCGTCATCAACCTACGGGGCAAGGTGATTCCCGTCGTGGATCTGCGGCTGAAGTTCGGCATGGAGACCATCGCGCACACCGACCGGACCTGCATCATCGTGGTGGAAATCCAGAGCGCTACGGGAACCATCCTCATGGGGATCATCGTGGATTCGGTCTCCGAGGTTCTCAACATCAAGGCCGACGACATCGAGGATACCCCGAATTTCGGCACCAACCTCAATACCGCTTTTATCCTCGGCATGGCCAAGGTCAACGGTTCCGTCAAGATCCTGCTCGACATCGATCGGGTCTTCCAGGCGGAGGAACTCAGCAACCTGGCGCAGGCGGCCTGAGAGCGACCGGCCGCCCTAAAAAAGGAGGTGCAAAATGTAGCGGTTAGGCGTAAGGTGGCGCCCGGAAGTGAACCTCGAAAGGAAGGGGCAGCCCCAAGAACGCCATGGCCAAAATCCTGATCATCGACGATGACGTCGTCGTCACGGAATTGCTTTCTCATCTGATAAAAGAACAGGGACATGAGGCGACCTGCGCCCATACGCTGGCGGCGGGGATCGACAGGGCAAAGTCCGGCGACTTTGCCGTTGTCTTTCTCGACGTCCTGCTCCCGGACGGCAGCGGCCTGGAAGCCCTCCCGGACATCCGGGACGTTTCCTCTTCGCCCGAAGTGATCATCATGACCGGGACCGGCGATCCCGACGGCGCGGAACTCGCCATCAAGAGCGGGGCCTGGGACTATATCGAAAAAACCTCCTCCATCAACACGATGGTCCTGCCTCTGGTCCGGGCGCTCGAATACCGCGAGATCAAGCTTACGCAAAAACCCTTGGGGACTCTGAAACGACAAGGGATCGTCGGCAACAGTCCCCCGCTGAAAACTTGCCTGGAAAAGGTCGCCCAGGCCGCCGTGACGGAGGCCAGCGTCCTCATCACCGGAGAGACGGGAACGGGCAAGGAACTGTTTGCCTGGGCCATTCACGAAAACAGCCGTCGGGCCGACCGGAATTTCGTCGTCGTCGATTGCGCCACTCTGTCGGACACCCTGGTGGAAAGCGTTCTGTTCGGCTATGCAAAAGGGGCCTTCACCGGCGCCGACCGGGCCCGGGAAGGGCTGATCAACCAGGCGGACGGCGGCACCCTGTTTCTCGACGAGATCGGGGAACTGCCCCTCGGCGTCCAGAGGGCCTTTCTGCGGGTCTTGCAGGAGCGCCGGTTCCGTCCCCTGGGAAGCAAGGAAGAGCAGACCAGCCACTTTCGTCTCGTCGCCGCGACGAATCGGAATCTCGACCAGATGGTCCGGGAGGGGCACTTCCGGAGCGACCTCCTCTACCGCATCCGCTCCTTTGCCATCGAATTGCCTCCCCTGCGGGAACGGCCGGAAGACATCCCGGCGCTGGTGACCTATCACCTGGGCCGTCTTGCCGAGCGGCACGGCAGCACCTTGCGGGGCTTCTCCCCGGAATTCTTCGAGGCCCTGATCGCCTACGACTGGCCCGGCAACGTGCGCGAGCTGGTCAATGCCCTGGAACGGGTGCTGGCCGAAGCCGGCCAGGACGCCACCCTGTTTCCCAAAAATCTTCCCCCCCATATCCGCGTGAAAATGGCCCGTTCCTCGATCGGGGGAAAAACACCGCTGAGGCAGGCCGCACCGGCAGCCGAAACCCCGCTGCCGCCGGTCCCACCCCGCGCCGCCCTGCCGCGTCTCCAGGAGTTGCGGGACGAAGCCATCGCCCGCGTGGAAAGGCAATACATCGTCGATCTGTTGGCCGCCTGCGGCGAGAACATCAAAAAGGCGATGGAGATCTCGGGTCTCTCCCGCTCCCGTCTCTACGAACTCATCAAGAAATACCAGGCGTCTTCGGTGTAGCGATCCGCCCCTGCCCGTCCAGCCGGACCGGACCCAATCCGGTCCCGACGGATTAAATCCGGTCCCGACGGATGGAATCTCGCCATTCAGGATTGAAGTCACCTCCCGGCCGCCAGTCGGCGGCCTTGCCGCTCCAGCAGCAGCGAACCAGTTAAACAAAATTCATGAATGCATTGAATCGGTTAAACAGCTTACCCGCCCTGTAGGGATATTGCTGGCGTGCGGTTTGCATTTTATAACCCACAAAACCGGCCACCGTTCCGGCCGATGCAAAGGCAAGGAGACCGATCATCGAACGCGCGAATGTCCTTTTTTTTTCAACGTCACTGACCGGAAGCGGCGGCAGTTTGCTGCAGATCGCAGCGGACCGGCTTCCCCAGGGAAGGATCGAGATCTGTCGATCCGTAGCCGCGCTCGATGCGCGGCTCCACAGGCCCACGGACGATATGGCCATCGCGATCTTTCATGTCGGCGACCGGGACGAGTTGGAGGCCCTGATTGCCCGGCGCGAGCTGTTGTCCGACTTCAAGATCGTCCTGGCTCTTCCGGATGCGGCAGAGGGGACGACGGCCCGGGGCCACCTCCTGAGACCGCGGTTCGTCATCTATAGCGAGGGGGATCTTCGGAATGCCTCATCGATTTTGGGAAAAATGGTCCAGGGGGCAAAAAGCGCGGCGGCACGACCGGCAACGGGTCACGAAAAAGTGAAAAGAAAAGTCTGGGAGAAATCGTCTTCGGCTGCGGTACCCTGTAGATAGGACCCTGGGAAAAAAACCTCTCGGTCATGCCCCTCTCTCCCCCCCCATTCACCCTCGGGAGGGACATGACCGGGAGACCCCCTATCCGGTGACGCAGCTTCGCCCCCGTTTCGCAACGAAGCAGCAGGGCAATACTAAGGGAGGTCGCAAAACAGTGAAGCCATGGACGGAAGTAAAAGAGCATCTCCTGCGGCAGATGAGAAAAGATAACCGGTATTCACAAAAATTAGGTTATTATTATCCATGCTTGCGCAATTTCTACCACACGCTCTGGGACACCCATTGTCCGGAAGCGATGATTTTCGAGACCCAGAAACGGCCGGACCCCGTAAAAAAGGAGGGGTTCCTGCGGGACGAGAAGGCCGGATACGGTCCGGTCAATGCGCACGGCCTTCGGCGCCACCGCGACCGCCGCATGGCGCGCGGGCGCCGTTCCCTTCAAGAGCGGCGGGGGCGCGCCCCCCTTCAGGCTTTATCTTGAATTGCCTCCCTCTTCCTTAGAGTAAAGGCGGAGCGTCCATAGAAAGAAAGCAGCAGAGAGCTTATCAGGGTTGAACGTCTCGACCGCCGTCAGGGACCGGATGACACCCGGCGGGGGAACAAGAGGTTCGGACCTTTTCATAAAATGCAGCAGGACAACGGCGAAGGGTGCGCACCCTTCGCCGTTGTCTTTGGCGCTCCCGGGGAACTTCATAATCTCTTGACAAACCGCGCAACTTTGCGATAGGAATCCAGCTCATTGCGTTTCCGCTCCGGGGTTTGTCGTCCGGCAGACCCTGTCGCCGAAGACGCAAAACATTTTTCAAGGAAGGCGGCAAGGAAGTCCATTGTATTTCGCAAAAGACGCACTCGATCAATCTGCGGAACTCACCCGCAAATGGGAAGAGGAGGTCCGGCGGTCCACCGCAAAGACGGCCGACCAGAAGGCCCGCTGGTCCACCGTCTCGGACCTGGAAATCAAACGGCTCTACACCCCTGAAGACCTCAAGGAGACGGACTTCGCCCGGGACATCGGCGCCCCCGGCGAGTTTCCCTTTCTGAGGGGAAACCAGGCCACGGGGTACCGCGGCCGCTACTGGACCTTCCGGATGTTCTCCGGGATGGGCAGCGCCAAAGACACCAACGCCCGCTGGCACATGCTCCTCCAGCAGGGGCAGACGGGGCTCAGCACGGCCTTCGATTTTCCGACCCTTATGGGATACGACAGCGACTCTCCCAAGGCGCGCGGCGAATGCGGCCGCTGCGGCGTCGCCATCGACACCCTCGACGATTTCATGACCCTCATGGAGGGGATCCCGCTGGATCAGGTCACGACCTCCATGACGATCAACCCCCCGGCGACGGCCCTCTGGGCCATGTACTGCGCGGCGGCGGAGCTCAAGGGCGTTCCCCTGACCAAGATCGGCGGCACGATCCAGAACGACATGCTCAAGGAGTTCATCGCCCAGAAGACCTTCATGTGCCCGCCGGAGCCTTCGGTGCGGCTCATCAGCGACACGGTGGAATTCGGGACGAAGTACGTCCCCAAGTGGAACACGATCAGCATCAGCGGCTACCACATCCGGGAAGCCGGGGCGACGGCCGCCCAGGAGTTGGCCTTCACGCTTCGGGACGGCATCGAGTATGTCGAGGACGTCATCCGCCGCAAGGGGCTCGCTGTGGACGACTTCGCCCCCCGGCTCTCCTTTTTCTTCAACGCCCACATCGACTTTTTCGAAGAGATCTGCAAGCTCCGGGCGGCGCGGCGGATCTGGGCCAAGGTCATGCGCGACCGCTTCCATGCGAAAAACCCCCGTTCCCTCTGGATGCGCTTCCACACCCAGACGGCCGGCTGTTCGCTCACGGCCCAGCAGCCCTACAACAACGTCGTCCGGACGGCCATCGAGGCCCTGGCCGGCGTCCTGGGCGGGACCCAGTCGCTCCACACCAATTCCCTCGACGAGGTCCTCTGTCTTCCCTCCGACCACGCGGTCGAGATCGCGCTGCGGACCCAGCAGATCATCGCCGAGGAGACGGGCGCCGCCAGCACGATCGACCCCCTGGCCGGCTCCTATTTTGTCGAATCCCTGACCAACGAGATGGAGGCCCAGGCCTGGGAGTACATCGAAAAAATCGACGCCCTGGGCGGCATGACCGCCGCCATCGACAAGGGGTTCCCCCAGTTGGAGATCGCCGACGCGGCTTACCGCTTCCAGCAGCAGTTGGATGCGGGCGAGAAGACCATGGTCGGCGTCAACAAATATGTGACGGACATGAAGACCGAGGTTCCTGTCGTCGATATCGACGCGCAGGTGGAAGAGGTGCAGATCCAGCGGCTTCAGGAAGTGAAAAGGCGGCGGGACTCCCGGGCGGTCAAACGGACCCTGGAGGAACTGAAGCAGGCCTGTAAAACGGACAAGAACGTCATGCCCTACTGCATCGCGGCGGTGAAGGAACTGGTGACGGTTCAGGAAATTTGCGACGTCTACCGGGAAGTCTTCGGCGAATACCGCGATCCCGGGCTTTATTGAAAGGCAAGACAATGGCGGAAAATAGGATTAGGATCATGGTGGCCAAACCGGGCCTCGACGGCCACGACCGGGGCGCCCGTATCTTGGCCCGCTGCTTTCGCGATGCGGGTTTCGAGGTGATCTATACGGGATGCCATCAGAGCCCCGAGCAGATCGCCGGCGCCGCGATCCAGGAAGACGTGGATCTGGTAGGGTTGAGCTGCCTCTCGGGGGCACACCGCTATCTTTTTCCCAAGGTGGTGGAACTCCTCAAGGAAAGGGGAGCGGAAGACATCGCCGTCATCGGCGGCGGGATCATCCCCGACCAGGATTTCGAAAACCTCTACAAATCCGGCATCAAGGCGATCTTCACCCCCGGCGCCAAGCTCGAAACGATTGTCGAGTGGGTACAGACAAACATAAAACCGCGCCGCTAGGCCATCAGTCCCCGGGGCACCGGCAGGCGCGCAGAAACGACAGAAATATAAAAGGTTTCCCATGAACGATCAAGAAGAGAAAGACCAGATTTGCAGGATTCAGGCCGGGGATGTCCGGACCGCCTCCCGGTTGATCCGTAACCTCGAGGATTGCCTTCCGGAGGCCAAGTCCTCGCTCAAGCGGATTTTCCCCCTCACCGGCCGCGCCCACGTCATCGGAATCACCGGCTCCCCCGGGGCGGGCAAGAGCACCCTCGTCGATTCGCTGATCGCCGCCTTCCGGAAGAGAGGAAAATCTGTCGGCGTTCTGGCCGTCGATCCGACCTCTCCCTTCACCGGCGGCGCCATCCTGGGCGACCGGATCCGGATGCAGCGCCACGCCGAGGACCCCGACGTTTTTGTCCGCAGCCTCGCCACCCGCGGCGCCCTGGGCGGCCTGTCGAAGGCCGTCGGCGACGCCATCCACATCATGGACGTGATGGGCAAAGAGATCATCCTCGTGGAGACCGTGGGAACCGGGCAGCAGGAGGTGGAAATCGTCAACCACTCCCATACGGTCCTCGTCGTTCTCGTCCCCGGGATGGGCGACG
>JAKAFS010000187.1 GCA_021817825.1 Deltaproteobacteria bacterium | reverse complement strand
CCGCTCAGCAAAAACCCCGCGGGGCAAATGCCCTGCGGGGTTTTGGTTTTGGGAAGACGTTGGAAAGCGCGCTTCGATCCACCCTCTTATTTCTTCTTTCTGTTCTTGGCGTCCTGTTCGATGGCCCTTTGAACCGCCGCCAGCGGATCCTCCTCCTCTGCGTCTCCTTCGGCCTGAGGTGCGACCTTATCCTCCGCCGACTGTGGCGTGAGCGCTTGGGGCACATTCGCGTCAGGCGCCGAGCCGTAGTCGCCTGTCTCCGCTTCGAGCTTGATGCTTTCCAGACTCACCTTCGGAGCCTTGTCGATCCTGTCGGTGACGAGGTTCGGGAAGGAAAGGACCAGGGCCAGCATGACCAGTTGAAGGGCAATGAAGAGGGCGGCGCCCTGGTAGATCTGCGCCGTCGTCACCGCCGGGATGGACCGGTTCGTGACGCGATCGGCGTATTCGAACCTGGGCGCCACGCTCCTCAGATAGAAGAGGGCAAACCCGAAGGGGGGCGATAGAAACGAGGTCTGTAGGTTCATGCCGATTATGACGCCGAACCAGACCAGATCGATTCCCAGCTTTTCCGCCACCCCCACCAGAAGGGGGATGACGATGAAGGCGATTTCGAAAAAGTCGAGGAAACAGCCGAGGAAAAAGACCAGGAGGTTCACGGCGATCAGGAATCCCAACGGTCCGCCCGGCAGCTTGGCAAAGAGGTGTTCCACAAAGAGATGGCCGTCGGCGGCATTGAAGGTGAAGCTGAAGACCGTGGCCCCGATCAGGATGAACATGACGAAACAGGAAAGTCGCGCCGTGTTGTCCAGGGCCTGCTTGAGCAGGTCGAACCCGAGCCTGCGGCGCGATACGGCCATGACCAGCGCCCCCGAGGCGCCCATGGCCCCGCCCTCGGTCGGCGTGGCGATGCCGAGGAAGATGGTCCCCAGGACGAGAAAAATCAGCACCAGGGGGGGAAGGAGGACGAAGACGACCCGCTCGGTGAGCTGCGACAGGAGACCGAGACCGAGCCAGCGATTGGCCAGAGCCAGGACCAGGGCGAAGAAGGCGGCCGCCATCATCGCCAGGGTGAGCACTTCATCCAGCGGGGCATCGCCCTGGCGGCCCAGGAGCGGGTTGAGAACGGTGCCATGGACGGCGGCCCAGGCAAGGGCGGCCAGAACCGAGAGGAGCAGGACCACCAAGAGCGACCGATGGCCGCTGGCGCCGTTCGGCTCTTTGTAGATGCGCGCTTCGGGCGGCAACGCGGGCACCCAGTCCGGCCGGACGATGGCCAGAATGACGATGAACAGGGCGAAGAGGCCGACGAGCAGCAGACCCGGCACGATGGCGCCGGCATACATGTCGCCCACCGAACGACCCAACTGGTCGGCCATGACGATCAGGACCAGCGAAGGCGGGATGATCTGCGCCAGGGTGCCCGAGGCGACGATGACGCCGGTCGCGACGGTCCGGTGGTAGCCATAGCGGAGCATGATCGGCAGGGAGATGAGGCCCATCGAAATCACCGCCGCCGCAATGACGCCGGTGGTGGCCGCCAAAAGCGCCCCGACGAAGATCGTCGCCAGGGCCAGACCGCCGCGCAGCGGGCCGAAAACCTGGCCCACCGTTTCCAGGAGGTCCTCGGCCATGCCGCTCCTCTCCAAGACGATCCCCATGAGGGTGAAGAAGGGAACGGCCAGGAGCGTGTCGTTCTGCATGATGCCGAAAATCCGCAGCGGCAGGGCCTGGAACAGCGTCTGGGGAAAGAGGCCGACCCCCATGCCGATCAGACCGAAGGTCAGCCCCGTGGCCGCCAGGCTGAAGGCGACGGGGAATCCGGTCAGGAGGAAGAGGAGCAGACCGGCAAAGAGCAGGGGGACAAAATTGTGGGCGATGAATTCCATTTTAGCGCGCCTCCGACGGCGGATCATCGGACACCGCCGCCGCTGCCTCGTTTTTCGTCTGGTCGTGGGCGAGAGGATCGGGAATCAGCCCCCGTAAAAAAGCGATGCGTTTGATCAATTCCGAGAGGCTTTGCAGCAGCAGCAGGGCGATACCGATAGGCAGCAGAAGATAAACCGGCCAGCGGATGAGCCCCCCTGCATTTTGCGACATCTCGCCGCTCTGCCAGGCCTTGAGGGCAAGCGGCCAAGACATGTCGATCAGCATCCCGCAGAAGGGGATCAGAAAAATAAGGATGCCCAAGATGTCGACCCACGACCGCCCCCGCGCCGACAGCCGACCCGAGACGACGTCGATGCGCACATGCACGTTCTTCAGGAAGGCATACCCGGCGCCGAGGAGGAACACGGCGGAGAACAGATACCACTGCATTTCGGTAAAAGCGCTGGAACCCATGTGCAGGGTCTTGCGCACGATGGCGTTGCCGGCGCCGAGGAGCACCGCGGCCAGGATCAGCCACTTGATGATCCGGCCGACCCGCTCGTTGAGGGCGTCGATCAGCCCCGACACTTTGAGCGGAAACTTCATACTCCCTCCTGATTCCCTGGACGGACAGGGGATAAATACCGAAAATGAGTGGCGCCGTCCAATCATGGGGAACGAAAAGGGGGCTCCACTCAGACGTTGAAACGGAAGTTGATCATATCGCCGTCCTTGACGACATACTCCTTGCCCTCCAGGCGGAGCTTTCCTGCGGCCTTGGCGGCCGCGTAGCTGCCGCCGCAGGCGATGAACTCGTCGTAGCCGATCACCTCGGCCTTGATGAACCCCCGCTCGAAATCGTTGTGGATCACCCCTGCCGCCTTGGGCGCCTTGCAGCCCCCGGGGATGATCCAGGCCTTCACCTCGTCCTCGCCGGAGGTAAAGTAGACCGTCCGTCCCAGGATCGCAAAGGCCCCGCGGATGACCCGTCCGAAAGCGGCCTCGGCGATCCCGAGGGACTCCAGAAACTCCTGTCGTTCTTCCGCCGGCAGCCCCATCAGTTCCGCCTCGATGGCGCAGCAGATTCCGATGACCGGGACGTTAAGCCCCGCCTCTTTGGCAAAGG
>JAKAFS010000186.1 GCA_021817825.1 Deltaproteobacteria bacterium | reverse complement strand
CCGGAACCGGATAAGGTCATCGAATGGCTGCACCACTCCTCCCCGGGCGGCGGCGCCGGTCTTTTCGTCATGACCACCGGCGACCTCCTGAACAGGACCGGAATCGTCAAAACGAAGATCCAGACCCAGACCCGCCAGGGCGGTTCCTCCGCCGTGGCTTTGAATTACCTGAAATCGAAGGCCGGCGATCCCTACGTCGTGATGCACTGGACGACCGCCCAGCTCATGGCCATGCTCCGCGGCACGACCCAGATGAAACTGGATGAGTGCGTCTGGCTGAGCACGCTCATCGAAGATGGAAATGTCCTGATCGTCCCCTATAAATCACCCCACAAAACCATCAAAGACCTGCTCGCCTACGCCAAGGCGAATCCCAATAAGGTCAGCGTCGGGATCAACAGCATCGGCGGTTCGGAGCATGTCATGGCCTCCCGGATCGAAAGGGCGGCAGGGGTGAAATTCAACATCACCGCCTTCGAGTTCAGCCCGACCCAGCTGATTGGAGGCCACATCGACGTGGGCTTCGGGAACACCGCGGAGACGGCCAGCCACGTGAAGGCCAAACGGGCCAGGGTTCTGGCCAACATGGGTGACAGGCGCGTCCCCTACTACAAGGACATCCCCACGATGAAGGAGCAGGGGATCAACGCCTCCTTCACACAGGTCCGCGGCTTCTTCGGCGGCCCGGGCTACCCGACCGAGGCGTACAATTTCTGGCAGGATGCCTTCCCGAAGCTGATGAAGACCAAGGAGTATCAGGCGTTCATGAAGAAGTTCGACGTCGCCCCGTTCTATCAGGACGGCGCAAAGACCAAGGCGTGGCTCGTGGACTATGTCAAGGCTCTCCAGGAAGACCTCCAGCATATGGCGCCAAAAAAATAGACATCAAAACCGGGTAACCCCCGTTCAGGAGGACAAGTGATGAAAAAAGCGGATCGCATCTTCGGGGTCATCGGCCTGGGGCTCAGCCTCTGGTGTTACCTCGAATCCACAAAGTTTACCTACATGACGCAGTTCACTCCCGGACCTGGTTTCCTGCCCTTCTGGGTGGGGGTTATCCTGGCTATCCTTTCATGTTACCTGCTCTACGACACCTTCCGGCGTGAACCGAGCGAGGAGGATCACATGAAGATCCTCCCCAAGAGACACGCCCTCTACCGCGTCGGATTCATCTTCCTGATGCTTTTCGGCCTCAAGATGGTCATGCCTCTCCTGGGCTTTCCCATTACGATCTGTCTGTTCGTGGCGACGATCCTGTTCACTCTGGAGAAGTACAATATCTTCAAGAGCGTCGGCTACGGGATCGCCTACGCCGCGGCAACCTGGCTCCTCTTCGAAAAATATCTGGAGATGGGCTTCCCCAAAGGGTTCCTGGGAATCTAGCGAAAGGAGATGCATTCAAATGGAAATCTTCGAAGGTTTGCTGGGCGGTTTTGTCACCTGCCTCACCCCCTATAACATCTGGATGGCCCTCCTTGGCTGTTTGCTCGGGACGATGGTCGGGATTCTCCCCGGTCTCGGCCCCTCGGCGACAATGGCCATCCTTCTGCCGATCACGTTCGGCATGGACGCCACACCCGCCATGATCATGATGTGCGCCGTCTATTACGGAGCGATGTACGGCGGCTCCACCACCTCGATCCTGGTCAACGTACCCGGGGAATCCTCATCCGTGATCACGGCGATTGAGGGGCATCAGCTCGCGATGAAGGGAAAGGCGGGAACAGCCCTCGGTCTTTCCGCCATCGGCTCTTTCTGCGCCGGCATCCTGGGGACGATCGGCCTGGTCGCTGCCGCCGTGCCGCTGGCCGAATTCAGCCTCCAATTCGGCCCTGCCGAATTTTTCTCACTCATCGTCATGGGGATGATGACGATCATCTTTGTCGGCGGAAAATCGATCCCGAAATCCCTGATGAGCGCCGTCATCGGTCTGGGCCTCGGCTGCGTCGGAACCGACATCGTCGAGGGAAAGGACCGGTTCGTCTACGGGATGCCCGAGCTCCTGGACGGCATCGATTTCGTCGTCCTGGTCATGGGGACCTTCGGCATCGCCGAAGTCCTCGTCTCCGCCGAGGAGTTCATGAAGGTGGAGCCGATCAAAGTCAAGTTCCGCGAGCTCTTCCCCTCCCTCGGCGAGATCCTCCAGTGCAAATGGTCCATCCTCCGGGGAACATTGATCGGCTTCATCATCGGCGTCCTCCCGGGTGCAGGACCGACGATCGCCTCCTTCGTCACCTACGGTGTGGAAAAAAGCGTCCACAAGCACCCCGAAACGTTCGGCACGGGAGCCATCGAGGGGCTCGCAGGACCGGAATCTTCCAATAACGCGGCAGTCTCCGGGGCCATGGTCCCGATGTTCGCCCTGGGGATCCCCGGATCGGGGGCTACGGCGGTCCTGCTGGGGGCGCTCATCCTCTACGGCCTCAAACCCGGCCCGATGCTCTTTGTCGAGAACGCCGATTTCGTCTGGGCGGTCATGGCCTCGATGTTCATCGGAAACTTCGTCCTGATCATCATGAACCTCCCGCTGGTGCCGCTCTTCGCCTCACTGCTCCGGATCTCGTACGCCCTCATTTACCCGGCGATCCTCATCATCTGCACCATCGGCGCCTACGCGATCAGCACCGGCATGTTTGACGTGGGACTGATGCTGATCTTCGGAGTCTGCGGCTATTTCATGAAGAGGGCGGATATTCCCCCCGCGCCGATGCTCCTGGCGCTGCTCCTGGGACCGATGATGGAAAGGGCCCTCTACCAGGCCCTGAACCTTTCCCACGGGAGCATGCTGGTCTTCGTCACGCGTCCGATCTCCGCGACGCTCCTGGCGATCTGCCTGATCATGTCCATCGCCGTCGGATTCAAGGCCGTCAAGCGGGCCCGTCAGCTCGTCAAGGAGGAAAACACCCTCTGATATTCCCCCTCAGTGCTTGCCCGTCCCTCATCCCACGGTTCAGGGGAGGGACGGGCTATACTGATTGCCTGTCCAGCCGGTGGCGCCCCTCATCCGCTTCTTCCGGTACCTCCCCCTCCCTCTGTCAGCG
>JAKAFS010000016.1:22498-54585 GCA_021817825.1 Deltaproteobacteria bacterium | reverse complement strand
CGGCAAGCTCGGTGGGATAGCCCTTGCCGTGGATCTCGGAGAGCTTGAGCACCATCTGGGCCTGTGCCGTGAGGACAGCGCCGAAGACGAGGGCCAGAACACACAGAACAATAGCTGACTTGAAATGTTTCATACAAATCCTCCCTTTGTTTGATGTTAACGGTTTCTTTCCGGGGAAAGCCCTTTTTCACCAATACTTTTTGTCCTGCGCTATCAAGAGGAACGACTTTTTCTCGATCGTCCGTTCTATGACATTTGGGCCGGAATGGGGAGAACTTTGTTCCGCATTACGAAACGTGTTTTCTTATAGCAAAACAAAAAATCCATGTCAAATCTTTTTCCTGTTCATTTTTCAGGCTCCAGATCCGGGATAGGGCAGGACCCTCCGGCATCCCATTGGATTCCAGATTTCCGCCTGAAAAGAGATGGTTAAAAGAAATAGTTCTAGGCAGTGGGTTCCGTGGCGGGGCGGCTCTTGCCGCGGGCCAGGGAGAGGAAAACGGCGACGAGGTTCAAACAGGCAAAAATGATAAAGGCCGTCTTGGCGCTCAAGGCGAGGCTCCCGTGCTGCGCTGCGGTAAGCTCCACATGACCGATGAAGATGGAAAAAATCACCATCGTGATGGCCGTGCTCAAGACACAGCCCACCTGCCGGGAAGTGACCATCAGCGACGAGGCCACCCCGTACCATTTCCGGGAAGCTGAGCTCATGATGGAATTCATGTTGGGCGAGGAGAAGATGCCGTAGCCAGCGCCGTTGATGGCCAGGCACAGGACAAAGTAAAGGATCGGCGTCTCTTCATCGAAGAGGCAAAGCAAAACCAGTCCCAGGGTGGTGATGCCCAAACCCAGGGAAGCGAGTTTCGTCGAGTCCATCCGGTCGGACCAGCGGCCGGCAAGGGGGGCGAAAACGACCTGGGCGGCAGGCGTGACCCCCAGCAGCAGCCCCGCCATCTCGGGCGCCAAGCCGCGGTTATACTGAAAATAGAGGCTGAGCAGCAACGTCACGGCGTAAACGGCGGCGTAGTTCACCAGCGTCGCCAGGTTGGACATGATAAAGGGGCGGTTGCTCTTGAATATTCGCAGGTCGATCAGCGGATCGGGAAAGCGGCGTTCCCAGAAGATGAAGGCCACCAACCCCGCAACGCCCGCCGCCAGGATGGGGACACTGTGGGGAGACAGGAAATTGGAAAAACCGTACAGAAATGCCGTAAGGGTGGGCACATAGAGGAGAGAGCCGACATGATCGAACTTCTCGTCCCGCGCCTCCGCCTCGTCGGGATTCAGATAGCGGATCGTCATGATATAGGAGAAGAGCAGCAGTCCGAAGACCAGGTAGAAGTTGCTGCGCCACCCCCAATAGGTAGTCAGAAACCCGCCGATCGTCGGTCCGATGGACAGGCCGAAGTAGACCGCGGCGGCGTTGATCCCCAGCACGCGCCCCCGCTCTTCGGGGGGGTAGGCGGCGGTGAGGGCCGCAAGGCCCGTACCGATCGTCATCGAGCCGCCGACACCCTGAATGAGCCGTCCGGCGATGAAGAGCCCGGCCGACAGGCTGATGGCGCAGAGCAGCGATCCCATTCCGAACATGATGACGCCCAGGTTGAATATTTTGATTTTCCCCAGGATATCCGCCAATCGACCGAAGACGACCAGCATCACCGCGCAGGCCAGGAAGAAGGCGTTGACCACCCAGCCCAGGTCCACCGCGTCCATGCCGAATTCGGCGCCGATATTGGGCAAGGCGACGTTGACCGCCGAGGACATGAAAGGGGTAAGGGTGCAGACCAGGGTAGTCACGATGAGCACCGGGGTCGGGGAATCGGCCCGGCGAGGATTCAAAGCGCCCTTCATCTTTTCCCCTTCGCGAACATGTTCAGAGACAGATTTTCCTGGATGTAGCGCTCCGGGTCCACCACCGTGCGTTTGAGAAAAAGGGCGATCTCCGACTGCACGGTCGCCAACATGCTCGGCAGCCTGACGAACTCATGGGTATGGCCGGGATAGAGGTGAAGTTCGACCATAACCCCTTTTTCCTGGAGCGTTTCGAACATCTGTAGGCTCGTGGTAAAGGGGATGATCGTATCTGCGGTGCCGTGGAGCAGAAAGGTGGGAGGATAGTCTGCCGACGCATAAGTAATAGGGCTTGCCTGTTTCGCCTCCGCTTCCGTCGCCGATTCTCCCAAGAGAGCGGAAGCGGGTTTTATGCCCGGTCCCTGGTTTTCCACTGACAAGGCAACGGCCGGGAAGAAGGCAACGACGGCCGCCACCCGGTCGGACACCGCCTCGTTCCCTCCCCTCCCCTCAAAGGCGGCTAGGGCCGGGGTGCCGCCGGCCAGGAGGGCCAGATGACCGCCGGCGGAAAAACCTTGGACCGCAATCCGGTCGGGATGAATCTCCAGGCGTCCGGCATTCGCCCTCGTCCAACGGATGGCGGCCTTCACGTCTTCGATCTGGGCCGGCCAGGGGGCTTCGCCGAGGAGCCGGTATTCCGGCGCCAAGGCGACGAAACCGAGGCGCGCCAGCTCCAGGCCGAACCGTTCCATCTTCCCTCTGTCCCCGAATCGCCATCCGCCGCCATGGAGCAGCAGCACCGCCGTACCGGTCGCCGCTGCGTCATCCGGACGGTAGAGGTCCAGCTTCAGATCCCGTCCTGAACCTTTTGCATACACAACGTCCTGTTGAATCTCCGCCATCGCCGCCTCGCTGGATAAGACTTGTTTTTGAGTGGGCCGAGTATAGGGGCAGGCGTCTGGCCTGTCAAGCAAAGGGCGTCCTCAAATCCCTACCCTTGCCAAGGCCCCTTATTGGTTCGCCAGGACGGGATAGAGCGACTGAGCCGTCCGGGCGAAAATCCATTCCCGATCCCGCTCCGGCAGCACCGCCAGGGCCGTCTGGGCTTCACTCACCAGCGTTTTCAGAGTCCCCTCGGAAGCGGGATAGTTCGAGCCCCAGGCGATGCGGGAAGCGCCGAACTTCTTGAGGAGAGGGAAGAAGGTCTCGGGCGACCCTTTGCCCTTCCGCAACGCCCGGATGTTGATCGAAGTCAGTTTTAGATAGACGTTCCCGTAGCGCGCCAGAGCGAACAAGGCCTCCGCTCCTGCATAAGGCGGCCCCTCTTCGAGGGGAACGTCCATCAGGTGATCGACGATGATCCGCACCTGGGGAAACTGCTTGACCAGTACCAGCAACTGCGGCGAACCTTCGGGACGCAACGAAACGGACACCGGAATTCCGAGTTCGCCCGCGCATTCCCAGCCCGGAAAGGTCCTCGGATCGGACAGCGAGGTCGACTGCCGGTTCGTGAGTCCCCCCGTATAGACCCGCATCCCGCTGAGGTTCCTTTCCTTCACCCAGTAGCGGATCTTCTCGGGCGCATCGGCCGCCAGCATGTCCACTGAAAAGACTCCCGTGCACTTCCGGGGCTACAGTGCCACGCTGTCGGCGAGGTAGGCGTTGTCGTAGCCGTGGGTGCTCACCGACTGGACGATGGCGGCCTTGCCGACCCCCGCTTCGTCCATGGCGCCGAACAGATCCTCTATCGTCGCCCGGCGTTTTTCAGACCACGCCGACCGGTTTCCTCCCAGGGGGTTCAGCGGATAGCGCCCGTTGTCGGCAGAGGTGATATGAGGATGAATGTCAACGATGGTTGCCGCTACGATTTTCAATCTCCTTTCCCTGTTACGGCCGTCAAACTGGCAAATTCACTACAGAACCTGCATTGCAACAATCACGGGGATTGTTCCGGTTTCTTCCTGCCTGCGGCACGGGGACGGCTGACCGCCCATCCGGAGGCCAGCATGAGGGCATTCACCCAGAAAACGGCGAAGAGGCCGAAGGCCGAGCCGACGGAGCCGAAAACAACCTGGCTGAGCACGCGGGTGAGATTGTTGACCGTGACGCGTATCCCCATCGATTCGCCGGAACGCCCCGGCGTGGCATTGTTGAAGGTCATCATGACCGTCGTCGGCTGACCGCACCCCATACCGAGTCCGAAAAAGAAGGACACCAGGGAAAGAACGACAATGCTCTTGAAAAAGGGCACCAGCAGAAAGCCCACGGCCCCGATCAGAAATGAATAGGCCAGCACCCCTTCCACCGTGAGCCGTTTGATCAGCGAGGGGAGAAAAAACCGAACCATGAACGACGCCGCAGCGTATAGCGCCAGAATGAACCCGATCGCGGAAGCGGACAGTCCGATGCCATGCCCATAAATCGGCATGAAGACCTGGAAGAGCTCGACCCCTGCGATCACCAGACTGCTGGTAACCAGTACCTGCCAGAGTCCGGATTCGGAGAGCAAGATGCGGATGCCCCCCGCCGGCTTTGCGGTCCCTGTGCCGCGGGGCAAACTGCCGCCCCAGACAACGAGAATTGCAGTCGGGACCAGCAGCAACAGCATCAGGATCAGACAGGCCGCACCCGGACCGGCGTGATCGAAGGAAAATCCGGCCAGCAATGGGCCGGCAAATTCGCTAAAGGTGATCACCAGACTGAGGTTGCTGAAATTCTTGGCGCTGTTCTGCGGTCCGCTCTGTAGTCCCACCAGGTTTTGCACCGGAGCGATGGAAAAGGCAGAGAGCAAACCATACATCACCGAGGTCAAGAAGAGGGCGGGAAGGCCGGGAATGATATAGGAGACCAGCATCCCCAGAATGCCGCCGGCGGTTCCGAGCATGAGCAGCCAGCGGGCCCCGAAGCGGTCGGAAAGCCGGCCGACATGCCAGGAAAGCAATGTGGGCAGCACCGACAACATCGCCGCCAAGACACCGACGGTAAAGGGCTGAGCACCGAGCTTCAGCGCATAGAGGGTAACAATCACCCGGCCGGTCTTCATACTGATTTGGAGAAAGAACGACAGGATGAAGGTGAAGGCGATGGACATCAGTTCACCATCCTGGCACCCATCGCAAAGGCGTTCTCACAATCCAAGGGAAATACGTCCGCTCTCCGCCGGGCTTTCTGGAGGGGATCGAAACGCGGAGCAACCACCTTCGAATAATCCTCGAACTGGTATGTGTCATAGCTGCACAGCATTTCCGAAGGACCGAAAATTCTCTCGAGCAGCATGGCGTTGGCGGCGAAGTGCCGGTCATGGCCGAGCTTCTTTGTCATCTCCTCGCTGGCGTTGAGCGTATAGATGAAGCCCGTCCTGATTTTCCGGGGGAACAGCGTCCCCGGGGGGGCGGTATAGATGGAGTAAGGATAGAGCAAGCGTTCCATAAAGGACCTCATGGCTCCGGTCACCGATCCGTAGTAGATCGGGGAGCCCAAAATGATGGCATCGACGTCTTCGACCTCTTTGAGGAGCAACGCCAAGTCGTCCTTCACCGCGCACCGCCCGTAACTTTTGCCCTCCTTGGTTTTGCAGGCAAAGCAGCTGATGCAGCCTTTATAATCCAATTCGTACAAATGGAAGATTTTCGTTTCCGCTCCCCGGGATGCCGCTCCTTCAAGGGACTTTTGCAGGAGTGTGGCCGTATTCCAATTCTTCCGGGGGCTTCCGTTCACCGCAATCACTTTCATCCGCCATTCCTCCTATCATTTTGATATCGCCCAGTATATGCATCCTCTATCTCAAATATCGAGAACGAAATAGTCCTGGATCTATTACCACTCGCCAGAGTGAATTTCTATAAAAACTGCATACCGGTCCATTAATACCCACCTACGCACCCTCATTAGCCATGCGGAACGATTATTCTCAAAACCGGAGCCCCGGAATCAGATTCGGGAATGAAAGGGAGGTCGACGCAAACTTCAGCGGAGGGAGACTAAGAAAAAGCAGCACGGGCAGATGGCCTGTCTTTCGCCAGAGTGGCGCACACTGTTGAAGACGATATCCCCAGTTTTAGCTGTGGGATCGGCGGCTTCGTCCCCTAGCCGGAAATGGCAGGCAAGGGAATGGAAACCTATAGGCACAGTCTATCCGAATCGACATTATCGCCCTCATCGCAACCTATAGCTGATGGACAATCCGCCGCCGCTCTCGTCAACGGTCGTTTTCAGGGCGGGCAGACTCTTCACGTAGTCGTAGAACTGTCTTGTCCCTCCCGCCATGCCCCGGCTTCCCGGGGAAACATTGTGGGCCGTGTAGCATCCGCCTTTTTCCAGCTTTGGATAAATATCGATGAAATATTGCTTGTACCATTCCTTGTCGGCATCACAGAAAACGAAATCGAAAGGTCCCCGCAGCTCTTTGACCAGATCATGGGCATCGGCCAGCCGGGCATCGATATATTCCGCCAGACCTGCTTCCGCGAAATTGGCCAATGCCCGCTGATGGCGTTCTTTATCGATCTCGATGGTAATCAGCTTTCCCTTTGTTTTGCTCAGCGCCCAGGCAATATAAATGCCGGAGTGGCCGGTGGAAGTCCCTATTTCCAGAGCTTTTCGGTATTGATTCTTGACGATCAGATCGTACAGGAGCTTTCCATCCCTTTCGGGAACATTCAGATCCGTCCAGGTTCCCCGTCGTTTTTCAAGAAAGGATTTCACTTTTGCATCGAGTACGTTTGGCCCTTTCAACCCCTGCGACAGGAGATCATCAGGAACGAGCAGTGACCAATACAAGACGATCAGCAATAGGACAAGCGACAATTTTATTTTCATCTGTAAAATTCCGATTTTTCTCCGGCTTCTCACGTCTTCCAGATGCAGGTTCGCCATTCCAGCCACCTCTCCGACCCCGGGAAGACTCCCCGAGGCAGGTGCGGAGCCGCCCCCGGGCGAGCGTTCCGAATCATGCCAGGCACTTTCCTGACGTTGAACCATCGGGCAAGAGATCTGCCCAGAGGACATCGACGACTTTGGGGGGCCAAAGGAAAGCATCCGACCGGTCATCCAGGCAGGCTCTGCCCTATTGCATCGTATGTTCCTTGCCTTCAAGGTCATAGCAATAGTTCATCTGCGTATTGTTTGCGGAATCGACTTTATCACAGGCCCAGCATTTCCCTTTGCAATCGGCAGGGGCCTGCTCGTTGCACTTTTTCGTATACTTGGCATAGAATTCTGCCGAGGTATGGCAATCATGGCAGCCTGGGGGCAACCATTTCCAGGTCCAGCATTGCGGCACATCTACCGTTCCGGCGCCAACGCCCCGACCTTCATTTTCATAGCAGGCAAAAACCTTGTCGGGGCAATGGGCTTTGTCGGGCATTTCTTCTGCAACTGCGAACGAAACGCAACTTAACGAAACAAATAAAGAAACTGCAATGATTCCCCAATATGACGCTCTTTTCATTTTCTTTTCATCCCCTTTATTCTTTCTTGTTTTGCTTTTTTATGCCTAAACGGTGCGATACTATCTCAGGCCGTGAAAATAAAACAGCGGCAAAGACAGCCCTTGGATAAATCTCCGGCGCCGGCGGGTTTCCGCGGAAGGAATCACGGGGTCTGGCACCTTGCCGTCGGGAGCCAGCTTATTTGCCTGCCGGAGCGACCGGACGGGTGGAAACGGAATCCCTCCCTTTTACTGAATCGCTTTTCGGCTGCGGGACAAACCATCGCATTCGAGTCTCAATTTGCCGCTGCCGGCATAGTAGCCGCCGAACATGCCGCGGATGACGACCTCGCCGTCGTTCACGAGGAACCCCAAGATTCGGCCCGTCGCTTCAACAATGACGACCCCTCCGCTGGCAACCTGAGTCCGACCCTGTATGGCGCCGGTGACGACCACGGTGGCGCCCTTTGCGACAGCGACGTTTCCCCGTTGCGTGCCGGAAAGGAAGGCCTGAACGCCGCACATCAGATCGAGGTTCCCCCGAAGGCTCCCAGCGAGCCGGAAAGCACCCGCCTCGACATGAACGTCGCCCTCGTGTGCATCCGTGAGTGTGCAGTCTTCGGTGACGACAAGCCGGGGAAGCGCTCGGTTGCCCGGAATGTTCAAACCGTACTCGTCCGCCTGCCGCAATGCCTCTTTGTCCGACATGTCTCCCCTCCTCAGGTAACCGCCGCTTAGGGTCCAACGAAAAAGATCACAAACCGGCAATAAAAAACCCCGCTCTTTTTGAAGTCACGGGGTTTCGTCAGCCAGTCCATATTTCCCTCCACTGGGTGATGGGGAACGGAACAATCAACGGCTCATGCTATTTCAGTAACGTTCTTATCATCTTTTTCAAATGAAATCCAGTGGACGAATGCAACCTGCCCCCCTGCCGATGGCAGCAGACCGGCCCCTCGGAGACCGAATATTGCGTGGTAATTTGTAATAGGCAGATATTGTGAGAGAAAAAATTTTCAATAAAGGACTATCGATTCCTGATAAAAATGTGCTATAAGCATCCTCCCCCTTCGGGGGTAGGTGGTTCTTTCAATAATCATCTCCCGGCATTGGGTACTGGATCCATGTCAGGCATTGAAAGTACAAAGGAATGAGGGAAACTTTCAACTTAAACTGTGGTATATTTTCACTGGACTGGTCAACCTGAAAAGATGATGTTGCGGAAACTTTTGAATAATGAATGCAAATAAACTTGATGATCAAATACGGCGCCTTTTTGAACCGCGCACCGTTGCGGTAATCGGCGCCTCGAGCGTACCCGGGAAGATCGGCTATGCCGTCTTGAAGAATATTCTCTCCGGCGGATATAGCGGTATTCTTTATCCGATCAACCCCTCCGGCGGCGAGATCGAAGGCGTTCCGGTCCGGCGTTCGCTCGCCGAGGTGGAGGACGAGATCGACGTCGCCGTGGTGACGATCCCGGCCCGTTTCGTCTTTGACTCCGTCAAGGAGTTGTGCCAGAAAAAGACCAAAAACGCCATTATCATCTCGGCAGGTTTCTCGGAGATCGGCAACCTCGAAGAAGAGCGGAAGATTACGGAATACGCGACCGAGCACGGCATGCGCATCCTGGGGCCCAACGTCTTCGGAATCTACTCCTCGGCCTCGAATATCAATGCCACTTTCGTCTCCGGAGACATCCCCCGCGGCAATCTGGCGATGATTACCCAGAGCGGCGCGTTGGGGCTCACATTGGTGGGACAGGCCGCGGTGGAACGCATCGGCATTTCCGCCATGGTCTCGGTAGGCAACAAATCGGATATCGACGAATCGGATCTCCTCGCCTATCTGCAAGGCCATGAAGACACCCACGCGATTCTCCTGTATATCGAGGGGGTGCGCAACGGCGAGAAATTCATCGAAGCGTTGAAGAACACCACCCGCGTCAAGCCCGTCATCATCATCAAGTCCGGACGGTCCCAGCGAGGGGCCATGGCGGCGGCATCCCATACGGGATCGCTGGCCGGGTCCGACGGTCTCTTCGACGCCATCGCCCGCCAGTGCGGGGCCTTGCGCGCAGAAAGCACCAAGGAAGCCTTCAACTGGTGCAAGTTCATCACCAGCAATCCCCTCCCCCGCAGCGAAAGCACCGTGATCATCACCAACGGCGGCGGCGCAGGGGTCATGGCGACGGACGCCTGTGAGAAATACAACGTTCCCCTCTACGACGATGCCGAAGACCTCAAACAGACCTTCCTGCCCGTCATTCCCGAAATCGGCTCGGCGAAGAATCCCGTCGACGTGACGGGGGGAGCCTCTCCGGAAAACTATAACAAGGCCTTCGATGCCGCACTGGCATCGGATCGCATCGATACCGTCATCGGCATCTATTGCGAAAACGCCACCTTTACCGCCGACCGCTTGAAAGAGATGGTCGAAACGAACGTCGCCCGCTTCCGGGAAAAAGGAAAGCTTCTGCTCTTTTCCCTCCTGGGGGGAGAGGCGACGGACGGATACCTGGTGGAGGCCCGCCGCCGCGGCATTCCCGTCGGAGACGATGTGTATGACGTGGTTTCGACGCTGGGCGCGGTCTACCGCTACTGCCGCTATCGCGGGGCCTGCCCGGACGAGGACGTCGACGCGACCATGGACTTTGCCGCCATCGACGCCATCGTCAAAAAGGCCATCGCCTCCAAACGTCATTTTCTGCTCGCCCACGAGGCCCAGCAGATCATGGAAATCGCGGATATCCCCGTTCCCCGTTCCATGAATGCCGCGACGCTGGAGGCGGCCGTAAAAGCGGCCGAGGCGGTCGGCTATCCCATCGCCATGAAGATCATCTCCAAGGATATCATCCACAAAAGCGATGCCGGCGGCATCGCGCTGGATCTGGAAAACAAGGAAGAAATCTCCGACGCCTATGAAGCGATCATGCGGAACTGCCGGGCAAACGTCCCCCACGCCCTGATCGAAGGGGTCTCGTTATCCGAAATGGTCCGGCCGGGGGTCGAAATGATCATCGGCGCGCGCCGGGATGCCATCTTCGGCCCGACGATCATGGTCGGCCTCGGCGGGATCTACGTCGAGGTGATGAAAGACGTCGCTTTCCGGGCTCTTCCTCTGGATCAGCCGGAGATCCAGACGATGATCAAGGAGATTCGCGCCTATCCTCTGCTTTTGGGGGTACGGGGCGAAAAGATGAAAGATGTCAGTAAACTGGTGGAGGCGATCATCAAGATCGGCGCCATCATCAACAATTGCAAGGGCATTACGGATATCGAGATCAACCCTCTGGTCGTCTACGAACAAGGGATGGGCGCCAAGGCGGTCGATGTGCGCATTCTACTTTCTAAAAGTTGATTATAGCGGTGATGGAAATCGGAGGTCACAGCAATGAATAAGTATGTCATTACATCCATGCGGGCCAGTGCAGGAAAGACGAGCATCATTATCGGTCTCGCCAAGGCATTGGGGGGAAAAGTCGGCTACATCAAACCATTCGGCGAACGGCTGATCTATCACAAGAAGAAACTTTGGGATTACGACGCCGCCCTCGTCACGAACCTCTTCAGCCTGGAGACAGATCCTGAGGAGTTGAGCATCGGCTTCCACCCGGCGAAGCTCAGTTCCATGTTCGACGAAGCGGCGACCCGGGAAAAGATCGGCGATCTGGTCGAAACGGTAGGCCTGGGGAAGGACGTCTTCTTCATCGAGGCCGGCCGGGACATCACCTACGGCAGCACTGTCCATCTGGACGCCTATTCGTTGGCCCAGGACGCGGACGCCAAGTTGATCGTCGTCGTATCGGGAGACGAAAACCAGATCCTCGATGACATCGCCTTTCTGAAACGCTGGGGCTATACCGACAATAGCCGTTTTCAAGGCATCATCGTCAACAAAGTACCCAACGTCACAGAGTTCGTGGAAATTTTCCTTCCCAAGATCAAGGCGCTGGGCGTCCCGGTCCTGGGAATTCTCCCTTACTGCGATGAACTGCCGCTTTTCACGGTGGGCTATCTGGCCGACCGGCTGTTCGCAAAGATCATCGCCGGCGAATCCCAGCTCCACCGGCCCGTCAAAGGCATCATCATCGGCGCCATGTCGGCCGCCTCGGCCATGAAGCTTCCCCTCTTCCAGGAGGAGCACCGGGTCGTCATCACCGGCGGCGACCGCAGCGACATGCTCGTTGCCGCCCTGGACTGCAAGGTATCGGCCGTCATCCTCACCAACAACATCATGCCGCCGGCCAATCTGATCGCCAAGGCCGCGAAGCTCGAAATCCCGTTGTTGCTCGTTTCGGTGGATACCTATACGGTGGCCAAGCAGATCGACGCGCTGGAGCCGCTGCTCACCAGCGGCGATGCCGAGAAGATCGCGCTCATCGAAAAGTTGATCAACGCCCATGTGGAGTTAAGGGAGTTCGGGACCAAATAGACCCGTGCCGACCGCTGCGGCAGTCTTTGCCTTGCACCGGTCAGAATGGTGAGACAAACAGATGATCTTGGCCGGCCGAAGCGTCCTACGCTTCGGCCGGTTTTTTTATCGCCATGGTCAGGAGACCGGCAACGAGGAGGAGCAGCGCCAGGGAGCGGAAAACCATGGTGTAGCTTCCGAGCGAGTCGAACACCTGCCCGGCGATATAGGGCACGAAGGCACCGGCAATGTTGGCGACCGCGGACGTGATCCCTATCAGATCACCCACCGAGCGCATTCCGAAGAAGGAACCGACAATGCCGTTCATGGCGGTCACCCTGATCCCCCAGAAGAGCCCGAAAAAAACGGCAAAGGCATAGAGCATCCATTCCGTCTGGGTGAACAGCGTCCAGACGACCGCGATGGCCAAACCGAAGAGGGAGCAGGAAAGGGTCCGGCGCCACCCGATCTTGTCGGCAAGCGGCCCGGAAAGGACACGGCCGGGAATCGACACGGCCCCGATCAGGCCGACGGCGGCCGCCGCAACGGTGGAAGAAATCCCGAGATCGGTTGCAAAGGGAACCATGTGGACGGAGATGAACTGCGAAACGGAGATCGACGCGCATCCGGCAAAGGTGATGATCAAAAAAGAGACCTGCGTCAACACTTTGCCCGTCGTCAGTTCCGGTTTTCCCGCCTCGCCGGTCGCCGCCCCGCCTCCGCCGGAAGCCACCGGCTTCGGACTTTCCCTGATGAACAGCGAGGCCGCGACAATGACTCCCAGGCTGAGAATCCCGACGATCAGGAAGGCATCCCGCCAGCCCTGACTCAAGATCAGATAATTGATCAGCGGGGTAAAAACGATGGCCCCGATCCCGATGCCCGAGGAGACGATCCCCAATGCCAGGCCGGCTCTTGGTTTCCCGTAGAACCAGCGCTGTACGGTGGCGGTGGGAACGGGCCAGGTGCCCCCGGCGCCGAGGCCCGCAATCATCAGAAAAAACCGTAATTCGTTCAGGCTCTGGGTCCGGCTACAGAGGCAGATTCCCAGACCGGCGAGCATGCCGCTGGCCATGAGGACCAGACGCGGGCCAAAGCGGTCCGAAAGCCTGCCGGCCACGATGCTGGCCAGGGAATAGGCAAGCAGAAAAGCGGTGTAGGCCGACGAAACCAAGCCTCTGCTCCAGCCGAACTCGGCCTGTAGGGGCTTGAAGAAAATGCCGAAGGACCACATGGCCTCCCCCAGGCTCATGGTCACGAAAAATGCGGCAATGACGACCGTCCAGCCAGGGAAAATCCCGGATTCATTTGCCTTTTTTGACATCGGGTTCAAACTGCCTTTCAGGTTCTGATTTTGCGTATTGAGCGGTCAGCGGATGACGACGAACCCGATCTCTCTTTATTGCAATATCCATGATATGGACCAGACAAGCCCTTATATCGGCATTCGTCAGTGCTGTTCGAAATCGACAATTTGGAGACTTTCGCAGAGGCTGCGAATGTATTTGCCGACAACCGCATGATCGGGTTGAACCAGGTAGCGCTTCAGGGACGCCGTATCCTCAAAGGTCGATACGAGGGCAAAGTCCAGTGTCTTTTCCGGACGGATGTCCTCTCCGAACTCATACCCCTTGATCTCGGGGATGAGGGCCGGAAGCGCGGCGAGGGATTTTTTCAGCGCGGCGATTTCGGCCGTGGTGACCCCCGGTTTGAACTTGGCAAGAACGAGGTGTTTGATCATCGGAATCTCCTTGTGGGCGAACCCTTGTTCCTGGCCCGCCGGCGATGAAATGGGCCGCTTTCGGTGCGGCGCTGGAATCGTCTGTAAGGGGTACGGCAGGGAAAGTCAAGGGGCTTCTTTTAATTCAGCGACCCTTCATGTGCTGCGCGGCAAAGGGGAACGGACGCATCCTTCAGCCGCTTTTCCCGGTCTTGGCGGCCTGTTCCTCATGGATCTTCGTTGTGAACTTTTCCACAAAGGGGCCGCCATCGCGCCAGGTGTGGCAGGTGTTGATCAGATATTGAACGAACTTCTTTGCCCGCTCGGGATTGAAGGGGGCTGGTTTCAGCGCCTGATAGGTCCCCAATCCCTGAATGACCGCCGGGGCCATGGTCTGAATGAGCTCCACCAGGTGGGTGCAACCCTTGACGCCGCCGACCAGTTTTTTCACTTTCACCATAAAGCCCCTGGTGATGGTCAGCCCCTTGAGGGGAGCGAGGGAGTCGAGCGTTTCCCGGCAGGCATCCCCTCCGGGAACGGTGTCCATCTGCACATCGACATCCTCAATCATTAAATTGGCGCAATTGACCAGCAAGCGGATCGTCATGTGATGGACGACACCTCGGGGCAACTTTTCACAGGACAGCAGATAGGAATCCTGAAAACGATCATCCCTGAGCAGACCCTCGACCAGGATTCGCTGTCCGTCATAGGCGTAGGTGGCAATTTCTATTTTGCGGGTATGGATCTTTTTCCCTTTTGATTCCCATGGATCTTGCATCTTCTCGGTTTCTCCTGTTCGCTAAAAATTCTCGACGGCCCCTTGCCGGCACGGGCCGCAAAACGGCAAAGATAGAATGCCGGTGCACCAAGGTTCAGGAGTCGCTCCCTTTCCCGCCGGAAACCTCCATTCGGCAGGCAGGAAAGCAGAAAATTTCCGCTTTTTCAACCCTTTTTACCGATTCTTTTCCGCCCCGCCCGCCAACGGACGGGCCTTCTCATCGAGAACGTCGCGGATTAATTCGGCAAGGTCCCTCAATACGACCGGCTTCATCAGGATGGCGCGAATGCCGATCTTCCTTGCCCTTTCCTGATCGATGGATTCGCTGAACCCGGTGCACAAAAAGACGGGCAGCCCGGGCCGGCGGCGGATCAGCTCTTCGGCAAGATTCGCGCCGGTCAACTGAGGCATGGTCATGTCGGTGATCACCAGGTCGAAGGGCTTTTCCGCCGCCTGCCGGTTGAAGAGGTCGAGAGCCGTCAGGCCGTCCGTGCAACTGACGACCTCGTATCCCAGCCGCTCCAGCCTTCTTTTGAGGACATCGGTCAGCAGGGGCTCGTCATCGACAACGAGAATCCGTTCCCCTCCGCGCGGCAGCGGAGCCGCATCGGAGGTTTCCGCCGTATCCGTCGTATCCGTCACCGGAAGAAAGACCCGGAAGGTGGTCCCCTGTCCGGGAAAACTCTCCACCTCGATGACTCCGTCATGGCTCTTCACAATCCCATGAACGACCGACAATCCCAATCCCGTGCCCACCCCCGGCGCCTTGGTCGTAAAGAAGGGATCGAAGATGCGATCCGCAATGGCCGGATCGATGCCCTGTCCCGTGTCCTTGACCGTAAGCAGACAATAAGGCCTGGGCTCCAAATCGGCATGCAGGGCGAGGTCTTGCGATCCGGGAAGAACCTCGACAAGACCGACCGTCAGCACCCCTCCCTGCTCCTGCATGGCATGCGCCGCGTTGGTGCAGAGGTTCATCAGCACCTGATGAATCTGGGTGGGGTCACCCAGGACGATGGCCTTGGAAACCACATTCGTCTCGATGTCGATGGTCGACGGAAGGGAGGCGCGCAGCATCTTCGTCACCTCTTTGACGATCAGGCCGACTTGCAGAGGCTTTTTTTCACGGTCGCCGAGCCGGCTGAAGGCCAGGATTTGCTGCACCAGATCTCTTGCCCGGTCCGCCGCCTTGAGGACCTGCTGAAGTTCGGGCGCCATCGGGCCGCCTTCGTCGCCGACCGCGGCGGCAATCTCGGTGTACCCGGTGATGATCCCGAGAATATTATTGAAATCATGAGCAATCCCCCCGGCAAGGGTGCCCAGGGCCTCCATCTTTTGGGACTGCCTTAGCTGCGCTTCGATGCGGGCCTGTTCCTCCCCCAACTGCTTGCGCTCGGTATCCAACGCCTCCTCGGCCTGCCTGCGCCCGGTGATGTCTATGCCGAACCCATCCCAGAGGACCTTGCCTTCCGGGGTCCGCCTGGGCGTCGACCGTACATGGACGATCCGCGTTTCACCATCGGTGCGCCGCATTTGCAGTTCCATTTCGAAATCGGTCAGGTTGCCGGCGCTTTCCCTCTTCGCCGCAGCCAGACAAGCGCGCTGGTCCGGATCGACCTGAACGTAGAGCCGGTTTGCATCGGCAAGGACCTCGGCAGCCGTCAAGCCATGGACGCGCTCCACGCCGGCGCTCACGTAAGTGAATCGCGACGTTCCATCGGTCTCGTGTGTGTATTGATAGACATAGCTGTCCGGCAGGTTGTCGCCGACGAGGTGCAACCGCGTCTCGCTGTCCTGAAGCTGTTGCGCCGCTTGCCGAATGGTCCGGAAATAACGGTCCAGCGCCAACCCGAGCAGAAGAGCCGTGACGCCAACGAAAAGCCAGCCCTTGACATTTTCCACCACCGCCGCAACGGCCGCGTCTTGCACCAGGTAATGGAGCAGCCATCCTGAGTAAAAAATCCACAGGGCGCCCAGCAAGGCGTAGCTCAAGGCAATCTTCAGGGCCAACGCCCGTGACGGCACCCAGGGAAGCGGCGGCGGTGCCTCTTTGCGTTTTGAGTTCGTCATACCCGAAATCTCCGTATTTTCCGGTTGTCGTAGCCTCGTCCATGACCAAGCGCTGCCGAAATCGCTGCGGATCAGTATAAAACAGTCAACGAAACATTGCGCCTTTTTTTACGGCCCGGGTCATTTTGCCTTACGCGGCATTGACTTTCTTCCCTCCCGAGGGGCCGGCACGGACACGGCCGGAACACAGGAAATACTTTGGGTTGCCAGCAACCCGGCATCTGTAGTAAAGCGAAGCGGTCATCGCTTCTATCGACGACCATAAGCAGGAAAGTGAAACAAGTTGACGCCTCCTCACGCCTTTGAGACCGCGAAAAAACGTACCGAAGGCATCGGCACTTTTGCCTCATTACGGCATGCCGACTACCTCTACCTTTGGGTAGGCAACCTGTTCAACACTTCCGGCATGTGGATTCAGCAGGTGACCGTCGGCTGGCTGGTGTGGAAGTTGTCCGGCTCGGCCACTCTGGTGGGCATCGCCTCAGGTTTACGATTCCTGCCGTTCCTGTTCATGGGACCTCTCGGCGGGGTGGCCGCCGATCGGATGGATCGCCGCCGCCTTTTGCTGATGACGCAGCTCCTCACGGCGGTCGCGGCCGTTTTGTTCGCCGTCGTGGTGGCCCTGGACTGGGTGCGTGTTTGGCATGCGCTGGTATTCAGCCTGGTGATGGGATGCGGCGTTGCGATGAATGCGCCTGTCCGTCAGTCGCTCATCGTCAACACCGTGCCGCGCGAGGAGTTGGGCAACGCGGTTGCGCTGCATGCGACGGCGATCAATGCCACCCGCGTCATCGGACCCGCCATAGGAGGGGTGCTCATCGTGACCTTGGGAATGGCGGGAAATTTCCTGCTCCAGGCAGGTTTGTACCTTTGCACGGTGGCGATCATCTTCCCCATGCAGGTGCCCTATCGCGACCCCCTCTCGGCGAGCAAGGAATCGGCTCTCCGCAGTCTCCAGGAGGGCATCCGGTACATTTGGAACGACAAGTCCCTCTTCGGCATGATGCTGCTCAGCTTCATCCCGGCCCTCTTTGTGATGCCGATCTTGCAGATCATGCCGGCCTTTACGGAAGACGTTCTGCACGCCCAGGCCAACATCTATGGATATCTGATCACCTCTTACGGCGTCGGCGCCCTCGCGGCGACCCTCACCATGGCCTCTTTCGGCAACGTGATCCGCAGCGGGTCCTTGGGGATCGCCGCCTTGCTGGCCTCGGCGGTTTTCGTCATCTTTTTTTCTCAATGCACCTGGTTATGGGCCGCTTTCTTCCTCCTTGCGGCCACGGGTTTCTGCGTACTGATCTTCCGGGTGAATAACACCACCCTCGTGCAAGCGGTGGTACCCGATGCCCTCCGCGGGCGGGTCATGTCCCTCTACCAGATCGACCACGCCCTCATGCCGCTTTCCTCCTCGGCGTTGGGAATCTGCGCGGATGTTTTTTCCGTTCCGGCATCCATAGCCGCATCGGGAGTCCTGTGCCTGCTGGTGACCGGGGGACTTCTGCTGGGGGTGAAGCAGATAAGGGATCTGCGGAAGCTGTAGGGTGATGGTTCTTTGCTGAAGGCCTTCGTCAACGGGTGGGTCTTTTCGTCAAAAGCGCCGCCTGGCGCTCATTTCAGCGGCTTGAAAAGGTATTCCAGTCCGTTGACTTTTATTTCATAAACGGTGCGCAGCAGTTCACCCAGTTCGCCTTGGGGAAAGCCTTTCTGGGCGAGCCAGACCACATATCCCTCCGGAAGATCCACGAGGCGATATCCGGCATACTTTCCAAAAGGCATTTTTGCCTGAGCCAACTTCCAGAAGGCATTGCGATCCGGCTGCACCGGCAGGCAAGCCTTTTCATCATCGTTCATGCTCATTTTTGTCCTTTTCTGTTCAATAACCTTTGCGGACCGAGGCTGCCTGCGATCCTTCGGACGGCATTCCCCGCCTTTATACTCCCTTTTTCAAGCCCTTTCCATGACTCTCGCTGCTTTCGTCAAAAAACAGCGGACCGCTCCGGGGTGATTTCCGAACCCATCCATTTTCACGTTGACGCGCCAAGGGGTTGGGGCCTATACTTCCGGCCGTCGAAAGTGTTTTGGCAGATAAGCGATCCCATCGGCTCATTGTGCGGAGATGGCCATGAAGCTCAAATGGAAGTTGTTGATCCTTTTCACCTCCGTCTCGCTGGTCATTACGGCCACACTTGCCGCCTTGCTCCACAACCGGCTCTACGCAGATCGTTTTCTCCTGATCCGGACCGACACGGAGGAGCAACTCCGTCATATCGATTTTTCGCTGAGTCTCTACCTCGACGAAGCGGAAAACGACGTCCGGACCCTGGCCCAGAATGGCGATGTGCGTTCGAAAAGCGATCAGACCTTCACCAACTTCACCGGGGCCGAGGAAAAGACCTTTCAATACCGCATCGGGCCCGCCGAACAAAGGATCGTCGATCTCTTCGAGACCTACCGGCTCACCCATCCCTCGGTAAATGCCGTCTACATGGGCCGGGAAAACGGCAGTTTCGTCCGTTCGCACAAGCGCGAGCGCCCCAGCCGCTACGATCCCCGCACCCGCCCCTGGTACCTCCAGGCCAAGCGCTCCCCCGACCGGGTGGTCATCACCGAACCCTACCCCTCGGTCACCACGCAGGATGTCAATATCGGGATCGTGAAGGCACTGGTCGACGAGGTCGATCAATTCTACGGCGTGGTGGGCATGGACATCACGCTGGTGAAACTGACCGACTACCTCCTCAATTTCCGGATCGATCCGCAATCCCGGATTCTCGTCGTGGACCGCAAGGGGGTCGTTCTGGCGAGCCAGGAAAAAGAACAGCTCTTCGCGAAAATCGATACGGTCTCCCCGGAGCTGGGAAAGATTCTCCTGGGCGGCGGCTTGCAAGACAACGCCGTCACCCTCGGAGGGGTAAAACATTTCGTCTTTTTGCGGGAATCTCCCCGCGTCGGCTGGATGATCGCCGTTCTGGTCCCCGCCGCCTCGATCGACCGGGCGATCCGCTATCCGATTCTGCTGACGACCGCAGGATTGGTCTGCGGCCTGCTCTTTTTGAGCCTCCTGGCGCTCGTCGGTCTGAATCTTTTCGTCCTCCGGCCGCTCGATCACCTGAACAAAACCACCGATCGGATCGCCGAAACCTCCGATCTGGACCGTCAGGTCCGGGTTTTCGCCGCCGACGAGATCGGGATGCTGGCCGCTTCCTTCAACGAGATGATCCGCTCCCTGAATGCCACCCAACGGGCGCTCAAGGAGGCGGAACAGGGGCTGATCGAGTACCGGGAGCACCTGGAGGATCTCGTCAAGCAGCGGACCGCAGAGCTCGCCTGCGCCCGGGACCAGGCCCAGGAAGCGGACCGTCTCAAATCCGCCTTCTTGGCCTCCATGTCCCATGAACTCAGGACGCCGCTGAATTCGATCATCGGCTTCACGGGAATTTTGTTGCAGAAGCTCTCGGGGCCGATCAACGAGGAGCAGGCCAAGCAATTGAACATGGTGCGCAACAGCTCCCATCACCTGCTACAGTTGATCAACGAAGTCCTGGACATCTCGAAGATCGAGGCGGGACAGTTGACGCTCGACCCGGCCTGGTTCGACATCGGCCAATCCATCGACACGGTGATGAAGCTGGTGCAGCCGCTGGCCGAAAAGAAAGGCCTGCTGGTCAAGCTGGAAGTCCCGTCGGCTTCCGGCCGGATCCATCACGACCAGCGCCGGGTGGAGCAAGTTCTGATCAACCTCGTCAACAATGCCGTGAAGTTTACCGAGCAAGGGGAAATCAGTATCCGGTGCGACCGGCAGAACGATGAAGTGGTCGTCACCGTTTCCGACACCGGCATCGGCATCAAACCGGAGGACATGGGAATTCTTTTTGAAACCTTCCGGCAGATCGAGACGGGGCTCACCCGGCGCTACGAAGGGACGGGCCTCGGCCTTTCCATCAGCCGGCGGCTGGTCGAACTGATGGGCGGCCGGATCTGGGCCGAAAGCGAGGGACCGGGAAGGGGAAGCCGCTTCACCTTCACATTGCCGGCAGGGGGAGAAGAAAATGGGCACACCGAAAATTTTGATCATTGAAGACAATGAGCAGAACCTGTATCTGCTGACCTTTATCCTGACCAAGAACGGACTCGAAGTGATCCAGGCCGGCGACGGACGCCGGGGAATCGAACGGGCCGTGCAGGAGCATCCCGATCTGATCCTGCTCGACATCCAGCTCCCGGAGATGGACGGTTATGCCGTGGCGCAGGAACTTCGGGCCATCCCGGCACTGGCGGAAACACCGATCGTGGCCGTCACGTCCTATGCCATGGTGGGCGACCGGGAAAAAACCCTGGCTGCCGGCTGTAGCGGATACATCGAAAAGCCGATCAACCCCGACACCTTCGTCGGCCAGATCTCCGTCTTCCTGCCCCAGGGTCCGCCGCGGAACGAAACCGCTTCCTGAGCCGCAGTCCTTAGCGGCGCGGACCGAAAGGAGAACCGCCTCCCCTCGCCGTCCGGACAGGAAGAGGCGGCACTCCGGCATCAGCGATAGAAGCGGGCGAGTCTTTCCGGTGCGACGCCGCAGAGGTAGAGGATGAGCAGGAGCCAGTTGCGCAGGGTCCCGAAAAGCAGTCCCTCCTTTTCCCAGCGTCGCGCCGAGGTGAGCACCGGCTCCCGGAGAATGGCGATCTTTCCTCCCTTTCGTTTGATGCGCCGCATGAACTCCACATCCTCCATGAGGGGAATCTCCCGGAATCCGCCCAGGCTCTGGAAACCGGCGGCCCGGATGAAAATCGCCTGATCCCCGAAGGGGATGCGCGTCAGACGCGAACGCAGGCTGGCCATCCTTTCGATGACCCGAAAGCCCAGGCGCGGGGATTGGATGCGCAGGTCGAAAGCGCCGCCGATGCAGGTTTCGTCCGCCAGCGCGGCGGCGATCCCTTCCAGGGCGGCGAAGGGGAGCCGGGTGTCGGCATGGAGGAAGAGGAGACAATCGCCCGTCGCGGCCCGGGCGCCCCGGTTGAGCTGTCGGCCCCGCCCCTTTTCCGAACGAATCTTCCGCACGGCGGGGTCTCCGATGGCCGCAAGCGTTTCCCCTTGCCCATCGCCGTCGACGACGATGATTTCCAGGTTCTGCCCTCCTCGCCGTCCGCGGACGGCCCCGATCGTGGCGTTGATCGTCTCCCCTTCGCGGTAGACGGGAATGATCACGGAGATGGCATGCTCCCGGTTTTTCAAGGCACGCCTCCTACGCCGGCCTACTTTTCATCCAGCACCTCCCGGACCTTGGCGGCCAGGTCTTTTATGGAGAAGGGCTTCTGGATGAAATGGACCCCCTGGTCCAGCACGCCGTGGTGGGCGATGACATTGGCCGTATATCCCGACGTAAACAGGCGCTTGAGATCCGGATAGAGGGCCAACAGATTTTTTGCCAGCTCCCGGCCGTTCATCTCCGGCATGACCACGTCGGTCATCAGCAACTGGATCCCGCCCCGGTGCTCGCTTGCCAGCCGGATGGCTTCCCCGGGCGTGCCCGCCGCAAGCACGGTATAGCCCTGAAGGGTCAACAGCGTCGTCGTAAGTTCGAGCAGGCCCGGCTCGTCCTCCACCACCAGGATGGTTTCCTTGCCGCGCAGGGGCTGCCCCCCCTTGCCTTCCGGCCGCACCGGCTCTGCCTGACCTGCATGCCGGGAGAAGTAGATCCGGAAGGTCGTCCCCTGTCCCGGCTCGCTGTAGACATTGATGAAGCCGTTGTTCTGCTTGACGGTGCCGTAGACCGTGGCCAAGCCCAGACCGGTGCCCTTGCCGATCTCCTTGGTCGTGAAGAAGGGTTCAAAAAGATGCGCCAGCGTCTCTTTGTCCATGCCGCAGCCGTCATCACTCACCGCAAGCCGCACATAATCGCCCGGGAAAAATCCCGGGTGCATGACGCAGTAGTCGTCGTCGAAGACGGCATTTGCCGTCTCGATGGTGATTTTGCCGACGCCGGAGATCGCGTCGCGGGCGTTGACGCACAGATTGGCCAGGATCTGGTCTACCTGGGAGGGGTCCATCTTAACGGGCCACAGGTCCGCTTCCGGCCGCCAGACGAGGTCGATATCCTCGCCGATGATCCGTTGCAGCATCTTGAGTACGCCGGTCACCGTTTCGTTCAGGTCCAACACCCTGGGTGCGACGGTCTGTTTGCGGGCAAAGGCCAGAAGCTGGCGCGTGAGATTCGCCGACCGTTCCGCGCCTTTCCGGATTTCCTGTAGGTGGGCCTGGAGCGGGGAGGACAGAGCCGCCAGGTCCAAGGCCAGCTCCGCATGGCCGAGGATCACGCCCAGCATGTTGTTGAAGTCATGGGCCACCCCGCCTGCCAAACGTCCCACCGCCTCCATCTTCTGGGCCTGAGCCAGTTGCTCCTCCACCCGTTTGCGATCGGTCACATCCCGGGTGGTCATGAAGACGGCCCGAACGTTGGGGTTGTTCAGCAGGTTTTGCAGGGTCGACTCCACGGTTTTCCAGGTTTGGTCGCGATGGAGGATCCGGTAGGACAGCTCGTGAAGCGATTCCGGTTGCTCCAGCATCTCCGCCCAGATGCCGCGGACGACCGTCAAATCGTCCGGGTGGACGGTCGCGAACAGATCGCGCCCCCTCCCCGCTTCGTCTTTATGGCCGTTGATTTGCCGATAGGAAGGGCTCCGATAGAGAATCTTGCCTTCGGCATCCATAAAAAGAATGCCGTCATGGGTGTTCTCCACGATCGCCCGAAACTGGGCTTCGCTTTTCTGCAAGGCCTCATAGGACTGCCGCCGTTCGGTGATGTCAATGGTGTAGCCGGCCAGCAGGGCTTTACCGGCATCGACAATCGGAAACTTGATGGTCGCATAGCTCCGGCCGTTCAATTCCTCTTCCAATTCCAGCACCTTGCCGGCCGAGACGACGGCCCAGTCATCGGCGGTCATCTTTGCCGCAAACTCGGCGGGGAAGAGGTCCTCCATGGCCTTGCCGATCATCTCCCGACCGGGAATGCCGATCATCTGCTGATAATTTTCACTGGCCTGTAGAACGATGCTCCGGTTCGGGGTCACTTCTTTGATGAAAGCGTAGATGGGGGAGTGCCGCATAAAATGGGAAAACAACGCGTTGCTTTCCCGGAGCGCCTTTTCCGTCTCGCTGAGTTCTCTGTAAAGCGTCGCATTGGCAATCGACTCGGCGATCTGCTCTCCGATCCGCTCGGCCAGGCGAAGATCCGCCGGGGTGAAGGCGCCGGGCTTTCTCGACCGGAAATTCAGGCTGCCGATCATTTCGCCCTGCGAGAACAGCGGGACCGAAAGCAGCGACCTCACGCCCGCCTGGTAGCCGGCAACGAGGCTGGGATAATGTTCGGCCACCGCTTCGCTGCTGTCCAACCGCACAATGACCCCTTTTCGCGTCTGCATGAGCTTTTCATTGAGCGAACCCGCCAGGGGAAAGGCGTCGCCTTGCCGCCGACCGGTAATATCGGTCTTGAACAGGTGGACGATCCTCACCAATCCATCGGCGAGGTTGTGCAACGCCACGGAAAGCCGGTCAAAACCGATCAGCTTTCTGGCCTCTAGGGTGAACCGTTCGTAGACTTCCTCGATCTTCAGGGAAGAGTTGATGATGCGGCCAATCTCGGCGATGATGGCCATCTCCTGCTCCGCCCGCTTGAGATCGGCGTAGATCTTGGCATTGGCAACCGCCCCGGCGACCTGATCGCCGATGCGCTGAGCGAGAGACAGCTCCCGATCCGTGTACGCACCGGGTGCTTTCGACCGGAAGTTCAGGGTGCCGATCACTTCGCCCTGCGAGAACAGCGGGACGCTCATCGCCGACCTCAGCCCTTCCTTGTAGCTGTCAACGAAGTGCGGAGAATGCGCGGATCTCTCTTCCACCCGGACAATGAGCCCTTTTCGCGTTGCCATGATCTTTTCATTGAGCGAACCGGCCAGTGAAAAGACATCCCCCTGTGGCCGTCGCAGGGAAAGTTCGGTCTTGGAGGCGTGGGCGATTCGCACCACACCCTCCGAACGGTCGATCAAAGAAACGGAAAGCCAGTCAAAGCCGATCAGTTTTTTTGCTTCCCCGGTAAACCGTTCATAGACCTCATCGATATTTAAGGACGAGCCGACGATGCGGCCAATCTCGGCGATGACGGCCATCTCCTGCTCCGCTCTTTTGAGGTCGGCATAGATCTGGGCATTGGCGATCGCCCCGGCGATCTGATCCCCGATCCGCTGGGCAAGGAAGAGGTCCCTTTCCGTGTACGCATCGGGTGTTTTCGAGCGGAAACCGAGACTGCCGATGACCACGCCGTTGGAAATCAGCGGAACGGCCAAAAGCGACCGCATCCCCGCCCTGTAACCATCGCCCGCGGCCGGAAAACGCGCGGTCAGCGCTTCGAAACTTTTCGCATCGGCGATCATTCCGGTCCGCGTCCGGAGCAATTCCGCGGTGAGCGATCCCGCCAGGGGGATGGAATCCCCCGGCTGACGTCCCGCGATGGGCGTCCCGTCCATGAAGGCGAGCCGCAGGGTGCCCGATGGAAGATGGATCAGCCTCACGCTGAGCCTGTCGAAGGGGATCAGCTTGCGGGCCTCGTCGACGAACCGCTCATACACCTCGTCAATATTCAGAGAGGCGCCGATAATCCGTCCGATTTCGGAGATGGCGCCTTTTTCCCGCTCGGCCCGCTTCCGCTCGGTGATGTCATGAACGATTGAATGCAGGTAGCGTTTCCCTGCCATGGTGATTCCGGTGCTGAAGACCTCGACGTCCCGGACCGATCCATCGGCCAAGCGGTGCTGGAATTCAAAACGGGTCCGGGTCCGGTCCCGGGCGTCTTTCATGGCCGCCTTGATTCTGTCGGGAGGCAAGGTATTGATTTGCCGAATATTCATTTGCGCCAGTCTTTCGCAAGACCAGCCGTAGAAATGGGCCGCGGCAGGGTTTGCAGTGACAATGGCCCCCGTCTCGGGATCGAGGATGAGTTTTACTGCGGCAGGGTCGTCGAAGAGACTCCGGAAGGCCTCCTGGCTCTGGTGAAGGGCGTCCTCCTTCCCCATCGCGTTGCCGGCGTTCTCTTCGAGCACCCGGATTCTTTCTTCCAGCTCTTCATAGGTGGGCTTGGGGGTCACGGGCAGCAGTCCTTCGTTTGTTCGGCATCGGGATTCGGGCATCTCCCGAGCAGTTTCATTTTTCCAAATTGCACCCTATCCGCCGATGATACTATAGCAGACTTCTTCCGCCGGTGCATCGCATTTGTTATCGACGAAACCATTTAATATCGTTAAGAATAGATACATAGTGCATCCTAAAAGCTTTTCGACAAAAACACAGGAGAATCCGCAGCAGGCGCTTTCCAGAGGGGAGCCGATGGCCGGCTTAAAGTGGTTGACATACCGGAGCGACTGAGGCAAAGTTTCCCAGTCCATAAAACGCCCTGCAATGCCAACTGTGACGAAAAGCGGAGTCGGGATCGCGTATCGCCAGAAGAATCCTCTGCGAAGGGCTCGCCGATCGCAGCGGAATTCAGGAGGCCTTTGGTTTCAGACTCTCGGAAGAAAGGCGGATACGATGAGCGGCAAGATCCTGATCACGGATGACCTCAGCGAGAACCGTTACCTTCTCGAGACCCTTCTGCAAAGCCGCGGTTTCGAAACCATCTCCACGGTCAACGGTCAGGAGGCCCTGGCAGCCGCCCGCACCGCGCCCCCCGATCTGATCGTCTCCGACATCCTGATGCCCGTGATGGACGGCTACGCCCTCTGCAAGGAATGGCGGTCCGATGAACGTCTCCGCCAAATCCCTTTTGTCTTCTACACGGCAACCTATACGGAAAAGAAGGATATCGAGTTCGGCTTGACCCTTGGCGCGGACCGTTTTCTGATCAAGCCGATGGAACCCGAAGCCTTGCTGGAGGTTTTACAGGAGGTTCTCGCTGAAAGCAGGAAAAGCGGAACCCCCCCGCAGGAATCGGGGAAACCCCTGGAAACCGACAGGGAGCTTTTAAGACAGCACAACGAGACCCTCTTTCGCAAGCTGGAAAAGAAGATGGCGGACCTGGAGGCGACCAACCTCCGGCTCGAACGGGAGGTCCGGGAACGCCAGGCGACCGAAGCCAGCCTCCGGCAAAGCGAGGAGAAGCTGAAGCAGCTCCTGGACACCCTGCCGGTCGGCCTGGTGCTGGCCGACCCCACGGACACCGTCCGCTACGTCAATCGGACCTTCAGCGAACGGTTCGGATATTCCGCTGCCGAGCTGTCGACCATCGCCGCCTGGTTTCTCCGGGCCTGCGACGGTCCGGAAGCGGGCCCGCAGCTCTTTGCGGCCTGGCAAAAGGCCGTCGCCACCGCCCAGCAGACGCAAGAAGCCATCCCCCCCTTTGATGCCCGGGTGATCTGCAAGGATGGAACGGTCAAGGACATCGCCGTGATCGGGGCAGTGGTCGCCGACGTCCATCTCGCCATATTGACCGATATGACGGAGCGCAGACAGCTCGAATGGCAGTTGCACCAGGCCCAAAAGCTGGAAAACATCGGCACCTTGGCCGGAGGAATTGCCCATGACTTCAACAATGTGCTCACATCGATCAGCGGCTTTGCGGGACTGCTCCAGATGAAGATGCACAGCGCCGACCCCCTGCTGCCTTACGTGAACGAAATAGCCGCCGCCGGATCGCGGGGGGCCTCCCTCACCCGCCAGCTCTTGGCGTTCAGCAGAAAACAGATCCTGAGCATCCGGCCCGTGGATCTCAACGCCGTCGTGACGAACCTTCAGAAGATGCTGCATCGGCTCATCCGCGAGGACATCGTTCTGAGATTCACCCCTTTTTCCGAGCCATTGCCCGTGCTGGCCGATATCAATCAGATCGAACAGGTCGTCATCAACCTCGTCACCAATGCCCGGGATGCCATGCCCGCCGGAGGTCCGCTGGAGATCACGACGGGCATCGCCGACATCGATGAACGATTCGTCCGCTGCCGCGGTTACGGCGAAATCGGCCGCTATGCCGTGCTCACCGTCTGCGACGGGGGAACGGGCATGGATGAGCGGCTGAAGCAGCAGATCTTCGAGCCCTTTTTCACGACCAAAGCCAAGGACAAAGGGACGGGCCTGGGACTTTCCGTCGCCTACGGAATCATCAGGCAGCATCGGGGGATCATCCAAGTGGAGAGCGAACCGCAAGCCGGATCGGCCTTTACCGTCTATCTGCCCCTGCTTCGGGAAAAGGTTCCCCTGGGAAAAGAACCGCCGCAGGAAACCGCCGTGGCCGGCGGATCGGAAACCGTTCTGGTGGCCGAGGACAATGAAATGATCCGGAAGATGACGAGAGACATCCTGACCAATCAGGGATATAAGGTCCTGGAAGCCCCGGACGGAAAGAGAGCCCTGGCCGCTTTCCATGAGCATCGCGACGAAATCGACCTCGTCGTCCTGGACCTGATCATGCCCGGCATGGGCGGACGGGAGGCGTACAACGAAATCGTAAAGGCGGCGCCCGATACGCGGGCGCTTTTCGTGACCGGCTACGGCGAAAGCGAAATCGCCCGGCAGGCATTGACCGGCAAACGCCTGCCGCTGCTGATGAAGCCCTATACGCCGCTTCGCTTTCTGAGGCAGGTGAGGGAATTGCTTGACGAAAAAACCGCGGCACCGCGCCCCCCGGAGCCGGCCGTCGGAGCGGACCTCGCTGCCGACCGGGGCTCACAGACAACGACGCGCCCCTGAGATGCAAGGACGCGCCGCTTCCTGATCCGACCGGCCTTCCCCGCTTGCCGGGAGGGCCTTTTTTATTTCTTCTTTTCCCGCAGGGCCGCTTCGATAAACCGCCGGAACAGGGGATGGGGCGCCGTGGGACGCGATTTGAACTCGGGATGGAACTGGCATCCCAAGAACCAGGGATGCCCTCCGACCTCGACGATCTCGGCCAGCCGTCCGTCCGGAGAAGCGCCGGTGATGAGGAGTCCCTTGGCCACCAGGCCCTCCTTGTAGTCGTTGTTGAACTCGTAACGGTGGCGATGCCGTTCGCTGATCCGCGATTCCCCGTAGGCCTCGCAGGCGAAGGAGTCCCGCTCGACGAGGCAGGGATAGGCGCCCAGGCGCATCGACGCCCCCTTCTCGGTCACCGTCTTTTGCTCCGGCAGCAGGTCGATCACCGGATAGGGGCCTTCGGCGTCGAATTCGGAGCTGTTCGCCTTCGCAAGTCCGCAGACGTTCCTCGCGAACTCCACGACGGCCATCTGCATCCCGAGGCAGATGCCGAAGTAGGGAATCTTGTTCGTCCGGGCATGCTCGACGGCGGTGATCATCCCCTCGATCCCCCGGTTTCCGAATCCGCCGGGAACGAGGATCCCGTCGGCGCCGTCCAGTTGATCGCCAAGGCCCTCCTTTTCGATCTTCTCCGAATCGACGAACCGCAGCTTCACCCTACAGTCGTTGGCGATTCCCCCGTGATAGAGGGCCTCGTTGAGGCTTTTGTAGGAATCGGCCAGATTGACATACTTTCCGACGATCGCGATCGTCACCTCGTGGGCGGGGTGCAGGGACTTGTCGACCACCTCTTCCCAGGCATCGAGTCGGGGCTGACCGGTCCAGATGTTCAGGAGTTCGACGATCTTCTGCCCCACCCCCTCGCGATGGTAGATGAGCGGCATCTCATAGATGCAGGCCACATCCTTGGCGGTAAAGACGGCGGAGCCCTCGACGTTGCAGAAAAGCGCAATCTTGCTTTTGATGTCGTCGGACAGGAAGTTTTCCGTCCGGCACAAAAGGATGTCGGGCTGGATGCCGATCTCCCGGAGGGCTTTGACGCTGTGCTGCGTCGGTTTCGTCTTCACCTCGCCCGCCGTCTTGATGAAGGGGACCCAGGTCAGGTGGACGAAGATGGCGTTTTCGCGCCCCACCTCGTTGCGGAACTGACGGATCGCTTCGAGGAAGGGAAGGCTTTCGATGTCGCCGACCGTACCGCCGATTTCGACGATCGCCACGTCGAACCCCTCGGCGGTCTTTTTGATGTAATCCTTGATCTCATTGGTGATGTGGGGAATCACCTGGACGGTCTTTCCCAGGTAATCGCCCCGCCGCTCCTTGGTGATCACCGAGAAGTAGACCTGCCCCGTCGTGAGGTTGTTGCCCTTCCCCATCCGCGTTCCCGTGAAGCGTTCGTAGTGGCCCAGATCGAGATCCGTCTCGGCGCCGTCGTCGGTGACGAAGACTTCGCCGTGCTGGAAGGGGCTCATGGTCCCCGGATCGACGTTGATGTAAGGATCGAGTTTCTGGTTGGTGACCCGGAGCCCCCGGCATTCCAGGACCGCCGCAATGGAGGCCGCGGCCAGCCCCTTGCCCAGCGAAGAGAGGACCCCTCCCGTCACGAAGATGAATTTTGTTTTCACGATTCCCCCTTAAAGTAGCGATAGCCGATATTCATGGTTCATGGTTCATGGTTCTGATCATCCCGGCGATCAACTCCACCGGCTCGCCCAGGAGGATTCCCAGCGGAATGGCGCCCAGGCAACGATCGTCCCAGTTCAGATTGACTTCCTGGATGAGATCGCGGATCGCGCCCGCCCGATCGCCGAGGATCTCTTTCCGCTCGGAAATCGAAAGCGCCTCGTTGAAGTCCACGTGGATCAGGAGTAGACGATGGATCCGCTCGTCGTCTCCCAAAAGCGGCACGATGACGATCGAGGCGCCGTCCGATTTTCCCTGTCCGACATAGATGCGGCCGGAGGCCACGATGCTCTTTTTGGTCCCCATCAGGCGGCCCGTCGCTTCGGTGCGGGAAGGCTTTCCCAGAGAAATGCCGCCGCGGCCCACGATGACGAGCGTAGAATCGTCCCCAGGCTTCCCCGAACCGTCCAGGCCATCGACGGCATAGAGCGTATGGCCCTTGATCGCAGCCACCGCCCGCTGAATCCGGCTGATGTCCAGGATATTGGTGCTCAGAAGCGCCTCGGCGGAGAAATCCAGCTCGGCCAAAAGGTCGAAGAAGAGACCCTGCAACCGCACCTCTTTGCGGCTGGTCCCCACCGTGACGGTCTTGGCCTGATGGCGGATGGCGTCGATCGGGCGTGCCAGTTCGTCCACGGCGCGACCGAGCGTGAGGTCGAGCAGGTCGATCGGCGAGAGGGCCCCCTCCGCCGCGGGAAAATCATGCCGAAAATCGTCGAGGGGCAGCTTCCCGGCGGCATATTTGAGCAGCAGCACCAGATCGGAAAGGGTGCGGGCGCTTGTCAGGGCAAAGGCGCCCTCGTTCCGGACATGGTGAAATCGGTCCGCAAAATCACTCACGAGCCGGCGCAGGCCGGCATCGGCAATGCTCTCGTAGGGGCTCAGGTTTCCCCGGGCCTGCTCCGCCATGACCAGGCTCAGGCGTCCTTTGAACTCGCGCAGGAACAGGGCCTCCGCATCAATGCTACAGGCGGCGTAATAGCCGAACAGATGGCCCGCGACGGTGTTGAGAATCACCGGCAGCGGCAACGGCGCTCTGGGAATGGGAATGACCGCATCGGCGACGGCGTCGAAGCGCTTCTCGCCCTCGTCGGCGAAGACGATCACGCAGGACTTGTGGGCCTTGAAGATCGCCACATCCTTGACCACATCGCCCGTCACCGCTTCCGGATTTCCGGCGGCGCAGACCAGGATCAGGGGTTCCGCCGACAGATCGATGTGCTTCTTGTTTTCGATGACATCCGACGAAATCGTCTTGTAGCACAGCTCGCTCAGTTTGATCCGGATCTCGTCGGCCGCCGCCTTGTTCGGCCCGCTCCCCACGACGGCCCAGTACCGCTTCTGCTTTGCCCATTTTTCCGCGACCAGCCGGATCTCCTCCTTGCGCGCCAGGACCTTCTCCATGAGCGCCGGCGTCTGTTCGAGACGGCGCAACTCGACGGCAATCCGTTCGTCGGAAAGGGTTTGCAGGGCCTGGGCCAGATAGAGGGCCAGGATGCGGCCGGCCACGATCTGGGAGTAGAAGGCCTTGGTCGAAGCGACGGACATCTCGATGTCCCGGCCGTTGGAGGTGTAGAAGACACCGTCGGCCTTGGCGGTAATGTCCGACTGGCGCCGGTTGACGATGGCAATCACCGAGGCGCCCCGCTCGGCGGCCATGGCCACGGCGCGGTTCGTGTCCGTCGTCGTCCCCGATTGGGTGATGGGAATCACCAGCGTGTCTTGCAGATCGTTCTCCAGACAGAAGCCGCTGAGTTCGGAGGCGATGGTGGCCTCCACGACAATCCCGTTCCCCTTGAGGCGGCTCGCGATGGCCTCGGCTACCGCGCTTCCGGCCACCGCCGCTGTTCCGTGGCCGATGACGACAATCCGCCGGATCGCCCCGCCGATCAGGGCCGTCTTGATCTTCCGGGGGACGATGTCCTCTCCGACGTTGAATACCACCTTTTCCGCCCCCCCCCTCCCGGCGATGCGGTATTTGCCGCGCAGGGTCTTTTTGACCGAGAGGACCGCTTCGCTGATCTCCTTGAGGAAAAAATGGGGGTAATCGCCCCGGTCGATATCGCGCGTCGTGATCTCGGCCTTCCGGACATCCTTCTCGCTAAGCAGCAGAGGCGTTCCGTCGTAGCAAAAACCCGTGACGCCGGCGGCGCCGCCGGCCGCCTCCTGATCGAGGATGAGGATCTGGCCGTTCGTTTCCGGCCGGCCGGGACAGGAGGGCTTCTCACCGTCCATTTTCAGAAAATAGGGGGTCTCCTCTACGAGACCGTAGAGTTCCGACGAATAGAGATAGGCATCGGGCGTGATTCCGATGTAGATCGACTGGCCGCTCCCCCGAAGGGCGAGAAAGACCTTTCCCGGTTCCGCGTTGCTGACCATGGCGATGGCGTGCGACCCTTCGAAGTCGCTGACGGCGAGGCGGAACGATTTGGCC
>JAKAFS010000016.1:0-22488 GCA_021817825.1 Deltaproteobacteria bacterium | reverse complement strand
GGTCATGGCCGAGCCGGAGGTATTTTTCGATCTGGAGGGGAATGATCTTCGTATCCGTCGTCACCTCCGGCGCAATCCGCTCCCCCTCTGCCGCCAGGGCGTCCCGCAGGAGGGGATAGTTGTCGATGTCCCCGTTGAGCACCACATGGACGGACCAGGGTCCGGTCCCGTAGAAGGGGTAGTTTTTCTCCTCCGGCGCCGGGGCCGCCTCGGCGGGCAGGGTGAAGTTGCCGAGCGGATGGCAGTTCTCCTCGGTGATCGAGCCCACGGAGGCCCAGCGGGTATGCGCGAAGGCGGTCTCGAAGGCGACCGGCAGCCGCGCGAAGGCCTGCAAGAGACGATCCTGGGCAATCTGGTTCCGCAACTCCCGGACGTTGCGGCCCAAACCGCCGATGATCGAGGCGGTCTTGTAGGTAAAAGAGACGCCCCCGCGGTCGTCCCCTTTCCCCGGCCGTCCTTTCAGCGAGCAGCAGATCGAACCGCTGATCAGGTCCCCGGCGTCCATCCTCCGGCGCCATTCTTCCTGTAGGCCTTCCGCCTCGATACGCCGCAGCAGCTTCCCGGCGGCGGCGGCATCGGCCGGGACAAAGGAGATGGCGATACCCGCCGAATCCCGCCCCCGGACCTCCAGACGGTCCAGACAGTTCAGAAGGAAATTGAGTTTTCGGTATTTGGGCAGCGCCTCGGGGGCCACGTCGTCCGCCTTTTCGGCGCCCGCCAGCGCGCAGATCCGTTGGCGGTTGTCCAGGATGTCCCGGTCCAGCCCCCAGACGAGATCCCGAACCAGGACGAGGCCCCGGTTGACGGACTCCAGATCGGTGGTGGAAAAGCAGCCGGCCTTCTCCTCAAGGAGCCCCTCCTCGGCGGCAAGAAAGGCGTGCATGACCGCCGAAAGCGCCTTCAGACGCCCGGCTTCCGGCTCGGAAAAAAAGAGTCTCCGGAAGGGTTCCTCCCTCTTCAGCTGCAACAGCTCCCGTTCCAGCTTCTCCAGGGAAGAGGGACCGCCCAGATAGTCTCCGGCGGCGAGGGTTCCTGACGAGAGGGCCGCAAGGTCCTGTTTTGCCGCCTGGGCGAAAAGGGCGGCAAGATCGCCCTCCGGCGGCGGTTCCTCTTTGCCCCCCCTGCGGAGGACCAGGATGCCCGCCAAACCGCAGGGCAAGGTCGCCCTCAGCAAGGGAAAGAGGATCAGCGCCGGCCCCGTCACCCGCTCGGGGTCGCGCCCGACATAGAGTTTCACGCTTTTCAGAAAAGGTCCGGCCCGGCGGATCCATCCACCCGACACAGCCTCTATCGTCGCCAAAAGGTTTCCTTTTTTCATGACCTCACCTGCAAGCAGGCGGGAATTTCCGCCTGCACCCCTGCCGCAACGGCATCGACGACCTCTGTCAGCCATGCGGTTCCCAGCGCCCGGGCAGTCGGGTTCAAAGACCGGATCACCCGGAGATGATCGTTTCCCTGGGCCGCCCTGGCCGCCAGCAGGTTCTCGAGAAACCCGTCCCGCGCCGCCCGGCCTGCCGACCCTTCCCGGCGGTCGGTGAGACGGGCTTCGACGGCCGGCCAACGTTCCTGCAATTCCCGTTGCTGCCCCATGATCGCTTCCCGCCGGTCCGCCCGCTCTGGAGGCAATCCCTTTTCCGCCAGCGCCAGGGAAATCCCCATCTTTTCCGCCAGATCCCGGAAACGGGCAATCCGTTCGGCGATGGCGCCTTCCAGCGTTGCCAGCGCCCCCACCCAGAGGGCATCGCCCATCTCCCCGTCGGCCGGAGCGGTCAGACGGACATGCAGATACCACTGCCGGAGGGCCAGGAGGTTCGCGATATAGAAAATATTGTTGGTCACCCGGCGGCGGATGTCGCCGTAGAGTCCCGGATGGAAGGGCTGCGCCGGACCGGAGACGGTTCCGCCCTTAAGAAGCATTCCGCCTTCCGGGAAATCCCCCCTCCAGACCGATCCTGCGGCGATCACCGTGCCGAAGCCGATCCGGGCCGGCCCGACCAAGCCCCCCTGCCCGCCCAGGAAGATCGGACGCTCCTGCAGCATGACCCCCCGGGGCACATCCCCCAAAAGCGACGCGGTGGCCTTGTCCTGGTTCGGCGTGTAGTTGAAATGGATGTACGAACTGCCTACCTCGCTGTGGTCCTTCCGGCTGGTCCCTCCGGCAAGGAAGCAATCGCAGAAGTTGACCAGACTGCCCAGGGTGGCGAAGGGAAAAAGGAGGGTCTGCTTCAGGCCGACCGTGTGACCGCCTCCGGCCTCCTCCTCGATCAGGCACCCTTCCCGGACCTGGGCGCCTGAGCCGAAATTCGCCCTGTCCAGGAAGACCGAAGCGGTGAAGAAGCCTCCCTTGAGCGCCACATCCCGCCCCAGCTGACAATCCACCACGGTCACCGGCGCCTCGCCCCCCAGCTGCGTTCCTGCGGAAATCAGCGTTTTTGCGCCATGGACCCGCGTCCCGCCGTGGAAGACGACGCCCGCGCCGGAGATGCGGTCCGGATCGACTTCCGGCCCCACTTCCACGAGGGAAGGGGCAGGCATCCGCACCCCTTTGTCCAGGAGTTTCAAGACCGACGACGCTAACGACCCTTCGGCTCCACGATCCATCTGCCTGCCATCCTTGCCGCCGCTCGCCAAAGCGCTTGCCTCCGGAGCGTCATCCCTGGTGGTTATCGATTCCCAGTTTGATCATCTTGTTCTGGAAGGTGTTCCGGTTGATCCCCAGGTAGACGGCCGCGGTGCTTTTGACATGGTTCGACCGCTCCAGGGCGATCCGGAAGAGGCTTCTTTCCACCATGGCCATGACTTCATCGTAAAGCCGACTCTTTCCGGCCTCGGTCGTGGAAAGGATCGTGGCAATCTCCTCGATCCTTTTTTCCAGGACCTCTTCGGCCACCGCGGCGGGCGTTGTGCGCACCTCCCGCGTCGCCGCATCAATACCGGAACGCTTGCTTTTCATGGTCCACCGGATTCCTTTCCCAAACGATTCTCACCCCAGCAGGGGAAAGAGCTTCATAGCGATAATGCCGATCATCAACAGGGCGGCGATCCAGGACGATACGATCGGGGCGATTCCCAGACCCGAACGTCCGGCCAGCAGACGCACCTCTTCCTCCACCCGATCGGGCTCGACATGGACGACGATTTCCTCCACGAGCGCCGAAAAACCCTCATAGACGTTGGAAATGACGAAAAATCCCTTCACGGTCGTCAGCAGCAGATAGACTTTTTTATGGAGGGTGAGGCAACCGACATGGGTAATCTCCGCCCAGGCGACGGTCTTCTTTCGCCCCAGCTTCCGGAAGGAAAGCCCCGTTTCGGTCACGCCGACCCGCCGGAAGAGGCCTTCGAGAAAGAGGGCCAGTGCGATCAAAAAAAAGAGGGAAAAGATCAGCTTTTCCACCCCGTCCCCCCTGAGGAGCAGGGCGATCAGCAGGAGCACCAAAAGCAGGAAAGCATCGAGTCCCAGAGGGATGAGAAAGGCCTTCCTGATCCCATGGTCATGGATGGCCGTCCTGCCCTCGATTGTCCCCCCGGCGCTCAAACCGTTTCCCCCGGCCGGACAAAGACACCGCTCTTGCCGCCCCGTTTTTCGCTCAGCCGGATCTCGGTGAGCACCATCTCCCGGTCCACCGCTTTGCACATATCGTAGATCGTCAGCGCCGCAATGCCGACCGCCGTCATGGCTTCCATCTCGACCCCCGTTCTGCCCACCGTCGTCACCTGCGCTTCGATTTCCACCCTTCCTGCCGCAGCCGCGGAGGTGAAACGGATCTCCACCCCCGTCAGTTCCAGCGGGTGGCACATGGGGATCAGTTCCCCGGTTTTCTTGGCCCCCATGATCGCCGCGATCCGCGCCGTAGCCAAGACATCCCCCTTGGGTATCCCCCCCTGCTCGATGAGGGCCAATGTTTCCGGACGCATCAGCACTGCCCCCCGCGCCACCGCCTGGCGGAGCGTGGGCGTCTTGGCGGTCACATCCACCATACGCGCCTGACCTTTTTCATCGAGATGGGATAACGTGCTCATGAACCTGCCGTTTCGAATTGAAATGGATGACCTGAATTCCCGGCGAACTTAGCACAGCCTCTTTCCTCTCGTCAAGCAGGTTGATGGCCCCGTTTCCCTCCCGGCCGCTTCCGCCGACGGCCCTTCCGGAAGCCCGCCAAGCCCAAGCAGGGTGCCGATCGCCGTGATCGTCCCCAGCGCGCCGCCCCCCGACAGGGGCTTACCACCCCAACCGCATGGCGCCGACAAAGATCCCCCGGCGAATCCCGTGACGACCGTGCGAACGGCAAGGGACCGTCTTTCCACAAGAATCGGACAAACCGGCGGCGCCTTGGCTGCCGGCAGGCAGAAACGGCGGCGAAATTTTTTCTTGCAGCATTGGGTTCTTACCCTATAAGATGCACAAGACACTCGACATCCTGTCCTCATGAGACCTGCAAGACAAGGGTGGGGAAATGATCGTCAAGGCCATCAGTTCCGCTGTCCTCGGCATCGATTCGCATCCGGTCGCGGTGGAGGTCGACCTCGCCGCCGGTCTGCCCCTCTTTGCCACCGTGGGCCTTCCCGACGTGGCGGTCCGGGAGAGCAAGGACCGGATCAAGGCCGCCATCAAGAACTCCGGGTACCCCTTTCCCGGCCATCACGTCACCGTCAATCTCGCCCCGGCGGACATCAAAAAAGAAGGCACCTCCTTCGACCTCCCCATTGCCGTGGCGATTCTCTCCGCCCAGGAACTGCTGCCCGCCGCCGCGCTCGCCCAATACCTGATCCTCGGCGAACTTTCCCTGGACGGCGGCGTCAAAGGGATCCACGGCGCCCTCTCGGCCTCCTTCCAGGCCAAGGCGATGGGGCTTAGGGGGATGATCGTTCCCCGGGAGAATGCCGCCGAGGCGGCCCTGGTGGCCGGCATCGAGGTGATCCCGGTGGAGCGGCTCGACCAGGTGGTCGAGTTTCTCGGCGGCCGGCTGACCATCGCGCCCCTTTGCGTCGACGCCGCCGCGCTGTTCCGGCAATCGCTCAGCTACCCCTTCGATTTCACGGATATCCACGGCCAGGCGCAGGCCAAACGCGCCCTGGAGGTCGCCGCGGCCGGCGCCCACAACCTTCTGATGATCGGTCCGCCCGGCGCCGGCAAGACGATGCTCGCCCAGCGGCTCGTGACGATCCTTCCGGACCTGTCGCTCGCAGAGGCGATCGACACGACCAAGATCTTCTCCGTCGCGGGCCTCCTGGACCGCAAGGAAACCCTTCTGGGAACCCGGCCTTTCCGCGCCCCGCACCACACCATCTCGGACGCGGGGCTCGTCGGCGGCGGCCACGTCCCGAAACCGGGCGAGATCAGTCTCGCCCATCAAGGGGTCCTCTTTCTGGACGAACTGCCGGAATTCAAGAAGAATGCCCTCGAAGCCCTGCGCCAGCCCCTGGAAGAGGGACAGATCACCATCAGCCGTTCGGCCTTCACGGCGACCTACCCCGCCCGCTTCATGCTCGTGGCGGCCATGAACCCCTGCCCTTGCGGCTACTTCGGCGACCGCCGTCGCTCCTGCCGGTGCACGCCCCAGCAGATCCGCCAATACCAGGGACGGATCTCCGGACCGCTCCTGGACCGGATCGACATCCATATCGAGGTTCCGACCGTCCCCTACCGCGACCTCGCCGAGAACCGGCCCGCCGAATCCTCGGCGGTCATCAAAGGCCGGATCGACCGAGCCCGCCAAATCCAGGCCGAACGTCTGGCCGGCAACGGCGCCCCCTTCAATGCCCGTCTCTCCGATCGCCAGGTCCGGACCTTTTGCGCCCTCGACGAGGCCTCGCGGCAGCTGATCGAAATGGCCGTCGAGAAGCTGGGGCTCTCGGCCCGCGCCCATGTCCGGATCATGAAGGTGGCCAGAACCATTGCGGATCTCGAAGGCCTCCCCGAAATCGCCCCCTCCCACGTGGCGGAAGCCATCCAATACAGATCCCTTGATCGCCATCTCATTTAGTGATATGGATCAGCGTAATGCGCACGCAATCCAAGGTGCACGCCTAAGGAGACGACTATGGACATCAAAATCATTCCGGCCCCTCCGGAAAAAAGGAAGGCCAAGCCCACCGACGAGTCGAAACTCGGCTTCGGAAAGATCTTCAGCGATCATTTTTTCACCATGCCCTACCACGCGGATCGTGGTTGGCACGATCCCCAGATCGAGCCCTACCGGCCGCTCCAACTGGATCCGACGGCCATGGTCTTCCACTACGCCCAGGAGATCTTCGAAGGACTCAAGGCCTACCGCGGAAAAGACGGCGCCATCTTTCTCTTCCGCCCCATGGACAACATCCGGAGGATGAACGTTTCGGCGGAATATCTCTGCATGCCCAAACTGGACGAGCAGCTCTTCCTGGAAGCGATCACCAAGCTGGTGCTGCTCGATAGGGACTGGATCCCCCGGGGCAGCGGCACCGCCGCCTATATCCGGCCGACGATGATCGCCACGGAGAAGGCCTTGGGCGTCCACCCGGCCAATGAATACCTCTTCTATATCGTCATGGGGCCCGTGGGCGCCTACTATCCCGAAGGGTTCGCCCCGACGAAGATCTACGTGACCGACGACTACTGCCGGGCGGCCCCCGGCGGCATCGGCGCGGTCAAGGCCGGCGCCAATTACGCAGCCAGCCTTCATGCCAGTGAAATCGCCAAGAAAAAGGGGCACACCCAGGTCCTCTGGCTTGATCCGGCGGAACGCAAGTACGTCGAAGAGGTGGGAACGAGCAATATGTTCTTCGTGATCGGCGACGAATTGGTCACCTCGCCGCTGCTGGGTTCCATCCTCCCGGGGATCACCCGCGACTCGGTGATCCGGCTTGCCAAGAGCTGGGGGGTGAAGGTCACGGAACGGCGGATATCCATGGACGAGGTGATGGAGGCCATCGCCTCGGGAACCATGCAGGAAGCCTTCGCCTCGGGAACGGCCGCCGTGGTCTCGCCGGTGGGACAGATCTCTTTCCGCGACCGGGACTACCTGATCAACGGCGGCAAGACCGGCCGGATGACCGAAAGGCTCTACAACGAGCTCCTCGCCATCCAGTACGGCCAGCAGGATGATCCCTTCGGCTGGCGGGTCAAGATCGCCGATTGATCGGCCGAGGGATGGGAACCTGACGTTGATCCGGGAACTTGGAAGGGGAATCCACAGCCATGTGGAAAGGGTTGTGGATAAGGCTGTGGACAACCCCTGTAACTCTGCAAATGTTACACTTTTATACCGGTTTGCATAAGGTTTGGGCAGTAGACATGTTAAACAATAACAGCAACTTAGAACAAGCAGCCGCCATATCGGCCATTTATCGGCGTTTTTTGCCCGGGCGAAAAGGTCGGGGGGGAAATGTGCCTTTTCCGCACTTTCCCGGGCCCCTTTTTGCCGATCCGAAATTTCCTTTTCTGATCGCCAGGACGGCGGCGCTGGTGGTCCTGGCAAGTCTCTTCTCCCTGGCTTGTCCCCCGACCGGGGGGGCGGATGCCCTCTCTCTGGAGCAACTCATCGCCAAAACCCAGGAGACTTACGAAAAGACCACCGACCTGCGGGCCCATTTCACCCAAGAGGTCACCATCCGCTCGATGAAAAAGACCGAAAAAGAAGAGGGGACGGTCACCTTCAAGAATCCGCGGATGATGCTCTGGGATTACGCCAAGCCGAAATCCAAAAAGCTGGTCATCAATGCCCAGAAGGCCTGGCTCTACGTCCCCGAGGACCGCATGGTCTACGTCCAGAACGCCGAAGACGTCTACCGGTCGCGGATGGCCGTCAAGTTCCTCTCGGGACTCGGCAAACTATCGGAAGATTTCCAAATCCGCTTCGCGAAGGACGCCCCGATCGACGACGAGGGAAACTACCACCTCGTCCTGACGGCCAAAGAGGCCGGGGCCGGCATCGACAAGCTCTATCTGACCATCAGCGGAAAGAACTTTCAGATCATCCAGGCCCGCTTCAATGACGCCTTGGGAAACACGACCCGCCTGCGTTTCAGCGACATCCGTCTGAATACCGGCGTGTCGGACAAGTTTTTCACCTTCAAGACGCCGGAAGGCGTCGAAGAAGTCGTCATGCCGCAATAAGGATTCCGGCGGTTTTTTCGTCCCGACCCAGGAGCGACGCCATGATCCGGATCGACTGCGAACCGAACACCGCTGGTGATCTCGACCGGGAATGGCTGGAAACCGACGGTCGGGGGGGGTACGCCTCGAGCACCCTTGCGGACTGCCATACGCGGCGCTACCACGGGCTGCTCGTCGCCAATCTTTCGGCGCCGGAAGGCCGCCATGTCCTGCTTTCCAAGCTGGAAGATGCTTTCCGCTCCGGCGACGAAGAGCTCTTTTTCTCCCGCCACCGCTATCCCGGCGTTTTTTTGCCACCCGGTCCGTCTCCCCTGTGGGAGTTTCAGCTCGATCTTTTTCCTCGCTTCACCTACCGGGCCGGCGCAAGGGAGATGCAAAAAAGCGTCCTGCTCCTGCGGGACGGCGCCACCGTACTCATCCGTTATCATTTGCGCCGTTCCCCGGCCAAAGGGCTGCTGCGGCTGAAGCCCTTCTTGGCCTTTCGGGGATACCACCGGCTTTCCGGAAGAAACGATCACCTCCGCAGTCAGACGGAAGCGATCGCGCAGGGCTTTCGGATCGATCCCTATGGCGGGATGCCGTCCCTGTTCGTCACCGCCTCGCTTCCCTGCCGTTTTGTCCCTGAACCTCTCTGGTACAACGACTTCGAATACAGCGAGGAGCGAAAACGGGGCTTCGACTGGCACGAAGATCTGTTCCTCCCCGGCGGCCTGGAGGTCCCCCTGGCGCCGGGGGAAACCGTGATCTTCAGCGCCTCCTGCGCGCCTCCCGGCGAGCCTCCGGAAGCCCGCTGGGAGGCCGAAATCGCCCGACGGCAAGAGGAACGCGCCGGCACCGAGCGGCTGATCGCCCCCCTCTTCAGCGGGCCGGTGTCGGCGACACCAGGCAAAGGGGCCGCCGGATCGCCCGCGACGCCGTCCTTTTCCGGGCAGCCGGCCGATGGCGGCGAACGGCAGGGCGGCAAGGACGCGCCCCCGGACAGGACGGACGGCTCGGCAGAGGACCGGGAGATCCTCCTGACCCTGATCGAAGCGGGCCGCCGGTTCCTCGTCACGACCCCCTCGGGACGGCCGGCCATCATCGCGGGCTACCATTGGTTCGGCAGCTGGGGACGGGATTCCCTCATCTCCCTGCCGGGCCTCGCCTTTTGTTGCGGCAAGCGCGAATGGGGGATCGAGATCCTCACCGAACTGGGGCGACATGAACGGGAGGGGCTCCTCCCCAATTTCTTCTCCGAAGACGGCCGCCCCGAGGCCTACAACACCGTGGACAGCGCGCTTCTCTATTTCTGGACCGTCCAGGAGCTCCTACAGACGGGAAACGATGCCCTGCCGCTGATCCGCGACCGCTTCTGGCCGGTCATGAAGCGGATCATCGCGAGCTTTCGGGAGGGCACCCGTTACGGGATCGGAATGGACGCCCGGGGGCTCCTCCGGGCGGGCGACGGGCAAAAGGCCCTCACCTGGATGGACGCCACGGTGAACGAAAAGCCGGTCACGCCCCGGCACGGCTGTGCCGTGGAGATCAACGCCCTGTGGTACAACGCCCTCTGTCTCGCCCGGGAACTCGCCGCCCGGTTTGCCGATCCGGAGGCTCCTGCCGAGGACCTCATCGCCCGGACCCGCCGGTCTTTCCAGGAAACCTTCTGGATCCCCGAGGAAGGCTATCTGGGCGACGTCTATCGCGACGGCATTCTGGACAGAGCCCTCCGGCCGAACCAACTCCTGGCCGTTTCCCTCCCCTTTTCGCCCCTTACTGCGGCCCAGCAGGCAGGCGTCGTCCGGACGGTGCGGGAACGGCTCCTCACCCCCTGCGGACCAAGGACCCTTGCGCCAAACGACCCGGCCTATCGGGGCCGCTATCGGGGCACCGGAGCCGAGCGGGACGCCGCCTACCATCAAGGAACCGTCTGGCCCTGGCTCTGGGGTCCCTTCGGCGAGGCAGCCCTCCGCGTGGCCAAGGATAAAAAAAAGGAGCAGACCACTCTCCGGCATCAATTAAGATCCTTTCTGAGCACCCATCTGCGGGAGGCGGGCATCGGCAGTGTCTCGGAGGTCTTCGACGGCGACCTCCCCCAGCGGCCCGGCGGCTGCATCGCCCAGGCCTGGAGCGTAGCCGAGCTGATCCGCCTCTACCGGCTCCTGCTTTCCTGACCCCTGGAAACGGCGGGCAGTGGGTCAGTTTGGCCTGTAGAGGCGTCTCATTTGCGCTCACAAATCTTTTTCGACCCTGCACCGTTCGCTACGCTGCAATGGCAAAACTCGCGCCCGATGGCGCTCAAACAGTTGCCATTGCGGTCGCTACGCTTCACGGGCAGGGACCCCGAAAAATCTTTAAATCGCGCTGCATGAGACGTCTGCATGCCGAACGGACCCACTCCAAACGGCGAAGGGGGTTTACTTTTCGCCGCGACTGTGAGATGATGCGGCCATTGCATCGTGCGGATATTTCCTGTCGGTGATCTTCCTTGATGATTTCTGATGCTGAAGCCCCGTCTCGCTTCCCCTGGCAGGGAAAATGATCCTGCCATAGGAAGCGCCAGGGAGAAGGAGCTGGAGGTCCATGCGCATCCTGATGTTCGGATGGGAATTCCCGCCCCGGATGAGCGGCGGTTTGGGAACGGCCTGCTTCGGCATGACGAAGGCCTTGGCCGGACAGGGGCATGAGCTCACCCTCGTTCTGCCGCAACCCCAGGAAGCGGGCGACGCCCCCTTTCTTAGGCTCCTCTCGGCCACGGAATTTCCCGATCCGTCCGGTGCGCAAGGGCCCTGCGATCCCGTTCCGGGTTTGACGATCCGTCCCGTCCCGTCGCTCCTGAGTCCCTATCTCAACCAGGAAAGCTATCAGGAGCGATACCTTTCCCGGGGAAAGTTCTTCCCGAAAACCGCCGTCTATGGCCACGATCTCCTCGGCGAGGTCGCCCGCTACGGCCGGGCCGGGGGCCGCCTTGCCCGGGGGCTCGACTGCGACTGCATCCACGCCCACGACTGGATGACCGTTCCGGCCGCCCTTCAGGCCCGCAGGGTCAGCGGCAAGCCGCTCGTTCTCCATATCCATTCTCTGGAGTACGACCGGAGCGGCGAACAGGCCAACCCGGAGATCCTACAGATCGAACGGGCCGGGGTCGAACAGGCCGACCGGCTCATCGCCGTCAGCCACCGAACCCGCCGGATGCTCATCGAACGCTACGGCATCGCCCCGGAGAAGATTTCCGTCGTCTACAACGCCGTCACCCGTCAGGAGACGCAAGCGCTCTTTTCTCCCGAACGGCGGCAATCGCGCCGGGACCGGAAGACGGTCCTCTACCTCGGCCGGATCACCTTCCAGAAAGGGCCCGACTACTTTGTCGAAGCGGCCGCCCGGGTCCTGAAAGCCCTCCCCGACGTCACCTTCGTCATGGCCGGCGCCGGCGACATGCTGGGACCGATGATCGAACGGGTCGCCGCCCTGGGAATCGGAAACCGCTTTCACTTCACGGGATTTCTCCAGGGAGAGGAGATCGAACGGATCTTTTCCCTCGCCGATCTCTACGTCATGCCGAGCGTTTCGGAGCCTTTCGGGATCTCGCCTCTCGAAGCGATGCTCTACGACGTTCCGGTGCTGATCTCCCGCCAGTCCGGCTGCGCCGAGATCCTCCGGCACGCCTTGAAGGTCGATTTCTGGGACGTCCGGGAGATGGCCGCCAAGATCATCGCCGTTCTGAAATACCCGCGCCTTGCCGGCGAGATGGCGCAAAAGGCGCGCGAGGAACTCCGGCAGATCCGTTGGGAAACCGCTGCGGAGCAAATCGCCGCCGTCTATCGGGAAGCGGGGCGAAAAACGGCGCGGTCCGACCGCTGAAGACAACCCCCTTAAGAGGATCGCAATGCCCAGCGTCTGTTTCTACTTTCAGGTTCACCAGCCCCGGCGTCTCCGAAAATACGCCTATTTCGACATCGGCGAACTCCATGAGTACGAAGACGAGGCGGAGAACCGCCGGATTCTGGAACGGGTGGCGGAGAAATGCTATCTTCCCGCCAACGCCCTTCTGCTGCGGCTGATCGAGGAACTGGAGGGGCGCTTCCGGATCGCCTTTTCCCTCTCCGGCGTGATCCTCGATCAACTGGAGCAGGTCCGGCCGGACGTCCTGGAGAGTTTTCAGAAGCTTGCCGCCACGGGCTGCTGCGAATTTCTCAACGAGACGGACAGCCATTCCCTGGCCTTTCTCTTTTCCGTCCGGGAATTCAAGGAACAGGTGGAACGGCATCGGGCGCGGATCAAGGCGCTCTTCGGCCAGGAGGGCCGCACCTTCCGCCACACGGAGTTGATCTACAACAACGACCTCGCCCGGACCGTCGGGGAGCTGGGCTATCGGGTCATCGTCGCCGAAGGGACCGAAAAGCTCCTGGGCCGGCAGAGCCCGAACCGGGTCTACCGCCCCGCCGGCGGCAACGGGTTGAAGCTCCTGGTCCGGAACTACCGCCTTTCCGACGACGTGGCCTTCCGTTTTTCGGACGTCCATTGGGCCGAATATCCCCTCTCGGCAGCCAAGTACGCCCACTGGCTCCACCGGATCGGCAAGGCAGAGGCGGTGATCAACCTCTTCATGGATTACGAGACCTTCGGCGAACACCAATGGCCGGAAACGGGCATTTTCACGTTTCTTGAGGCGCTGCCCGGGGAGATCCTGCGCCATCCCGATTTTCGTTTCCAGACACCGGCCGAGGCGGCTTTAACGCACGCGGACGATGGGGAGATCGATTGCCCGGCCTTCGTCTCCTGGGCCGACGAGGAGCGGGACACGACCGCCTGGCTGGGAAACGCGCTACAACAGGACGCCGCGCGCGCCCTTTACGGAATGGAAGCGGAGATCCGCCGAACGCGGCGGGAAGATCTCGTCGACCAATGGCGGATGCTCCAGACCTCCGACCATTTTTATTACATGTGCACCAAATGGTTCGCCGACGGGGATGTCCACCGCTACTTCAACCCCTTCGAGTCGCCCTACGAGGCCTACATCAACTACATGAACATCCTCGACGACCTGGCGCAGCGGGTCGGACAGGCAGGAAAAGGAGAAAAGCCATGCCGGAAACGAGCCACACGCTCTTCGAAGTGAGCTGGGAAGTCTGCAACAAGGTCGGGGGGATCTACACGGTCATCACCAGCAAGCTCCCCGAGGCGATCAACGCCTACGGCGAACGGTACTTCCTTCTCGGCCCGGACCTCAAGACCAACCCCGACTTCGAGGAAACGGAAGAGGAGTGCTGGAACCGGATCCGGGAGGCCGTGGCCATCAAGGAGATCCCCTGCCGGTTCGGCCGCTGGAAGATCCCCGGCGAACCCAAGGCGATCCTCGTGGGCTTCGGGAAAAAATACGACAAGGACCAGCTCCTCTTTCGGCTCTGGGAGGATTACGGCGTCGATTCCATCGCCGGCGGATGGGACTACCTGGAGCCCGTCATGTTCAGCTATGCGGCGAGCGAAGTGATCGAGACGGCCTACAACCTCCTGGTGAAGCCCTGCGGGATGGGGGCCGTGGCCCAGTTCCACGAGTGGATGACCGGGGCGGGCCTCTTGGGTCTCAAAAAAAGGGTCCCCGAGATCGGGACCGTCTTCACGACCCACGCGACGATGCTCGGCCGGACCCTGGCCTCGTCGGGGATGGATATCTACACGGCCATGGACCGGATCTCGCCCCAGCGGGAGGCGAGCGCCCACAACATCACCGCCAAATGCTCGATGGAAACCGCCTCGGCCCGCGAAGCCGACTGCTTCACCACCGTAAGCGAGATCGCCGCCCGGGAGGCGAAGAACTTCCTCGGTCGGGAGCCCGATCTGCTCACCCCCAACGGCCTGGACATCGAAAACATCCCCGATCTGGCGGCAAATCGCGGACCGGCGCTGGCCTCCCGAAAAAAGCTCCTCGCCGCCGCCGCCCGCTTCCTCCACCGGGAATTGCCCGACCACACCCGGATCATGGTCATCTCGGGACGGGGCGAATTCCACAACAAGGGAATCGATCTCTTCCTGTCGGCCCTGGGCCGCCTGGATGCGGAACTGGACGCCGAGCAATCGGTCCTGGTCTTTCTTTTCGTTCTGGGAGGCTACACGGACCTGATCCCCAGCCTCAAGAACGGCGCCGCCAAGCCCGATCCCGGGAACCCGCACATCGCCACCCACCGGCTGCAAAACGAGGCCTCCGACCCGATCCTCCAGACCTGCGAGCAGGTGGGCCTCAGGAACCATCCCCAGAACCGGATCCAGGTCATCTTCATCCCCGCCTATCTCAGCGGCCACGACGGGTTCCTCAACATGACCTACTACGAAGCGCTCTCGGGGTGCGATCTGGGCGTCTTTCCCTCCTATTACGAGCCCTGGGGCTATACGCCCCTGGAAAGCGCGGCCTACGCCGTGCCGACCGTGACGACGGACCAGGCGGGCTTCGGCCTCTGGGCGCAGCAGGTGGCCGGCGATTGCAACGGAATCATCCGCCTGAGCCGGCTGGGGCTGCCGAAAGAAGCGATCGCCCATCACCTCCACGACCTCCTGGAAAATTTCCTCTCCCTGAACGAGGCGGAGGTGCAATGCCTGCGCGCCAACGCCCGGGCGGCGGCCTCCCGGGCCAACTGGCAGACTTTTTTCGGGAACTACGAAGAGGCCTACGCCCGCGCCCTTTCGGCCTCGTTGAACCGCGCCGAAACGCTCACCGCCGAAGACCTCAAGGACGAGTTGAAGCATGTCTTCGCCGGCATGGCCTCCGTGACCCCCCATTTCCGGTCCTTCACGGCGGTGGCCAACCTCCCCCAGAAAATCTCCCGCCTCCGGGATTTGGCCTACAACCTCTGGTGGAGTTGGAATCCCCGCGCCCGCGAGCTCTTCTCGGCCCTGGACCCCAAGCTCTGGGCGGGCATGGGCAACAACCCCGTCCGGATGTTGGAGACCGTATCCCCCGAGCGGCTCCAGGAAGCCTCGCAAAACGCCAACTACCTGACCCTCTACGGGCAGATTTTCCAGCAGTTCGACGACTACATGAAGGACAAGACCCCGGCCGAGCAGATCGGGCCGGCCAACGGCCTGAAGTGGGCCCAGCCGGTCGCCTACTTCTCCACCGAATACGGGCTGCACGAAACGCTCCCCATCTATTCGGGAGGCCTGGGCACCCTCTCGGGCGACCATTTAAAGACGGCCAGCGACCTCAACGTCCCCCTGATCGGCCTCGGCCTGCTCTATAAAAACGGCTTTTTCAAGCAGGTCATCGACAAAAACGGGATCCAGATCGCCGAATATCCGGAAAACGATTTTTCGAGCATGCCGGTCCAGATCGTCCGGGACGACCGGGGCGAGGCGGTGCAGATCTCCCTGGACCTTCCGGGCCGGACGCTCTACGCCAATATCTGGGAGGTCCATGTGGGCCGGGTCTCCCTTTACCTCTTGGACACCGACGTCCCCCGCAACACGGCCCAGGACCGGAAGATCACCGAGCGTCTATACTGCGCCGAACCGCGGACCCGGATCGAGCAGGAAATCCTCCTCGGCGTGGGAGGGATCCGGGTCCTCAAGAAGCTGGGAATCCGGCCCCGGGTCTTCCATATCAACGAGGGACATTCGGCCTTTCTCCTCTTCGAGCGGATCGGCGCCCTGATGACCGAGGAGGGACTCTCCTTCGACGAGGCGAGCGAGGTCGTCCGCGGCAGCACCGTCTTTACGACCCATACGCCGGTGGAGGCGGGCAACGAACGGTTCAGCAAGGAACTGATCGAATACTACTTCGGCAATTTCGTGAAGTGGACGGGCATTTCCTGGTCCCAGTTCTGGGAGCTGGGGCGCAAGGAGAGCGGCGAGGGGAAACCCTTCTTCATGACGATCCTGGCTCTCAAGATGGCCCATAAGAGCAACGCCGTCAGCCGCCTCCACGGCCAGGTCTCCCGGCGCATGTGGCGCGACGTCTGGAAGGGGTTCGAGGAAGGCGACATCCCCATCGGACACGTGACCAACGGCGCCCATGTCCTCTCCTATGTCGCGACAAGGATGAAGGAGCTCCTCGACACCTATCTGGGCATGGACTGGGACCGCCACATGAGCGACCCGGAACGGTGGAACCGCGTCAGGGACATTCCCGACACGGTCCTCTGGCGGACCCGCTACGAGATGCGGCAGCGGATGGTCGATTTCTTGCGCGACGATCTGGCCAAAAACTGGATGAAGTTCGGCTACTCCAAGACCTGGCAGGAGGAGCTCTTCGCCAAGATCAATCCGGCGGCCCTGATGATCGGCTTTGCCCGGCGATTCGCCCCCTACAAGCGGGCCGACATGATCCTCTCGGACCGGGACCGCCTGGATCGAATCCTGAACCACCCGACCCGGCCGGTCCACCTCATCTTTGCCGGCAAATCCCATCCCAACGACGAGATGGGCAAGGAATTGATCAAAAAGGTGATCGATATCTGCAAGGAGGAACGGTTCCGGGGCAAGATCTTTTTCGTCGAAGGCTACGACATCCGGGTGGCCCGCCATCTCGTGCAGGGGGTCGATGTCTGGCTGAACAACCCCCGCCGGCCCCTGGAGGCGAGCGGGACCAGCGGCGAAAAGGTGGTGGTCAACGGCGTCCTGAACCTGAGCATTTCCGACGGCTGGTGGGCCGAGGGGTATGACGGCACGAACGGCTGGAACATCGGACCGGTCGTCAAGGGGTTGACCGAAGAGTCGGAAAATGTCGACGAGGAAGACAGCCAGTCCCTCTACACGCTCCTGGAAAACAGCGTGATCCCCCTGTTCTACGACCGGGAGATGTCGGGACTTCCCGAAAAATGGCTCGCCATGATCAAGCGCTCGATGCAGACCCTCGTGCCCAAGTTCAACACCGAGCGGATGCTCGTCGATTACTACCACAACCTCTATCTGCCCACGGCGCAGCGGGAGCACGAGCTCTTCCGGGACAACTACCGGATGGCCCGGGAGCTGGCCGACTGGAAGCTGAAGCTGCCCATGCGCTTCTCTTCGCTCCGCCTGCTCGACGTGAGCGTCGAGGGGGTTCGCGGCGATACGATCATCGTGGAGCGACCGCTCTCGGTCACCGTCCGGATCGACCCCGGCAAGATGGAACCGGAGGAACTGCTCGTCGAACTAGTGATCGGCAAGAAGGAGGGAGCGGGGTTCGCCGAGCCGCCCGAGTGCATCCCCATCGCGATTTCCGGCCGCGGGGGGAAAGGAGTGCTCACCTTTTCGGCCGACTATACGGTCCGGCAGAACGGGGCTTACGCCTACGGAATTCGTGTCCTGCCGCACCACCGGCACCTCGCCGCGAAGCAGGAGACGGGACTGGTCTACTGGGGATGAGCGAGCGAGCCGTCCTTTGACCTGCGTCCCGCGGAGAAATTGACCGCCCCGCTTGGACGGCTGGCCCCTTTTCCGCCGCCTGGCCACCCTTCACCTGGTCAACCTTTTGTTTGCGGACGGAATAACCGAAGTGGCCGAGGCGGCGCCCGAGGGTGAAATACTCTCCGTGGGCGAAGGCCAAAAGCCCCGCCTTCTCCAGGCAGAGCTTTCCTTGGGCATCGATCAGGGCCGTGGAAACCTGAACGGCCACCACCTCGGCCAAAAAGAGCACATGCGACCCCAGGGGCAGCGATTGGCGCACCCGGCATTCGATGTTGAGCGGACATTCCCGGACGATCGGCGCCAGCACCTGGAGCGCCGGGGCCGGCGTCAGTCCCGTAGCGGCGAACTTGTCCGCCTCGCGGCCGGAAACGACGCCGCACCAGTCCACGGCCCGGGCCTCGCGCAGGGAGGGGACATTCACGACGAATTCCCCCGTGGCCTCGATAATGGCATAGGAATACCGTTCGGGACGAACCGAAATCGACAGCAGCGGAGGATCGCTACAGACGTTTCCCGCCCAGGCGACGGTCAGCAGGTTCGGCTTCCACTCCGGCGTCCCGCCGCAGCTCACCAGGAGCGCCGGCGCGGGCGACAGGACATTCCCCGGTCGCCAGGCGGTCTTCTCGACGGCATTTTTTTCGGGGCTCTCCCTCCGCGCCGGCCCTTGGACCTCCCCATGTTTCCGCCTTTTCTTTATCAACATCCCTATCTCCTTTATGCGGCGCCTCACCATCTCCTGTTTGAGGATATAGCGGCCATCAGCCAGAGAACTCCATACACCAATAGGGACGAAGAAGGCAAACGGTTCGGGAAAAAGGGTGGTGGGTCAGTTTGGAATGGAAATAATTATTATCCTCATGATCTAAAAATTCTCCTTGACAAAATAGATACTTTCTACCTTAACAAATAGTTGCTATTCACTGTTTTGTGAATTGGGGGATTGGAGCATGTGGTTTTTCGTAGATGAATCATGGTCAGCCGATACATGTATTCCAAAATTTGGCGTGCTCCTAGGTGTCTTGGTCAAAGATGAAGAATTATTAAAACTGGATAAATTTTTGTTCAGTGTGAGAAGAAAATATTATGGAAGTACCAATGCTAAAAACAGGAATCTCGAACTGAAGGGTAAAGATTTACTCAATAAATATATTTTAAAGCAATGCATTCCAGGGAAGTCAACACCCAAGAACCTATGCATTGTCAAGGAAATGTTATCCTACCCACCATCAGAGATATACTTAAAGATATTCGCATCAACGGTTTTTAGCGCGACGAATAGGCATCCTCCATTATTGTCGCCAAACCCCAAATTGCTATCTGAACCCTTTAAGCATTTAATAGAAAATGTTTCTGAGGCTGCATCTAAAGATGCTGCGGGAAGAAAAGTAACTTTAGTTTTTGATCAAAGAATTGGTCCGCAGACAGAGATAGCTATTGCCATTAATAATTATGTGGCGGGCATGAAATTGCCAAATATAGAAATATTTCCTTATTTTGCGGTGTCACAGGTAAGCCCTGGGGTACAATTTGCTGATGTAATGGCATATTTATTGGCGAAGAGAACAGAGAATGATCGTTTATATAAGCCGATAATTATGGAACTTTATAATTTTATGAAAGAACTTTGCTGGGAGTCCCAAGATGGTAAACGATTTGGATTGTGTAAGTTTAATGAAAAGATAATAGAAGGTGTTCCGAGATACACTAGGAGAAAATAAAAAAGAGTTAGGTTCAATCCTGGAAGGATCTCACTGAGGCCGGGCAGGCCCCACCTAACTCTGGTCAGTAATATCGGCATTATCCTGGTCGAAGTCAAGAAATATTTAAAAAAATAATTTATTACTAAATAAATTCAACAAGTTTCATAATCGCCACACATGATCCGCAATTTCCACCTCCATCGCGTGAAACGAAGCGATCGCACCGGCAATTGTTCGAACTCCATCGGCGCAAATTCTTAGAATCAGCAGAGCGAAGCTAATTTTGATTTTATGAACGCCAATTAAGACGCGCCTGAGCAACCAACTGACCCACTACCGGAAAAAGAGAGTGCCCTCTCAATTCAGCAGCAACTGCTGGTCCGGGGAGCGCGATTCGTTAAGGGAGGTGACGGCAATGGCGGGACGGCCGTGGACGGGACACTGGGTCTCGCAGATCCCGCAGCCGATGCAGAGTTTCAGATCGACGTGCGGTTGCTTGATGATCCCCCGTTTGCCCGTTGCGTCGCCCACCGTCGCCTCCTCCAGCCGGATCGCCTTTTGCGGCGTCGGGCAAACCTCCTGGCAGACGAGGCAGGGAACGCCATGGGCATAGGGGAGACAGCGGCCCGGATCGATCATCGCCAGGCCTATCTTCACCTGCCTTTTCACCTCCGGGGCAAGCTTCGTGATCGCCCCGGTCGGGCAGACCTGGCCGCAAAGGGTGCAGTTGTATTCGCAATAGCCGATCCGGGGAACGAGCACCGGGGTCCAGAGCCCCTCCAGCCCCCCTTCCCGCAGGGCCGGCTGGAGGCCGCCGGTGAGGCAGACCTTCATGCACTCCCCGCACTTCACGCAGCGCCGGAGAAAATCCGCCTCGGCCAGGGCGCCCGGCGGCCGGATAAGTAAAGGATCGGCGGCTTGCGCCTTGGCCAGCGGCGTGATCCGGACCAGCGGCACGGCGGCCGCCCCCGCGACGAGCGAGGCGACGATCCGTCTTCTTCCCAGATCGAAGGCCGCCGCTCCCTTCCGGGAAAATCCGAACCGGACCGCCGTCTGCGGGCAGAGATCGTCGCAGTTCATACAGGCGATGCACTCGGCGCCCATTCGCCCCTCCCCGGCCGCCTTGCCCGCAGCGGCCGGACAGACCGCCGCGCAGGCGCCGCAGTCGTTGCACCCCTCGCTCACCGAAGGGCTCAAAAGGGCGTGGCGGGAGCAGATCCCCAGCAGCGCCCCCAGCGGGCAAAGATAGCGGCACCAGAAGCGCCGCTCCCGGAAGTTCAGGGCGAGAATCGCCAGGAAAAGGGCGCCCAGAAAGAAAGCCTGGTGGAACTGCGGCGGCCGGAAGGGCAACAGGGTCTTTTTGAGAAGACCGTAAAGGGCCTCCGCAAGATCCGTCACCACCGGGAGCTGCGCGGCGTAAAGGGCATCGAAGAGCGCGGAGACGGCGTGACTGAAGGCCGGATAGAGGGAAAGGGCAAAGGAGCGGACCGTCAGGGTCAAAGGATCGAAAAGCCCGGCAGGCTGTAGCGTAAAGACAGAGGCGGCCAGGATAAACAGCAAAAGCAGGTACTTTACCCCAAACCAGCCGATAGGGCGTCGCGGCGCCCCGGCGAAACGCCCGGTCAGGTCATGGAGCGTCCCCAGCGGACAGATCCAGCCGCAAAAAACCCTGCCGAGCAGCGCCGTCAGAACCAGGGTGATCAGGGCCAGGGACCAAAAATGGGTCAGCGAACGGGTGGCCAGGAGGGTCGTCAGCCAGAGCAGCGGATCGGCATCAAGAAAGAGCCGCACCGGGGGGCCGAGAACGTTTTCCCCTAAAGATTCGGTCTTAAGAAAAAGGACGATGAAAAGCAGCAGAAAGAACGCTTGGCTCGCTCGGCGAAAGGTCTTGGCCATAGGCGCCTACAGGTTGATTTTCCGAATCGGGAGTTTATCGAGCTCCATGCTGCCGAGCCCCATTTCCTGCCCCAAGCGGACAAAACCGAGGTCGGCCGGCTTCATCCCGAAGAGGGTGGCGCCGTAGGCATCGACGGCGACGGAATCGGCGCCGGCAATGACGAGGTCGAGCTTTTTTACGTCGCCGAAACTTCCGCCCTGGGGGCCGTTGGCCGTCAGGATCCGCACGGCGTCCAGGATCACCAGCGACGGTTTCACGAAAGCGGTGAGATCGGCCAGGCTCTCGTCGATCCGCTGGTGGATCCGTCCCCGCCAGCCGCCCATGATCCCCATGAGATTTTTCATCCCCAGGGTCAGCACCGAGGTGCCGTGCACCTTGGCGATGGGGATGTTGATGAGTTTGTCGGCCTCCAGGGCCTCCGTGTAGAGGGGCCAGCTTTTCAGGGTGTTCCCGCCGAGCTTCATTTCCTTGAATTTGCGGTCGTCCATGAAGACCACCTCGCCTCCCGCGGCCGCGGCCGCCGCGGCGATCCCGCTCTGCCGGTAGGCCCGGCGGGCATCGACGACGGGATGATCGAAGATTTTGACCCTTTTCGCCCCGGCCTCAAGACAGAGCGCAACGACGGCCGCCACGACCTCCGGATTGGTGTTGGCGGCGTATTCCGGCGTCCGATCCCAGCCGATATTCGGTTTGACCACCACCACGTCGCCGCGGGAGACGAACCGCCGGATCCCCCCCAGGGCCTCCAGGGCCGCCGGAACGGACCGGGACGGCACGGGGCCGTGCGCAACGGCCAGCGCCGGCGGCGCCGCCGCCGAAAGCTGGGCCGGCCGCCCCACGCCGGAAACCGGAACGGCCAGGGCCGCTCCGGCCATCAAGGTTGCTTTGAGAAATTCTCTCCGTTTCACTTTTCGACGTAGGGATACTCGTAGACCGCAAAGTCAGTCGGCGTGCCGAGGAGGGCGTCGATCTGCTTCTGGATTTCCATCCGTATCGGGCTGGCCTTCCAGGCCTCCCAGGTGGCGATGTTCTGCCAGGTGCCGAGCACCAGATATTCCCGCGGATCGCCCACCCGCCGGAGGGTCTCTCCGGAGATGAAGCCTTTCTGGGCAACGGCTTGCACCCGCAACTGTCGGATCAGGTCGTTGAACCGGGGGTCATTGAAATTTTCCGGAATTCTTCTTTTGATCAGGGTCTTGATGGCCATGGCTTCCTCCTTCCATATCAGGGTTGACATAAAAGTTAACGGGTGGGTCCCTCGCCTGGCTGCCGGGTTCTCCTGCGCTGAAGATGCAAGCGGAAGGGAGAAAAGCGGCAGTGATCCTGAAAGAAACGGCGCCGAAAGAACGCCGGCACGATTCGAGAATAGAAGCTGGGGGGTGGGCTTGTCAAGAAAAATGTCGCGGGCGCGCCAGCGCTTCCCCGCGAGCCCC
>JAKAFS010000097.1 GCA_021817825.1 Deltaproteobacteria bacterium | reverse complement strand
TTCCGGCGACCGCCGCCTCCCTGACGGTCCCGATCACGACCTTCACGGCCACGGACAATGTGGGGGTCACGGGCTACCTGGCGACCGAGACGGCGCAGGCGCCATTGGCCGGGGCAGCGGGCTGGACGGCGCAGGCGCCGGCGAATTACACGTTCGCGACGGCGGGCGCCAAGACCCTCTATGCCTGGGCAAAGGACGCGGCGGGAAATGTCTCCGCATCGTTGAGCGCCGCGGTGACGATCACCCTGTCCGACGCGACGGCGCCGACGGTGACGGCCTTCGTGATCCCGGCGACCTCGTCTTCCTTAGTCGTTCCGGTGACGACCTTCACGGCGACCGATAACGTGGCGGTAACAGGCTATCTCCTGACGGAGACGGCCCCGTCCCCGTCGCCGGGTGCCGCAGGCTGGACGGCAACGGCGCCGGCGAATTACTCGTTCACGACGGCGGGCGCCAAGACGCTCTATGCCTGGGCGAAGGACGCGGCGGGAAACGTCTCCACTTCGCTGAACGCCGCGGTGACGATCACCTTGACGGATACGACGGCGCCGACGGTGACGGCCTTCGTGATCCCGGCGACGTCGTCGTCGCTGACCGTTCCGGTTACGACCTTCACGGCGACGGATAACGTTGCGATCACGGGCTACCAGCTGACGGAAACGGCGGTAGCCCCGGCGGCCGGTGCGGCGGGCTGGACGGCAACGGCCCCGGCGAACCATGTCTTCGCCTCGGAAGGCGCCAAGACGCTCTATGCCTGGGCGAAGGACGCGGCGGGGCATGTCTCCGCCTCCTTGAGCGCCGCGGTGACGATTACCCTGTCGGCCCTGCCCGCTCCCACAGTCGTCTCGCCGGCGAGCGGCAGCGTCGGCGTCTCCCTGAGCCCCGTGCTGCAGATCGCCACCGTCTTCCCGGATCCTTTAGGCCAGGCGCACAAGGCTACGGATTGGCAGATTTCCAGGGACGGCACCTTTGCTGCCGGGACGATCCTTTTTTCCAGCCTCAATGACGCCGCAAACCTCGCCTCCATCACCATCCCGCCGGGACTCCTACAGGCATCCACACTTTATACCTGGCGGGCCAGGACGATCAACAGCGCCAACCAGGCGTCGCCTTACTCGGCCGGCAGCACCTTCACCACGATGGCACTGGCCATGGATGCGACGGGCACGGTCCCCGCTGCCCTGACCGTCAGGAGTGGCGGGGTCCAGGTGACCAATCTTTCTACCCTGACCCCGGCGCAGTTGGCGGCGGCGGGCAACCTCTCGTCGCAACTGGTCAGTGGACCGAATAGCGTTCCGGTGGTCAACGCGGGGGCGGGCGCCAACCCGGCTCTCCCGGGCATGGTGATAGCCAAGGCCAACGGCGGCGCGGGAAGCGACGTTGTCGGGGTGGTCACGCCCGCCGGGGCCGTCATCCAATCGGTGACGACAACCAACGTGGCCGACATTGCCTTCAAGACGACGCCTCCGCCATGGGTCAACCTGCCGTACGGGGTGATATCCTTCCGGGTCGGGGGAATTGCCCCGGGGACTTCCGTCGCGGTGACCGTGTACACGCCCACCGATCTGCCTGCCGGCGCCATGTGGTACAAGTATACCCCGGCGCGCGGCTGGTTGAAGATCGATGCCACGGGGACCTATGACAGTTCCAATACGCTGTTGAGCTTGAATACCTACTTCACGGTGGTGGGCGGCCGGGGTGTCCTGACCATCGGGGACAACGACGTCGCCGATTTCAGCTCCGAGGTCGTCGCCGGACAGGCCGTCGTCGCCGATCCGGGTGCCCCGGCAGTCCTGCCCGACACGCCTCAAGGTTCGGACGACAGCAAGGGATGCTTCATTGCCACCGCCGCCTTCGGGTCGTCCCTCGAACCTCATGTCTTGGTGCTGAGGGAATTTCGCGACACCTTCTTGATGACCAATGCCGCCGGCCGAAGCCTGGTGGACCTGTATTACCGGGTGTCGCCCGAGATCGCCAAGCGGGTTGCCGCGAGCGAATCGGCGCGGATGTGGGTGCGACTCCTGCTGTTGCCGGTTATCGCTTTGAGCATCCTTTCTCTGAAGGCGGGCGTTACGGCGAGTCTGGCCCTGACGGCAGTCTTGGTGTTTGTCTTTTGGGGTCTTTTATGGCGAAGGTTCGGGCGCAGGAGAGTTTGGTAGGTCCTCGATAGGGTCCGAACGACCCAGATGACCTCAGTTAGGGAACTCTGCGGTTCATTGGATGCGGTACGAAACGCACCCTTTGGTTGCAGGCCCGTTGTTTAAACAGTGAACAAGGAGGTATAGGAGCTGATGAAAAAAGCGTGTATGTCGGTTTTTGCAATCTGTTTGATCCTGATCTTGGCCGGGGCATCCTCCCTGGTGACGGCTGCTGATGGGCCGCCCCTGAAAGAAAACGGCTGCGCCGCCTGTCATAAGGAAGCACCGAAAGAGCCGGAAGGGGCGGACAAGCGTTCCGACAAGATCCACAAGATTCACCAGGGCGAAAAAGTCAAGCTGGAGTGTACAGCCTGTCACGCATTGTGATGTTTGGGGAGTGGTTCTTGCGATGGTTGGGCCCGTCAGTCCGGAGCTTCGCCAGTTCCGGACTGACGGGGTTGCCTTTCCGACCCCTCCAGGCGAAGGAAAAAAGCGTCACTGATTGAACCAAATGATTCAGTCATATAAGCAGGGAAGCGCGCGTCATCGGCCGTAGGCGCGATCTTTGAAGTTCGCCCTGCCGATCCGCCGTTTTCCCGCTTCGATCTCCTTGATCATCTCCACCACCCGGTCGTTGATGGGCGTCGGGATCCCCAGCCGTTTTCCCTCCCGGGAGAGGTAGCCGTTGAGAAAATCGATTTCCGTGGGCTGTCCCCGTTCGAGGGACTGGAGGCTTGAGGAGCGCAGTCGCCGGTACTTGAAGCCGATCGCCCGGATGATGAGATGCCGGCGAAGGTGATCCAGCGGACCGCTCCCCCTGAGAAATCCATCGTAATCGAGTTTCCCTCCGTAACTGGGAACCCGGATCGACAGGGCTTTAGCGACGGCGATCGCCTCTGCCATGATGGCAATGAAAAGAGAACGCGCCTTTTTTGAGGCGAGCATTTCCCCCATGGTCAGGCCGCAGAGGGCGCCCAGGGAGGTGATGCAGGCGTTTACGATCAGCTTGCTGTAGAGTTCGCTGAAGATGTCCCCGGAAAGACGGGTGGGCAGGACCAGGTCCATCATGCTCCGCAGCGGTTCGAGGCCCGCCGCGGGCCGACCGTCGAGCGGACCGATGACGAATTCCCCTGTCGAGGTCATCTCCAGTTCGCCCGGGGCGCGCAAGGTGGCTCCCCAGCCCACGACGCAGCCGATCACCCGTTCGCGGCCGAGGAGCTCGGCCAGCGCCGGCTCGCAGATGCCGTTTTGCAGCGAGACGACGAGGGAGTCGGCCTTCAACGAAGGAAGCAGCCGTTGCGCCGCCTCCAGCATGGCCGTGGCCTTCGTGGCCAAAAAAACAACATCCGGCTTTTCCGTCAGTTCTTCGCTGGTGGCGACCGCCGGCATGGGCATCCAGAAATCCCCTCTGGCGCCCGTGACGTGCACCCCCCGGGTGCGGACCGCCTGCGCCAGTTCCGGGTGCTTGCAGACCAGTTCGACATCGTAGCCCCCCCGGCGAATCAGGGCGGCCGTAATGCCTCCGATGGCGCCCGCTCCGACGACGCAGATCCTGCTGGCTTTGGTAATCATGGTCCTGGTCCTCCTAGGCAAAAGCTTCTTATAAACAACCCTATTATCAAATAGTAATGAACACATTCGCCGGCCTTGTCAAGGCGCGAATCACCGCCGCTCCCTTTATGATTTACGGCCTGGAAAAAAGCCCTTGACAGAACCGGGAAGTATGATAGAGGAGAATTGCATAGCAAAAGTGTTGAACAATATTGTGGGCAACTGGCAAGTCTGCTCATCAAGGGGCCTGATGCAGGGGGTACGCCATCCAGGGTCGGGGCAACCCGGAACTATCGCCAACGGCGTCGATACGAGGGAATGAAGGGTGCGAAACCAGACGAACCAGGTCCATCAGGAATTGCGGCAGCGGATCATCGACGGCGTTTTCCGGCCGTCGGAGAGTCTCACGGAACTGAGTCTCGCCGCCGAGTTCGGGGTCAGCCGCAATACGGTTCGCAAGGCGCTGCTCAAGCTCGAAAGCGAGAACCTCGTCAGCATCGAGGAGAACAAGAGCGCCCGGGTCCGCCGCTTCTCCATCGGCGAGGCCGTCCAATACCTCGAAGTGCGTGAATTGCTTGAGGGGTTCGTGATCCGGCAGAGCCTGCCGCTTCTTGGGCCCGCCGAAATCAAGGAAATGCAGGCTACCCTGGACGAGATGCAGGAAAGTCTCGAAGCGCGCGAACTGCTTCAGTACTCGCAGCGCAACTGGCGCTTTCACGACGTCATCTATCGGGTCTGTCCCAACCGGCCGGCGGTCGAGATGATTATGTCGATCAAGAACCTGATGAAACAGTGCAATATCCGAACCGTCCTGATCCCGGGGCGCGGGGAGGAGTCGTTCAGCGAACACAACCAGATCCTCGGCGCCCTGGTAAAGGGGGATGCCGACGAGGCGGAAATGCTCATGCGGAGGCACATGTCCGGTTTGCGGACGGTGCTACAGAAGAACTACGAACTTTTGCTGTGAGCCGACCGATAGCCCCGGCGAGGGCCGCCGGCGGCTTTCACAGGAAATTAGGGTGCATTAACAGACAAGGAGGACTAGCATGGCAGGGGAGAACAAGACGGCATTGGTGGTGAGCGCCCATTCGGCGGACTATGTCTGGCGCGCGGGAGGCGCGATCGCCCTCTATGCCAGCCGGGGCTGGCGCGTGAAGGTGGTCTGCCTTTCCTACGGAGAGCGGGGCGAGTCGGCCCGGCTCTGGAAGGAGGGCGGCATGACCCTGGAGAGGGTCAAGGCGGAGCGACGCGAAGAGGCGCTGGCGGCCGCGGATGTTCTGGGCGCCGAGGTGGAGTTTTTCGACTGCGGCGATTACCCGATGAATTTCACGCGGGAGCATTTGGATAAGCTGGTGGATATCTACCGGTCGCTGCGGCCCAGCTTCGTCCTCACCCATCCGCTGGAAGATCCCTACAACTTCGACCACCCGCTGGCGTCCCATGTCGCTCAGGAGGCCCGGATCGTGGCCCAGGCCCACGGCCACAAGCCGGAGGTGCCCGTGATCGGCGCGCCGCCCGTATTCTTCTTCGAGCCGCATCAGCCTGAGCAGTGCAACTGGAAGCCCCAGCTGCTGCTGGACATCACACCGGTCTGGGAAAAGAAGCGCAAGGCCTTCGAACTCATGGCCGCTCAGGAGTACATGTGGGATTATTACACCCGCGTGGGGATCAACCGCGGCGTCCAGGCGGAGCGCAACTCGGACAAGAAGGGGATCAAGTATGCGGAGGCCTATCAGCGGCTCTTTCCGCTGGTGACCGGGGATCTGACATGAACACCGTCAGAACCACGGTGAAACTGGGATTCATCGGTTTCGGCGAGGCGGCCTTCCATATTGCCAGCGGCCTGCATGAAGAGGGGCTGGCGGGAATCGTGGCCTTCGACGTCATGGCCGCGGACCCCCAAATGGGTCCCCTGGTCCGGGAGCGGGCCGCCGGCGCCGGGGTCACCCTTTTGCCGTCCCTCAAGGAGCTGCTGGCGGTTGCGGAGGTGGTCCTCTGTGCAACGAGCGCCAAGTATGCCCTCGCCATCGCGAGGGATGCGCAGCCCTTTTTGCGGGAGGGGCAGCTTTACGCCGATCTCAATTCGGCTTCGCCTCAGGTGAAAAAAGAGATCGCGGCAGTCGTCGGACAGACCGCCGCGCTTTTCGTGGATACGGCGGTCATGGCCCTCGTTCCGCCGCACCGCCACAAGGTTCCCATGGCGGTCAGCGGCACGGGCGCCCGCCGGTTCGCCGAGCGTCTTTCCCCCTACGGGATGGACATCACTTACATCAACGACCGGGCGGGGAGTTCCTCGGCGATCAAGATGCTGCGCAGCATCTTCGTCAAGGGGCTGACGGCGCTCTTGCTTGAGGCCCTCACCGCCAGCCGCAAGGCGGGGGTCGAAGCGGAGATCATGGCGTCGATCACCCAAACCCTCGGCGAGCAGCCCTTCGAAGCGCTTGCCAACCTGCTCCTGACGCGCACCGCGGTGGCCGCCGAACGCCGGGTCGCGGAGATGGGCGAGGTGATCAGCACCCTTCAGGAGATGGGGCTCGACAGCTCCGCCTCCCAGGCCACGCGGGCAAAGCTCCAGGCCCTGGCGGAAATGGATCTCAAAACACGCTTCGGCCCAAAGCCGCCGGCGTATTACACCCAGGTGCTCGATGCCATTATCGAGCGTTTCGAGAAAAAAGAACCTTAAGGAGGTATTGTATGTCCAGATCGACGGTCACAAAAGTATGGTTTGTCCTGGCGGCCCTTTTCCTGCTCGCCGCACCCGCCTTCGGCGCCACCCCCTACCCCTCGAAGGCCATCACCTTCGTGGCGCCCTCGGGCGCCGGCGGCGCTTTCGACATGGCGCTGCGCTTCACCACGAAGGTCCTGGCGGAGACCAAGATCGTCGACCAGCAGATGCTGGTGGAAGCCAAACCCGGCGGCGGCGGCTCGGTGTTCATCATGGAGTACGTGGTCAAGGACAAGAAGAACGACTACAAGCTCTTCCTCACCTCCCCGACGATGCTGATCAACAACCTGAAAAGGGAGGGGAACTGTCCTTACACGTACAAGCACGTGACTCCCCTGGCCCAGTTCTTCGTCGACTATGCCGTAATCGCCGTGCCGGCCAAATCCAAGTACAACGATCTCAAGACGCTTTTCAACGACATGAAGGCGGACCCGACGAAGCTCTCGGTCGCCGGCGGCAGCGGCCCCGGGGCGCTCGATCACCTGACCTTCATGCTGCCGGCTTTCAAGTACGGCATCGACCCCAAGAAGATCAAGTACATCTCCTATGACGGCAAGGCCGAGGCGATGGCCTCGCTCTTGGGCGGCAATGCGGACGTCCTGACGAGCGTGTCGGCCTCCGTGGGCGAATACCTCAAGGCCGGCAAGATCAAGGTGCTGGCGATCAATGCTCCGGAGCGGCAGGGCGGCGCCTTCAAGGACGTCCCCACGCTCAAGGAACTGGGAATCCAGGCGGAGTTCGGCATCTGGCGCGGCATCTTCGGCGCGCCGGAGATGAGCGCCGAAGCGAAGAAGTACTGGATCGACGCTTTCACGAAGCTCGCCAAGTCCGATGCCTGGAAGAAGGAACTGGAACGGCAGAATCTCGACGCCGATTTCCGCAGCGGCGATGCCTTCAAGAAGACCCTGGACGACCAGGACCGGGAGATTTCGGCCCTGCTCAAGTCGCTGGGAATGGCGAAATAATTTCGTTAGAGGTTCTCGAAAGACGGTGGGGTGGGGGAGGAGGATTCGCCCCCACCGCCGCCGACCTGAGAGGGAGTAGGGGGAGGTATGGCAAACAAGACCTTTGACACAATCGCCGGCTGTGTTTTTTTGATCGTCGGTGTCTTCTTCATCGTGGCCAGTACCGGGATCAGCGCCAGTTCCTACGGCAGCAAGGTCGGTCCCAACATTTTTCCGACGGGGCTGGGGACGATCCTCGTTCTGCTCAGCGTCATCGTCATTGCCCAGGCCCGCAGAGCCGCGCCTGAAGCGGAGAAAAAGCAGCAGCGGAACTACAAGCGCTTCGCACTCGTTCTGTCCTCCACCTTCCTCTATGTACTGCTGTTCGAGACCCTGGGATATGTGATTTCCACCTTTCTTTATCTCCTCTTCGTTTTTCAGGTCATGGATCGTAAGCGGCCCTTGATCGCCGTCCTGATCGCCGCGGTTTTCGCCGCAGCCGTCTATATCGTCTATGTCGTCGTCCTGCAGGGGACATTGCCGCCGTTTCCCGAGTGGCTCATCGGGGGAGAAAGGGGCTGAACCAATGGATACACTGGATTTTCTGGCGAAGGGATTCGCCGCGGCCATGCAATGGCACAACCTGCTCTTCTGTTTCTTCGGCGTCTTTATCGGCACGATGGTCGGCATCCTGCCGGGCATCGGGCCTTCGAGCGGCGTCGCTTTGCTGATCCCGATCACGGCGACGGTCACCGGAAAACTCGCGCCCGAGGATGCGGCCACGAGCGCGATCATCATGCTCGCCGGCGTCTTCTATGGGGCCATGTACGGCGGCTCCACCACCTCGATCCTGATCAATACCCCTGGCGAGTCGGCCTCGGTCATCACCTGTCTGGACGGCCATGAGATGGCCAAGCGCGGCCGGGCCGGGGCGGCTCTGGCCATCTCGGCCATCGGTTCCTTCGTTGCCGGGATGTTTGCCCTGCTGATGCTGGTCATTCTGGCGGAACCCCTGGCCGACATGGCGCTCAGGTTCGGCCCCCCCGAATATTTTTCCCTCGTCGTCCTGGGACTGGCGGCGATCACGGGTCTGGCCGGCAAATCCGTCCCCAAGGCTCTGATCATGCTGGTGACGGGGCTCCTCTTGTCCACCATCGGCGTCGATTCGGTCTCCGGATCCGCCCGGTTCACCTACGATATTCCGCTGCTCTATCAGGGAATCGAATTCATCACCATCGCCGTCGGGATGTTCGCCCTCGGGGAGGTGTTTCACACCATTCTCGAAGATCGCCTGGGAAAACAGACTTTCCCCAAGATCGGCCGGGTTCTCCCGACGCTACAGGATCTGAAGGACTCTGCCAAACCCATTGCCCGCGGCTCCGTGATGGGCTTCTTCATCGGGATCCTGCCGGGCGCGGGGCCCACGCTGGCCTCCTTCATCTCCTACACGGCGGAGAAGAAACTGAACAAGGCGCCGGAACGATTCGGCCAGGGGGCCATCGAGGGAGTCGCCGGGCCCGAGTCGGCCAACAACGCCGCGGCGGGCGGGGCGCTGATTCCGCTTTTGACTCTGGGGATCCCGAGCTCGGCAACGACGGCGATTTTGCTGGGCGCCTTCATGATGTACAATGTCCAACCGGGGCCGCTTTTGTTCGAGAAGCACCCCGCTTTGGTCTGGGGGGTGATCGCCAGCATGTTCGTCGGCAATCTGGTGCTTTTGATCCTGAACATGCCGCTTGTGAAGCTTTTTGCCAAACTCGTGGAGATTCCCGCCAAATACCTGCTGCCGCTGATTCTGGCGATCTGCGTTTTCGGCATCTACGCCGTCCAGGGGAACCTGTTCAACCTGTTCGTTCTGATGTTCTTCGGCATTATCGGCTATCTGCTGGTGGGCAACGATTTTCCGGCGGCGCCGCTGGTGCTGGGGAGGATCCTGGGACCGATGCTGGAAAACAACTTCCGCAGGGCGCTGACGGGCAGCAACGGGGACTACTCGATCTTCCTCATGCGGCCCGTATCGGCGATTCTTTTGACGGCGGCGGTGCTCTGGATTCTCGTTCCCATCATCCTCAAGCGGATGGGACGCAAGGTGATCGTCAACGAGGCGCAGTAGCTTTTTGTAAATACGCACCTGCCTGCGCAGGTGCCTTTGGATCCACAGGAGGCGTTATGATCCACGTTATCAAAAACATCGAGAGGCCGTCGGCCGAGATGATCGAATCGTTTCGGGGCATCGGGACGGCGACGGTCCATGAGGCCCAGGGGCGCAAAGGGTATATCCAGCACGGCATCCGGCCGATCGCGGCGAAGACGCGCATTTGCGGCCCCGCCTTCACCGTCGCCGGGGTGCCGCGGGACAACCTGATGCTCCACAAGGCGATCGAGCGCGCCCAGCCGGGAGACGTCATCGTCGCCTCGGTGGGCGGCTACTACGAGAGCGGCTACTGGGGCGGCCTGATGAACGTCGCCGCGATGGCCCGCAAACTCGGGGGGCTGGCGATCGACGGTTGCGTCCGCGATTCCGAGGAACTCATCGAATCGGGCTTCCCGATCTTCTGCCGCGGCTTCTGCATCCAGGGGACGGCGAAATGGGGTCTGGGGCTGGTGAACCATCCGATCGTCTTCGGCGGGGCATTTATCCGCCCGGGCGACCTGATCCTCGGCGATCACGACGGGATGGTCGTCGTCGAACGGGAGGCCTGCGCGGAGGTTCTCGCAAAATCCCAGGCGCGGGACGAAGCGGAGGCGAAAAAATCGCTTCAGTTGGCCGCCGGGGTCTCCAGCGTAGAATTCAACAAGTTGGGGAAAAATTTCGAAATCCTGGGGCTCGTGGAAGAATAGCCGGCCTCCCGGCCGGGATTGCCGCCTCCTGTACTGAGCATCCCGGGGTATGGACTCCTGATGCCGAGGCGGCGGCCCGGACGCCGCCGGTCGGAGGGCGCAGAAAGGGAAAAACAATGACAGAGACACCATTGGTTCTCAAAACGGTGCTGGGCGATTACGGCCAGGTGATGGCCCTCAAGGAGGGAATCGTCGTCTCGGAGCGGCTGAAATTCGCGTTCGTCGAGGACTACCATCCTACCAACCGGGCCTTTCGGCCGATGGTCGAACGGCTGCCCTTCGCCGTGTCCGAAATGGCGCTGACGACCTACATGGTGGCAAAATCATTCGGTAAAAAGATGACGGCCCTGCCCGTGGTGCCCATGCGGCTGTTCCACCATGGCGCCATCCAGACGCACGCAAAAGCGGGGATTCGCAGCCCCAAGGACCTGGAGGGGAAAAGGGTGGGGCTGCGGGCCTACAGCCAGACGGGGCCCACCTGGAGCCGCGGGATCCTCCAGCACGAGTACGGGGTGGACCTCGGCCGGATCAACTGGGTCAGCTTCGAGGGGTCCCATGTGGCCGAATATCAGGATCCCGGCAACGTCGTTCGGGCCGAGGCGGGAAAGAAGCTCGGCGAGATGCTCCTGGCCGGCGAGATCGACGCCGCCATCGGGGCCGAAAAGCTCGATTCGCCGGACGTCAAGCCCCTCTTTGCGCGGGCCTCGGACGAAGAGGCCGCCTGGTTCAAGAAGACGGGGATCTATCCGGTCAACCATGTCGTGGTCGTCAAGAGCGATCTTGTCGCCGCCCATCCCTGGCTTTTGGGCGAACTCTTCGGCCTCTTTAAGGCTGCCAAGGAACGCTACCTGGCGACGCTCGCCTACGAGGGAGCTGCCACGCCGGAAGACGAGAAGCTGCTGCGGCAAAAAGCGATCGTCGGCGAGGATCCTCTGCCCTACGGGATGGCGGCCAATCGCCTGGCCATCGAGACCCTTTCCCGGTACTGCACCGAACAGGGGCTGCTGCCCCGGCCTTATGCGCTTGAGGAGTTCTTCGAGCCTTCCGCGCTGGCATTGGCTTAAGGCCGCAAGCGAAGTCGTTCCCGTCAGGAAGGGATCTGCTGTAGCAGGGGATTGAGTTCCGGAAAGACCGCCCGGTCTTCCCGCCAGCCGTATTCCAGGAAGTCGATGCCGAGTCTTTTCAGCTTTTCCCGGAGGGCGGGCTCCGCTGCCGCAGGGGAAAGCAGGATGAGGCGTGGTTCTCCCGGGAGGTCCAGGCCGTTGAGGAGCAGTTGCATTGCCCCGGCCTGGAGATCGGTCAAGGCCATCTCGTCGAGAATCCGAAAGACCGCCCGGATCGTCCCTTTTTTGTCGCTTGCCGCCAAGTCCCACTGTCGGTCGTTTCCCACCTGCAAACCGCTGCGGACCAGGGCCGCAGACAAATCTTCGATCACCAGGCCGCGATCACAGCCTGCGCCGATTTCCAGCGCCCCGGCGGGGAAGGGATCGCCGATGAACTCCTCATGAACGGCCGGTTCGGCGAAGGCCATCTCCGTCTGTGCCGTCGCGCGTTCGACAGCTCCCTCCTTGAGCAGGGCAATCTTGCGGACGAACTGGACGACCTGTCTGGCGAAGCGCGGCGATCCCAGGACGGCGACGACGGCGACGGGGGTTTGCTCGCCGCCGTCATCCACGATCTCCCAAACCCCCCGGTAGCGGTTTTCGAAGAGGAACTTCCCGACGCCCTTTCTCCCCCCGCCCAGCTTTCCCCGATGGATGACGAAGACGCGTCCCCGACCGTCTTCGGCGAAGGCGCCGCCGGTCCGCCGGTCGATCCCGCAGAGCGGGAAGTTGATCTCGCAGGTGATCGTCACCGTGCTTTCCCCCTCGGGTCGGCCGATGCCGAAGGCGTGCCAGTAGCGCAATTCCTCGACCTTCCGGGAAAAAAACCAGATTCCGAGCCGGCTTGACCAGGCGACCTTCGCGGGTTCGCTTTTGCCCGGATGGCCCAGCTTGACGGTGATCGTTTCTGAAGTCAGGGGCTTGAGAGCGCGAACCAACTGCCGTTCGTACCTCCTGATGGCCAACTCGTTTTCCACGATCTTGAGCATCGAGCGCACCTGCTTGGGCGGCTAATCGAGACGTTTCCGGAGACGGCCGATCGCTCCGGCGAATACCGCGACCCCCAGGACGGTCATCAGCACGAACTGGGGCCAGAGGACCGCAAGCCCCACTCCCTTGAGAAAGATGCCGCGGATGATGATGAGAAAATAGCGCAAAGGGTTGAGATATGTCAACCACTGGACGACGACGGGCATATTGACGATGGGAAAGATGAACCCCGAAAGCATCAAAAAGGGGAGGAGGAAAAAAAAGGTCGTCATCATGGCCTGCTGCTGCGTCTTGGCGACCGTGGAGATGAACAGCCCGATCCCCAGAGTGCTCAGCAGAAACAGACAGGTGGCGAAAAACAGGAGCGTCACGCTGCCGGCCAGGGGGATCTGGAACCAGAAGAGGGCAAAGAGCATGACCAGCACCATCTGGCCGAGGGAAACGAGCGTGTAGGGGATGGTCTTGCCGATGATCAGCTCGATCGGTTTTAAGGGCGTCACGATGAGCTGTTCCATCGTCCCTCTTTCCCGTTCTTTGATGATGGCGATCGAGGTCATGAGAAGCGAGATCAACATGACC
>JAKAFS010000185.1 GCA_021817825.1 Deltaproteobacteria bacterium | reverse complement strand
GACTGGCTCCCGCTGGGGAGAAGATGGCCTTGCAGTCAAAAATCTTTCTTAAATCCAAGGGGTGTCGCAATGATCAGGATGGTCTTACTAAGGCACGGAGAGAGTACCTGGAACCTGGAGAATCGCTTTACCGGGTGGACCGATGTGGATCTGACCGAACAGGGACTCCGGGAGGCGCACCAGGCGGGGCGCCTGTTGAAGGAGGGAGGCTACAGCTTCGATCTGGCCCACACTTCGGTCCTGAAGAGGGCGATCCGCACGCTCTGGATCACCCTGGATGAAATGGATTTGATGTGGATCCCCGTCTACCGTTCCTGGCGGCTCAACGAACGCCACTACGGCGCCCTCCAGGGACTCAACAAGAAGGAAACGGCCGAAAAATACGGCATGGAACTGGTCCACGCCTGGCGGCGCAGCTACGATATTCCTCCTCCCGAGTTGGAGGCGACCGATCCGCGGTATCCCGGTCGGGAGCCCCGCTATGCAGGACTGAAAAGTTCAGAGATTCCGCGGAGCGAGTCGCTCAAGACTACCCTGGACCGGGTTCTGCCCTACTGGCACGGGACGATCGTGCCCGACCTCAAGGCAGGTAAAAAGGTCCTCATCGCTGCCCACGGGAACAGCATCCGCGCCCTGGTGAAATACCTGGATCATGTTCCCGAGGATGTGATCACCGAAGTGAACATCCCGACCGGCATCCCGCTGGTCTATGAGTTGGATGATCAGCTGCGGGCGGTGAACCATTTCTATCTCGGAGACCAGGAGGCCGTTGCCAAGGCGACCGCCTCCGTGGCCGGGCAACTGACAAAAAAATAAACCGTATCCCAACGCCATGATCGAAACCGCGCATGGCCCGCACCCTGTGCAAAGGAGGAAGAGATGGACACGTTAAAACCGGTCAAGGTAAGTGATTCTCCCAATCACTTCGACGAAACCCTGCAAGACTGGAACAAGGACATCCAGGCCGCTACGGAATTCATTCAAGTCGCCAGCCGCCTCTGGTACGACCGGGGGATCGAAATGATCCTCTACCGCCGGCAGATCCTTGACCGGCCGGCCACGGCGATCCTCTTCAAGCATTCCTACTCTCAGAACATCATCGGCACGCCCCTGACAATTCAGGATTCGCTGCTTTTGGCCAAAACCATGTCTGAACTCGACATCGCCCCGGCAAGAATCGACATCGGCCGGCTCAATGCCGAGTGGGTGGAAGAGAAGGGGCGTTACGAGAACGATCCCAAGGCCTTTGTCGGGGCGAAACTCGCCCATTTCATCGGCGTCAAGCCCCGCAGCGATCATCACACCGACGTTGTCCTCTACGGGTTCGGCCGGATCGGCCGGCTCGTGGCCCGCGAACTGATCGCCCAGGCCGGTAACGGCAGCCAGCTCAGGCTTAGGGCTGTTGTAACCCGTCCGGGAAAACCCGGGGACCTCAAGAAAAGGGCCGCCCTGTTCCGGCATGACTCGGTGCACGGCAACTTCAAGGGCATCGCCATCGAAGACGAAGAGCACAGCCGCATGGTGATCAACGGACATGTGGTCCAGTTTCTTTCCTCTCCCAGTCCCGAAGAGATCGACTACCAGGCCTATGGCATCAAGGATGCCCTTTTGATCGACAACACGGGCAAACTCCGCGACCGCGAGGGACTGGGACGCCACCTCAAGGCAAAAGGGGTGCAGCGGGTTCTTTTGACTGCGCCCGGCAAGGGCGACATCCCCAACATCGTCTACGGCGTGAACCAGGAGAGCTGCAACCTCAATCCGGCCGAGGAGCGGCTCTTTTCGGCCGCCTCCTGCACGACCAACGCCATCGTCCCGGTCCTGCATGTGATCGAAAACGAGCTCGGCATTGTCCGCGGACACGTCGAGACGATCCACTCCTATACCAACGACCAGAACCTCCTGGACAATTACCACAAGAAGTCGCGCCGTGGCCGTTCGGCCCCCCTGAACATGGTCATCACCGAGACGGGCGCCGCCTCGGCGGCGGTGAAGGCGATCCCGAGCCTCAAGGGCAAGCTGACCTCCAACGCCGTCCGGGTCCCGACGCCCAATGTGTCGCTGGCGATTCTCTCTTTGAACGTCGCCCGCGACGTGACAAGGGAAGACGTGAACGAGCTCATGCGCCAGGCTTCCCTCCGGGGAACCCTGACCGAGCAGATCCGTTACTCCACCTCGCCGGAGCTCGTCTCCACCGACGTGATCGGCGACTCCTGCGCCAGCGTTTTCGATTCCGAGGCAACCCTGGTCAGTTCCGACAGCCGGAACATCGTTCTCTACGTCTGGTATGACAACGAGTACGGTTATTCGACGCAGGTGGTGCGGCTGGCGAAGCACCTCTCGGAGGTGAAGAGCTACCGGTACTACTGATGGTTCTCTGAGTGTATGAGACTTAATGAAAAACGGCCTCCCCGATTTAGGGAAGGCCGTTTTTTTGTGGTTCCCATAACGGGGAAGGGTTACGACAGCAGCGGGGCGTCCTTGTCTTCCCGGTCCGCGCCCAGGGCCTGGGTCCGTTCGATCTCCTTGAGCTTCATGCGGATGATGACGACCAGGCCGATGATGGCGATCCAGAAGACGGCGAGGCTCTCGTAGACGAGATAGCCGTCGTAGGAGACTTCCGGGAAGACGGGCATCATTGCTCCTCCTTAGCTCAAATACCCCACCAGGGTCATGGTGAGGAAGTAGACAAGATAAAACAGGCCGATCCAGGTGAAAAGCGGGCTTGGCTCCCCCCGGGCGGATTTCCTGTCCAGAAAGGGGATGAGAAAAAAGAAGAGGATCCCGGCGGCGACGATCAGGATGGCGATGGTCTCGCCGTTGAGTCCCAGGAGCGTGCCGGGAAAGAGTTCCAGGGTCTGCATGAGGAAGAGGAAGTACCATTCGGGCTTGATGTTGGCCGGCGGCGGCGCCAGGGGGTCGGCCTTCACGCCGATCTCCGGCGGCAGGAGCACCGCGAGGGTTACGAGGATCCCCAGGGTCAAAAGCCAGAGCGTCAGGTCCTTGTAGAAGGCGTTGGGGAAGAAGGGGATCTCCTTGAGCCTGGTCTTTTCCAGGGAGAGGGGGACGCTCACCCCGTGG
>JAKAFS010000184.1 GCA_021817825.1 Deltaproteobacteria bacterium | reverse complement strand
TCCGATCTTGCTGCATAAGGTCACCGCCGGGATCTTCCGGGCGGCGGGGGCCCCGGGGGATCTTGCCGCGCAGGTGGCGGACGTCCTGGTCGACAACCACCTGGCGGGGCACGACTCGCACGGCATCCTGCGCATTCCGGAGTATGTCAGGAGTGTCAAGGCGGGGGAGATCATCCCCACGGCGCGTCCGCGAATCCTGGAAGAAACCGCGACCAGCGCGCTCGTCAGCGGCAACTGGGCTTTCGGGCAGGTGACGGGGGTGTTTGCGGCCGATCTCGCCGTTCAAAAGGCCAGGCGCGAAAAGGTTGCGGTCCTCTCGGTCGTCCAGGCGGGCCATACGGGTCGGCTGGCGGCCTTTACCGACCGCGCCGCCCGTCAGGGCGTGGCCATGTTCATGGCGATCGGGACGGTCAGCAAGCCGACCACGGCCCCCTACGGCGGTTCCGCCGCAGTCCTGGGCACCAATCCGGTCTCCTTTTCGATCCCCAACCCCGCCGGCCCTCCCGTCACGCTCGACTTTGCCACCTCCGCCATCGCCGCGGGGAAGATCAAGGCGGCCAAGGCGAAGCACGAGCCGCTTCCGCCCGGCGCCATACTGGACAGCCAGGGCCGGCCGTCCACCGATCCGCAGGCGTTTTTCGAGGGGGGATTCCTCCTGCCGTTCGGCGGGCACAAGGGCTATGCCCTGGCGGTCATCGCCGAGCTCCTGAGCGGTCCCCTGGCCGGCGCCGACGCCTATCCGGGGGTGGTAAGCCGCAGCGGGATCTTCATTTTTGCGGTGGACGCGGCCGTCTTTCGGCCGCCGGCGGACTACGAAAAGGCGCTCGCCAAAACGCTCGGCCGGATCAAGGCCGTGCCGCCCGGTCCGGGTTTCGAGGAGGTGCTGCTCCCGGGCGAGCCCGAGGCCCGCGCCCGTGCGCTAAGGGAGCGGGACGGCATCCCGATCCCGGAGGACACCTGGCAGGCGGTCTGCGAAACAGCCGCCGAACTGGGGGTGGATATCGAGCGGCCGGCTCCGGCGTCAGGCGGCACGGCGATTTGAAGAGAAGGAGAGGGGAATGAGACTGCTGACATTCACGCCGAAAGGGCAGGACGGCGTCCCGCGCCTCGGCGCCCTTGTCAATGACGATATCGTCGATCTTGCGGCGCTGGATCGCGCATGGCGGCAACAAAATCCGGGCAGCGAACCGCTGCCGGCGACGATGAGGGCTCTGCTGGCGGCCGGTGAGGCCGGCCTCGCCCGTGTCCGCACGCTGCTTGAATATGGGGAGCGTCCCCCGCGGCCTCTGCACAGGGATTGGATATACAAACCGGCGGCGGTCCGGTTCTTTCCGCCGGTGACCGATGCGGAGAAGTTTCTCTGCGTGGGGAAGAACTACCGTCAGCACCTCGAGGAGCTGCGGCGAAACGATCTCCTCCTGGAGACGCCGCAGGAGCCGACCTCCTTTGTCAAGTACAACTACTGCCTTTCGGGGCACGACTGGGAGGTCGAGCGACCGGAGGGGATCGTCCGGCTCGATTACGAGCCGGAGCTGGTGTTCGTGATCGGCAAGCGGGCGCTGGGCGTCAAGAAGGCCGAGGCCTTCGAGTACGTCGCCGGGATCACGATCCTCAACGATCTGACCTGCCGCGACCTGCAGAAGCGCGAGGTGGCCTCGGGTTCGCGGTTCTGGACGGGGAAGAACATCCCGGGATTCGGACCGCTCGGCCCCTGCATCATCACGCTGGACGAGATCCGCGATCCCTACGATCTCTGGATGACCTGTTCGGTCAACGGCGAGCGGCGGATGAGGTTCAACACCGTCGATCAGATATGGAAGCTGCCGGACATCATGGAACATTTTTCACGCTTCATCCCCTTTGAGCCGGGGGATATGTTCGCGACGGGGACCCCCGGGGGGACTGCGATCGGAAAACCGAACGCCGCCGAGCTTTTCCTCAAGCCCGGCGATGTGGTCGAGTGCGCGATCGAAGGGATGATGACGCTTCGGACGCGAATCGTTGCGCCGGATCGTTAACGCAAGGGATTCTGTGAAAAGGAGTGAGCGATGAAACTGGATTTGAGCAGCAACAAGGATTTCTGGGCCGGCATCATGTTCGCCGGGACCGGCGCCGGGGCGATGTTCGTCGCCCGGAATTACCCCTTCGGTACGTCTCTGCATATGGGGCCGGGCTACTTCCCGATGGTTCTGGGCGGGATTCTCATTGCATTCGGCATTTACGTCATGCTCAGGGGGCTCCGCAAGAACGAAAAGATCCAGGGCAACTGGTCCATCCGGGCCCTGGTCATTCTGCCCCTCTCCATCGTCATCTTCGGGGTCCTGATGGAACTGGCGGGTTTTATCCCCGCGCTTGCGGCCCTGGTTTTCATCTCGGCAGCCTCGGGAAGGGAGTTTCGTTTCGTCGAGGTCCTGCTGCTGACCCTCTTTCTGGGCGCCCTTTCGGTGGCCCTGTTCATCTGGGGGCTCGGCCTTCCCTATCCCCTGATCAAAGGCCTCGCGTAAGGAGATCGTCATGGAGATATTCCATAACCTGGTGTTCGGATTCAGTGTGGCGTTCACGCTGCAGAATATCTTCTATTGCTTCCTCGGCTGTCTGCTGGGGACGCTGATCGGCGTTCTCCCCGGCATCGGGCCGCTCGCGACGATCGCGATGCTGATGCCGATCACCTTCAACGTGTCGCCGACCGCCGCGCTGATCATGCTGGCCGGCATCTACTACGGCGCCCAGTACGGCGGCTCGACCACCGCAATCCTGGTCAACCTCCCCGGCGAGACGTCGGCGGTGGTCACCTGCATGGACGGCTATCAGATGGCGCGCCAGGGGCGCGCCGGGGCGGCGCTCGCCATTGCCGCCCTCGGATCGTTTTTTGCCGGGACCTTCTGTACGCTGCTGATCGCGATGTTCGGGCCGCCGATCGCCGTCATCGCTCTCAAGTTCGGCCCGGCGGAGTATTTTTCCTTGATGCTGATGGGGCTGGTCACGGCGGCGGTCCTCGCCCACGGCGACATGGTCAAGTCGCTCGCGATGGTGGCGATGGGCCTGCTCCTGGGCTGCGTGGGGAGCGATGTCGATTCCGGCGTGAAACGATTCACCTTCAACATCATCGAGATGGCGGA
>JAKAFS010000015.1 GCA_021817825.1 Deltaproteobacteria bacterium | reverse complement strand
CTGGAGGAGACCTCGTCCTCGCTGGAGGAGATGTCCTCGATGACCAAGCAGAATGCCGATAACGCGAACCAGGCCAAGGCGATGATGCATGAGTTCCAGGCGGTGGGGGAGAGCGCCGGCCGGCACATGGGGGAACTCGCCGAGGCGATCCGGGAGATCACCAAATCCAGCGCCGAAACAGGCAAGATCATCAAGACGATCGACGAGATCGCCTTCCAGACGAATCTGCTGGCCCTGAATGCGGCCGTCGAGGCGGCACGCGCCGGCGAGGCGGGGGCCGGCTTCGCGGTCGTCGCCGACGAGGTCCGCAATCTCGCGATGCGGTCGGCCGAGGCCGCCAGGAACACGAACAGCCTGATCGAGAACACGATCAAGGCCGTCAACAACGGCAGTCAGTTGACGTCCACGACGCAGGAGGCCTTCAAGGCCAGCGCCGCCATTTCCGAGAAGCTCGCCCATCTCGTCGACGAGATCGCCACCGCCTCCGATGAGCAGGCGCATGGGATCAACCAGGTCAACACGGCCGTCTCGGAGATGGACAAGGTGACGCAGCAGACGGCGGCCAATGCCGAGGAGTCGGCGAGCGCCGCCGAGGAGCTCAACGCCCAGGCAGCGCAGATACGGGGGCTTGTGGCAGCGCTGGTTGCGGTGGTCAGCGGGAACAGGGACGACATTGCGGCGGCGGGCATCTCCGCCCGGGCGGCCATGCCGCTCAGATTGCCGGAGACGTCCGTCCGGCGGCTGCGCGCCGGCGCCTGACGGTCCGTTCGCGCCACCGGGCCCAGAAGCGCATTCCCTTTGAGGCAGAAGGATTTCAGAATTTCTAAAAACAGCGGGATCACACAGAACTCACCGTTTACCGGGGAGGAAAGGAAAAATGCAATGCGGAACTTCAAAAAACTCTCTTTGACGTGGCAGATTCTTTTACCCTGCATCGTGCTGTTTATCATCTTCGGGACGGTCTTTTTTCTCTTTGACAGCATGAAAGCCACCCGGATGACGACCAAAGAACTCAATACCATCCATGCTCTGGGCTATGCCTATCTCAACGATAAATATCCGGGTGAGTGGAATGTTCGCGACGAGAAGCTCTACAAGGGCGACAAGCTCATCGAAGGGGAAACGGAGGTCGTGGACAAGATCAAGAGTGAAACGGGCGAATCGGCGACGATCTTCCGCGGCGATATCCGGGTGGCGACTTGCGTGCAGGTGGAAGGGAAAAGGGCTGTGGGAACGAAGGTGGCCCCGAAAGTGGAAGCCGCCGTTCTCAAAGGGGGCGGCGAGTTCGTCGGCGATGCCGAGGTGGTCGGCAAGCTTCATCTGACGAAGTATGCCCCGCTCAAAGACAAGGACGGAAAGATCGTCGGCATGTGGTTTGTCGGCGTCGATAAACGAGAGTCCCGAATCGACAGCTACAAGCAGATTGGCATTACCTGCTTAATGATCGCGGTCTGCATTCTGGTGGTGATGTTCCTGGCACGGGCCATTTCCGCGCACATCAACAGCGCTTTGGATCGGATGGACGAAACGGCCAATCAGGTTGCGGCGGCATCCCATCAAGTCAGCGCGTCCAGCCAGTCCCTTGCCGAAGGGGCGTCGGAACAGGCCTCGGCCATCGAGGAGACCTCCTCGTCGCTCGAAGAGATGTCGGCGATGACGAAGCAAAACGCCGGCAATGCCGCCCAGGCAAACGGCCTTATGAAGCAGACCAGCGAAGTCATTCAAGCGGCCGATGAAAGCATGGACAGTCTGACCAAATCGATAAGCGAGATCACCACGGCCAGTGAAGAAACCTCCAAAATCGTCAAGACCATCGATGAAATCGCCTTTCAGACGAATCTGCTGGCCCTGAACGCCGCGGTGGAAGCCGCCCGGGCCGGTGAAGCCGGCGCAGGGTTTGCGGTCGTCGCCGACGAGGTGCGAAATCTTGCCATGCGGGCCGCCGAGGCGGCAAAGAACACCGCCGGCCTTATCGAAGGCACGGTCAAGAAAATAAAGGAAGGTTCCAGCCTGGCGGCAAAAGCCAACGAGGCCTTTGCCGGCGTATCGACAAGCACGTCCAAAGTGGGCGAACTGGTCAGCGAAATCGCGGCAGCCTCCCATGAGCAGTCTCTGGGGATCGAACAGATCAACCGGGCCGTCGTGGAAATGGACAAGGTGACGCAGCAGACGGCGTCCTCGGCGGAAGAATCCGCTTCGGCTTGGGAAGAGATGAATGTCCAGACAGAACGAATGAAAAGCTTCGTAGCCGCCCTGAGAGCCGTCATCGGAGGCAGGCAATTCGCCGGTGAATATTGAACGGACCTTTGCATGCCGCCCTCCGGATGCTCTCCTTACCGAAGAGCATCCGGTCGGCCCATTTCTCGGAAGCTGCCGAAGGGGCGATCGGCGTCATAGTGAAATCGAGAGATTGAATGGTCGATGAGCGATTAAAGCGCAGTATTGGCAAGTATCCAATCCTTTTGCGTTCTTATTGATCCGTTGTCCGTCTTTGGAAGAAAATTAAAGCTTTTTCATGGCAATGCCGAATATAAAGGCAGGGTCATGGAGCATTCATCCAGGCCTCAAAAGCGGAAGCCGCAAAAGTGGAAGGGGTATTTATGGGAAATGCTGATTTCCAGGTGGTCGATCCAGGCGAATTGAAGCTCGGCATGTATGTGGTTCTGCCTCTCTCCTGGCACGAGCACCCCTTTTTGAAAAACCATTTTCTCATCGAATCCGAGACGGACATCCAAAAAATCAGAGGGCTCGGGCTCAAAAGCATCCCGATCGACCCTGCCCGCAGCCGTCTTGTACAAGGGCAAACAGCCCCCGCGGAAAAGCCGCCGACCGCCTCCGGGCCCGAACCGCCGGCGGCGGCCCGGAAGGTCGCCACCGAGGATCTCATCGCGGTCATCCATGACGGATCGCTGCCGCCTGCGGAAAAATCCGTCCTTGTCCGCCAGCATTCCATCACCATGATGAAAGGCCTGTTGGAAAGTCCTACCGTTCAGAACATGAAGGAGACCCAAAAAGCCATCAGCGAGGTTGTGAGCCTGATCCTGACGGACGATGAAACGCTGCACTACCTGCTGGATATCACCTCCCATGATTATTACACCTATACCCATTCGGTCAGCGTCGGCGTGCTGAGCATCGCCCTGGCCAAAGCCCTTTTCAAAGATGCCACCAATCATGACATGCGTGCGCTGGGGGTGGGGTTTTTCCTGCACGATGTCGGCAAGGTTTCGATCAACCCGGCCATCATCACCAAGCCCGGCCGGCTGACCGATGCGGAGATGCAGGAGATGCGCCGCCACCCTTCGCTGGGGTACAAGCTGCTCCACGAAACGAAGCAGCTTACGGAGGAGTCGCGAATCATCGTTCTCCAGCACCATGAAAGGGTTGACGGCAAAGGGTATCCCAAGGGGCTTCGGGGAGGGGAGATCCATGTCTATGGGCGGATCTGCTCCATTGCCGATGTCTACGACGCCCTGACCTCGGATCGCCCGTACCGGAAAAAGCTGCCGCCCGTCGAGGCATTGAAGATCATGCACGACGAGATGATCGATCATTTCCAAAAAGACCTGTTCATGGAATTCATCAAGATGTTCAAGAAGAAAGCCTAGGCTTCCCTTTCCTCTGATCCGCTCCTTGCCGGGTCGTTCCTCCCGCATCCCCACCGCGCACGGCTCGATGTGCGGCCTATCGTTTGATAAATATTAGTAATTATGGTTTGTTGCGTGGGCGCAGGGGATGTGCTATGGAAACAAACGTTGGCGTGCCCTGTTCCGGACGCCCATACCCGGCTCGCAAGGAGTGTCGTTCGTGAGTCCACTATTTATCGACTAAGGCTGAAAACATGTTGAATCCTTCACTGGCATTGCTGCTCTCTCTGGTCGTCATTTTAGTCCTTATCAGGCTCCGGGCGCCCATCGCCTTGGGCGTTCTTGCGGGGTCCGCCCTGCTGATTGCCTTCGTCATCCCCTTCGGGGAAGTGCCTCGTCTGCTTATCGAGACCATGGCAGACAAGCAAACCTGGCAATTGCTGATCGTCGTGCCCTGTACGATGGCCTTCAGCAGCCTGCTGGAGCAAAAGGGGCTGTTGAACAGACTGGCGACGACGCTGGAGCACATCGGCCCCAAGCTGGCCATTCATGCCTTGCCCGTCGTGATCGGTTTGGTGCCCATGCCGGCCGGGGCGTTGGTGGCGGCCACGGCCGTAAACAAACTCTCGGAAAAGTTGAAGCTGACCCGGGAACGCATTGCCTTTACCAATTACTGGTTTCGGCACATCTGGGAGTATTCGCTGCCCTTTTATCCCGCCATCGTCGTTACCAGCACCGTCTTGGGGGTTCCCATTGCCACCGTCGTCGGAACGCTGTTCCCCATGACTTTTGTCGCCAGCGTCCTGGGCATTGCCTCCAATTACCGGACCATGCGGGCAGTGCCGCCTGCCGGAAATACCGCCAGAGAGCCCATCAAAAATATCCTGTTGGATTTGGTCAAAACCGCCTGGCCGATACTGTTGCTGGTTGTCCTGGTCTTTGCGAAAGTCCCTGCCTGGGTTGCCTTCCCGTCGGTGCTGCTGGTGATCGTCCTTCAGCAGCAGCCAACGGGGACGGAAATGAAGAAGGCGCTCAAATACGCCTTCAATCCCCAGATCCTCCTGATGCTGCTGGCCGTGATGGTCTATCAAATGACCGCCAAGGACTCGAACGCCGCCAGTTTCCTGATTGCGGACATGAAGGCGATCGGGCTTCCCCCCATCCTGATGCTGGCAGGCTTGCCTTTGCTCATCGGTGCGACCCTCGGTTACGGAGCGGCCATCGCCGGCATTTCCCTGCCGCTGCTGATGCCTTATATCATCGATGGTTCGGGAATCCATACCACCGCTTTGCTGGTGGCCAGCGGCAGTGGAATGATAGGACAGATGCTTTCCCCGGCGCACCTGTGTTTCTGTCTTTCGGTGGAGTACTTCCAGACCACCATGGGGAAGGTGTATCGACATACGCTTCCCCTCCTCGTGACCATGGAACTCATCATCATCGCTGTCTACCTCTTCTTCAATTAGCGTCACGATTCTGTACAATGGACTTGCTTTGTTTTTGCAATGTCGGTATCTTACCGTTGGTAATTCTACATAGCGACTGCTGAAGGTTGCAAAAACCCTGTCAGCGTCCTCTGAGGCCCGGGAAGAATGGGCTAAGCCCTCCTTGCAGAAGATCCTGCCGCGAGGGTGCTTGTTGCGAGCGCAATGTCCGTTTTTGCAATGAGAATGGGGAGTGGCGAAAATGAATTTTACCGGCTTCGATCCTCGCGCTGCATTGTCCAATCCTGCATTTTTTGCCTTGCTATTCATTCACGCTGCTGATTTTCCGCGATCATTTTTTCGCTCTGCTTTCCATTTTGGCGTCCAGGGACCGTTTCTTTATTTAAGTGCCGCAAAGGAGGCTAGGCTATGAGTGCCAAGATCGGTGAATTGACGTTTCTACAGCAGCTGGCCGGAAGGTTCAAAATTCCGGCCCCGGATTTTGTCGTTGAACCGGTGAATCAATCGGAGGTCAAGTGCAGGCTCCAGGTCTGGGAGAGCGGCATCGTCAAGCCCGATGTGCTGGCCGGAAAGCGGGGCAAGGCCGGAGCGGTGCATAAGGTCGGCGATTACCGGGAGGCCGTGCAGCTCCTGAAAAAGGTGGCGGCCACGGAGGTGGGCGGGCTTCAGCCCCGCACGGCCTATATGGTCCAGGCCGTGCCCGCGGACATGGAACTGTTTTCGGCGATTACCTACCACTCGAAGTTCCTTTCCCCCTCTTTCACCGTTTCGCTCAAGGGCGGCATGGAGGTCGAATCCATCCCCGCTGCCAACAAGGTCACAATCCCGGTCGATGTCTTTCGCGGTCTGAACGCCTACCAGGCCTCGGAGGCCCTTTCGAAACTCGGCTTACAGGGAAACCTGAATTCGGCGCTGGCCCGCTGTTTCGTCAAGCAGTGGGACATGTTCATCTCGACGGGCATGCAGAGTTGCGAAATCAATCCCTGGCGGGTGACCCAAGACGAAAAGATCTTCGCCTGCGACTTTAAGGCCACCTTCGATGAAAACAACTTCAAATTCCGGGACATCGGTTTCGAACTGCCCGAGTATCCGAGCGCCGAAGAGGCCTTCGACGAGGAGATGCGCCTCTGGTCGGCGGCGAGCCACCAGGGACAGGCGCACGTGTCGAGCTTGGGCGGCAAGAAGATCCTGCCCATCCTCTTCGGCGGCGGCGCCAGCACGATCATCATCGAGACCCTGGCCCAATGCGGCGGCGATCCCATCTTCCTCTCCGATTTCGGGGGCAATCCACCCTACGAGCGGATGAAGAAGACCGCCGAGATCTGCTTCCGCCACAAACTCGCCGGCGCCTCCCTGCTCCTCATCCTGGGCGGGAAGGCCAACAATACCCAGGTCGACGTGACCTTCGCCGCCATTGCCGACGCCCTGGAGGAATGGGTCGGCCAGCACGGCCCGATCCACATTCCGGTCGTCATCGGCCGGGGCGGACCCGGTCTGGTCCAGGGCTTCGCGGTCATGAAAAAGACGCTGGAAAACCTGAACATGCCCTATGTCCTCTTCGGGCCCGATACCCCGATCACGCTGGTGGCCGCCTATGCGGCGAGGCTCGTCGACAGCAGCGAAACAAAGTCAAGGAGGGCCGATAAATGAGAGCCGAATCCCTGAGCGATATTCTGAAAAAGGGCGACCGGATCGCCGTATCCAACATTACCGGCCGGGAAGCCTCGAAGGTCTCGGTCATTTCGCAGCGGTACTGCGGCAACGTCGTGGCCGGCTGGGCGCTCGGCAAGGCCGGTCAGACCGTGGAGGTGCCGGGGGCCGGGCCGATCCCGGTTTTTGGCCAGTTCGAAGAGATGATCAAAGCCTTTCCCGATGCTAAAAAACCGAATAAAATCATCGTTTATTCGCCGCCGGACGCCGTGTACGGCGATGTCAAGGAGGTGCTGGAGCACGGCAAAAAGTGCGTGGAGACCATTTTCGTCATCACCGAGAACGTCTCCATCGAAGTGACGGCCAAACTCAAGTCCCTGGCCAACAATGCCGGCATCGACATCTTCGGCTGCAACACGCTCGGCGTCATCAATGCCCACGACCGCATGCGCGCCGGCGCCGTGGGCGGCGATTCGCCCGACGAGACCTTCCAGCAGGGAAGCGTCTGCATCATGTCCAATTCGGGCAATATGGTCAACACCATTGCGACCTATCTCAAATCGGCGGGCATGGGAATCTCCTACGGCATCTCGACCGGCAAAGACCTGCTGATCCTGACGCCGATCAAGGAGCTGCTGCCTTTGGCCATGAAGGACCCCCATACCCAGCTGATCATCCTCTATGTCGAGCCGGGCGGTGTTTACGAAGAGGAAGCCGTTGCCTATCTCCGCTCCCTGAAGAAGCCGAAACCGGTCCTGGTCTATGTGTCGGGACAGTTCGCCGAGGGCCGCTCCGTGTCTCTGGGCCACGCCGGCGCCGTGGTCGAAGGACCGAACACCACCGCGTCGGCGAAGATGAAAATGTTTGACGACTATTTCCAGACTCCGGTTTTCGACCCGGACCAGCCTAAAAAAGCGATCGCGCTTTTGGCTGAAAAAAAGCGGGGCATCCGGGTGAACGCGCTCCATGACCTCGTTCCCGCAGCCATGGCGGTGACCGAAGCGCTGGGCATCAAGACCGACTTCCATCCGACCGAGCCGATTGCGCTCAAGCCGTGGTTCATCAACCTCGGTTCCTTTGAGCGGAAGCTGCCGCGCGACCTGATTCTCCATCCGGCAGTCATTCCCGAACCCTACGGCTCCCTGGTCGAGCAATATGTCAAGTCCGGCATCGGCCGTCTTCCCACGCGCCAATCGATGCGGAACGCGTCCCACGCCTCGTCCAATGACGGCATCACGCCCCGCATCTACGGCTATTCGGTGATGAACCTCATGAAAAAAGGCTCCTTTGCCGAGTCGGTACTGCTCTATTGGCTCGGCCAGCCGCCCCGGCATGTCTTCGAGATCAAGCTCTTCGAGATGGGGCTGATCGCCTCCCTGACCAACGGGCCCGGCACGATTTCCAGCCAGGGGCCCAAGCTTTCGGCCAGCGCCGGCAATGCGCCGAATACGGCAATGATCGCGACCCTGGCCGCCATCGGAACCGTCCATGGCGGCAACGGGCGGGAGGCGGCCCAGATGCTCATCGAGGTCTTCGGCAAAAGCGGGCTCACCGACCCTTACGAAAAGGAGCACGGGGTGGACTTGGATGCGCTGGTCGGCGAGTTCGTGAAGAAATTCCGGGAAAGGAAGTCCGTGGCCAAGGAAGCCGGCCTCGATTACGCCAATGTCCCCTGCCTGGGCCATCCGGTCTTCAACAGGGAACCGGTCAACTATGACCCCCGGGAGCGGGTCGTCTTTGCCTATCTACAGAAGCGGAAGATCTACAACGTATTTTTAGATTTCTACCACCGGCTGACCCGGGGCCTGACCGAGTCGGGGGTGACCAACAAGGTCCATGCCGTCAATGTCGATGCCGCGCTCACCTGCATCCTGATGGGCATCGCCTGGCCGCTTCTGGTGGACCGGAAGATCACGGTCGAGCGGGCCGTCGATCTGCCCTTTCTCGCCTTCGCGCTCGGGCGGGTCGCCGGCGGGGCCGGCGAATACCTCGACCACCGGGAAAGCGGGACGGACATGGATATGCGCGTTCCGGTCGGCGAATGCAAGTTTCTCGGGCGCATTCAGGATTAGGGAGGTTTTTGATGTTGCGAAAAATAACCCGCCGCTGCCCGGCCGGTTACTTTTCAAAGTGCTGGTAATCCCGGTTGCCGCTTTTGGAAAACCAGCTTTGGGTGCCTCCCCAGGTCCAGCCTCTTTTTACGAAGGCCCGGTAGCAGGGATCGGCATCTCCCTCTTGGATCATCCCTTTGTGATCCGACTTTCTGTCGGCGAACTTCTCCCCGTTTGCCGGTAAGATTAAGGTTTTGCCGGCGACGATTTTCACGTAGGGATTGATTCGGGGGTTGATGTCGATCGCGGTGCCGTAGCTGTGCAGGGAAAAACCGGCGCTTTTGCCGGTGATGGGCCGACAGTTGAATGCCGACGTATTGTTGTCCTCCATCGAAGGATCGTCTTTCCCGGCGTATGCATCGATGAGCCTAATTTTTTCGATGGGGAATTTGTTGCTGTAAAGTTCTTGAAAGATCGCCAGGACCTCTTCGGCCAGTTCTTTCTTCACGATCAATTCCCCGTCGCTGTGAACCCGGCCGTCAAACCCCCAGTAGGACAACTGTAGGTAGGCAAGACCTTCTATGGGCACCGGACAGCCTTCCTTCCAGGAAGTTTTTTTCATCTTTTCAGCGATATGGACAGGGATGTCTCTGTTCGCCCATATCGGGCTCGGGTTCTGGGCAAAGCAGACATCTGAAAAAACAATGGCGATGAACGCCAAAAACAGCAGAACGTTTTTTTTCTGTGACCTCATGGTTGCCGATACCTAACATCCTTGCCACGATGGGGGCATTATCCCCGCACTGGGCAGTGGCTAGTACTCAGTGATCGCGATCGTACAGGCCCCGACATCGCCGGTCGTCAGATTGACCCGCAGGTTCTTGGTCCCGTCAAAATACCGCCAATTGGTCACCGTGCCCAATGGCGTTTGTTGATAAAACTGCTGGTATTCGATCTTGACGGTCTTTACCCCGGCGGCGGTATTGACGGTATCGGAATTCTTGCTGATCACGTTCCGGTCAAAGAGGAGCGCGCTTGCGTTTTCTCTCCCCTCTGAATACCCCCACAGGTGCACAGCCACATTGCACTGGTTGCTGATCTGCACCGTCGCTGCCTGGGCCTCCGAAAAGGCCGCCAAGAGCACGAGCAGCAGGAGCGTGATTCCATAAAATGCTTTCGGTACTCTCCTAACCATTTCTGCATGCCTCCTTATGCTTGTTGATCGTTGCTTACCACAAAAGCATATTCGATGCCATGCATTGATATGGTGTTTTTCCCGGTAGTTAGATTTTTCATCCTCCTTGGGGGCCGGACAAAACGGTCCGCATCTGCCAACTGCGCAGCCAGGCATGCCCATTTTATAGGCATCACGGATCTTCCGGCATCCGCGACATCCCTATTGTATAAACGTCAGGCATGACCGGCAGCCCCAAGACCTGGACTGCCGTTCCCGCAGGCTGGTCCCCGACCTGGAGACTCGGAGGCCGGCCGGAAAGCATGGCATGGGCAGGATGTATTAACATTTTATGAATGTTTTGCTATGGTCGGAACAATATTTGCTGTGTCTACTGCAAATAAAATATCCCCGGGAGGTTTCTGTGAACCCAAAATTAAAGAAATTGATCGTCGTCTTCTCTGTGGTCTTTTCGGTCCCTTTCGCGGCTCTTGCGACCTTGCCGTTGCCCCTTTTACCATCCACCGCATTTGCGGCCGGGCTTTGCACCGGGACCTGCATCGATAATGAGCAAAAACAGCAGATTGCCGATAAGTGCTACGCGAAATGCAGAGATCATTGGCAAAACCCTCCGAGTGGTTCGGACCTACAGCAACGACAGTTCGCCTGCTTTGTGGGTTGTATGTGGTATCGCGATCTGATCGGCCAATAGGAAAAGCGGTATGGCGATACCCTGTAGTGCGTCGTCCTCATCCTGGTGATCCTGCGGGGGAGCATCCCTGACTGGCTCTCCATCGTGGTCTCCAATGCGCTGGCGCTCATAGGAGCGCTCCTGGGCTACCTGGGGCTGGAACCCCATTTCCCTTGACACCTACGGCGCTTCTCCCTATAGTCCCTCGACCAAAGCGAGAGTCCTTGGCCAATCCAAAAGCGCTTCCAGGCGGTTTCTCGTGTTCGCCGTGCAATCCGGCCGACAATGCGGGACGCCTTGACGACCCGTTCATGACTTGGCATTGCGTCGTAGGGGGAGGGAAGTATGGGAAGATGCGGTTCACTGAAAACCAAGGTTCTTGCCGTGATCGGCGTCCTGGCGATGCTGTTGCTGACCGCCTGCGCGGGCATGGAAACCCGGGCCGCCGCGCCGCTTGCGCCTCAGGAGCGGGAGCTGCTCACGGCGGTCCTGAAGAACGACCTTAGCGCCACGACGCGCCTCCTCCAGGCGGGCGTCTCGCCCAACGGCTGCGCGGCGAACGGGAACAGCATCCTGCAAACCGCGGTCTACGGCGGCAACCTCGAGATGGTGAAGCTGCTCCTCCGTTACCAGGCTGACGTCAACTTCGTGAACGTCGACGGGCTGACGGCACTCTATCTCGCGAAGAAGCCGGCGATGCAGCGGGCGCTCCTGGAAAACGGCGCGAATCCCTTTGTCCGCTCGGAAAAGAAGCAATATTCGCCCCTGGAGGCTTGGTGCACCACCTTTGCCCACATCACGAGCGAGGCGGAGAAGAAAAAGGCCCTGGAGATCTTAAAGAGCCAGCACATCGCAGTCACCCGCGAGCAACTGGAGCAGAAGGAATGGCTCACCCGCGCCGACCTCGCGGAGACGGTGAAGCTCTACCAGGCCTACAAGTACGACATCAACCAGACCGCCAACGTAAATAAGCACACGCCCCTCCACATCGCGGCGCTGGAGGACCGATACCCCTTGATGCTGGTCCTGCTGGCGGCCGGCGGCCGCGGGGACGTGAAGGACCGGATCGGCGACGACCCGCTCAACGTCATTACGCGCCAGCGCCAAAGCCAAAACGGAAACGACGATTACGCGACGGTGGTCAAGGCCCTCGTCAAGGCCGGGGCCGACATCAACGGAAAGGACGGAAGCGGAAACACGCCGCTCTGCAACGCCGCCCTGGTCGGCAATCCCGCCCGGCTCAAGACGCTCCTCGGCGTCGGCGGCATCCGGGTCAACGAGCCCGGGGAGTTCGGCGAATCGGCGCTCTTCAAATCCAATGTGCCGGCCGTGGCCCGGGAACTCGTCGCGGCAAAGGCCAACGTCAACCAGACGAACAACGGCGGCTCCACCCCGCTTTTCACCGTCACGAACCCCGAGGTGGTCGCCTTCCTGATCAAATCGGGCGCCAACGTGAACCACCTCAACGACGAGAAGCGCAACATCCTTGTGCACAACCTGCTGGCCGCCCATGGTGAATACAAGATCTCCATGGATGAAACGGCGGTCACGAACAGGTATCTGAAAAAGTTCGAACTCCTGATCCGGGCCGGGATCCGCGTGAACGACGCCCCCACGCCGAATCTGACCGCCCTTCAGCTCGCCAACCGCGTCCCCTTCACAAAAATCGTCGAATTGCTCCGGAAGGCCGGGGCGCGGTGAGGAAATTTTTCTTGATCTTTCCCGGCCTTGCGTGTATCTTCAGCCATCACTGCCACCTACGCTTTTAGCTTTTCCGCTGCTTCTCCGATCCATCGTTCCGCCGTTCCCTGTTTTGCCGTTCGTCCCCCGGCTTAGGCTCGGGGCCGTCGTCGCTTATGTGACACCTGCATTGCCGTGGACGCATCCCTTGCCCACCGACGGTCCCTGTTCTCGACAAACCCATTTTTGACGAGAAAAGGAGGATCAACCCATGACAGCCTATCAACCCGGACAACTCTATCAGGTGCCCCTGGCCGAAGTGCAGTCGGACCCGAACCAGCCCCGCAAATACATGGATCCCGCGGCCCTGGAGGAACTGACCGCCTCGGTCGGCCAGATGGGGGTCATCCAGCCCATCGTCTGCCGCCAGGACGGGGCTACCGGGCTCGTCTACACCGTGGCCGGCGAGCGGCGCTGCGCCGCGGCAAGGAAAGCGGGCCTGCCCGCCATTCCCGCCGTCTTCGTCAACGGCGACAACTGCGCCGAGATGGCCCTGGTGGAGAACCTGCTCCGCGCGGACCTCACTCCCATCGAGGAGGCCGAGGCCTTGAAGCGCCTCATGGATGCCCATGCCTATCAGCAGGATCAACTGGCCCAGATCATCGGTAAATCCGTTCCCACCATCTCCGAGACCCTTTCGCTCAACCGGCTCCCCAAAGAGATCCGGGACGAATGCCGCCAAAACCCCTTGGTTCCGAAGAGGGTCCTTGTCGAGATCGCCCGGAAGAAGCAGGAGCGGGGCATGGTGACCCAATTCAACCAGTATAAGGAAAAACAGCAGAAGGCCGCAGCCAAGGAGGCCGCCGCTGCCGCTGTTCCTGCGGCGAGGAAGCGCACCAAGACGGAGGCCCTCACGGCGAACATCGCCCTTGCGGCAAGCAAGATCGACGAGATCGACTTCCCCGCCTTTTCCGCCGACGACCGGGCCGCCCTGATCGACGCCATGAACGCCATGAAGGAAATCCTGGAAGCGGCCATTACCCGGGCGGTGAAAAACTGGGGAAAAGCGGTGTGAATTCGAAGAATCAGCGGAGGAACGCGAAGCTGATCCACCCAGGAACGCAATGCCGGCGCCTTGCCGCTGAGTAAGTGAAGATCGCAGTTTTCCGCCGCTTGCGGAGAGCTGCAAAACTTTATCGTCACGCGTAAGACGCTTATATATATCATGTAGATAAGTCACTTCAGCGCGCCGAAGTGGGAAGAAAATGTTGAGCCGACATAGCGGCATTTGGCGGTTGCGCCACCCGTTACTCTCTTTGTTGCCATCTTTCACAGGCTGGTTGCTCCATGAATGGAAAAATTCGCATCTTCATCAGTTCCGTGCAGAGTGAATTCGTCGCCGAGCGAGCGGCCCTGCGCGACTATCTGCGGGGCGATCCGCTTTTCCGGAGATGCTGCGAAGTCTTCCTGTTCGAGGATGTGCCGGCCCAGGACCGCAGGCCCGACGAACTCTACCTCGACGAGGTGGAACGCTGCGACGTCTATCTCGGCCTGTTCGGGCAGGAATACGGCAGTGAGGATAGCGAAGGCCTCTCCCCGACAGAGCGGGAGTTCGCCCTGGCGGGCGAATTGTCCAGGCCCCGGTTCATCTTCGTCAAAAGCGGCGGCGCTGCGCCTCATCCCAAGATGGCGGCCCTCATTGCCCGGGCCGGCACCGAACTGATCCGGCGGCGCTTCTCCGGCATGCCGGAGTTGACGGCAGCCGTTTATGTCTCCTTAGTGAACTATCTGGAAGAAAGGGGGCTTTTGCGGACCTCGCCCTTTGATGCCGCTGTGGCGAAAAACGCCACTTTGGAAGACATCTCCCCGGAAAAGGTCGAAAAATTTCTGAGGCGGGCGCAGTACGAGCGCGACTATGCCCTGCCCGTCGAGACACCCGTCGCCGATGTCCTGGCCCACCTGGATCTGCTGGATCGCGGACTTCCCAATCACGCCGCCATTCTGCTTTTCGGCAAGGCGCCCCAGCGTTTCCTCATCAGTTCGGAGCTGAAGTGCATGCATTTTCACACCCTGGCCAAGCGCAAGCCCATTCCCTCCTATCAGATCTACAAGGGGACGCTTTTCGATCTCGTGGATCAGGCGATCGACTTTGTCCTGTCCAAGCTGAACCGGTCCGTGGGGACCCGGGTCGCAGGACCCCAGGCGCCCGTGGAATATGACATCCCCGAGGAGGTGGTGGCGGAAGGCATCGTCAATGCCGTGGCCCATCGGGATTACGCGAGCAATGCCAGCGTGGAGGTGCAGCTTTTCCCCGATCGCCTGGAGATCTGGAATCCCGGCACGCTGCATCCGCCGCTGACCCTGGAGAAGCTCTACGAGCCCCATGCCAGTCAGCCTCCCAATCCTCTGATCGCCGAACCGCTCTTTCTGACGAAATATATCGAGAAGGCCGGCACGGGAACGGTCGATATGCTGGAGCGGTGCCGTGCGGCCGGCATGAGGCGTCCTGAATTTTGCACCGAAACGGGCTTCTTCATCCTCACCCTCTGGCGCAAGGGGCAGGCCCAAGTCACCGCGCAAGTTACCGCGCAAGTCCAGGGTAAAGTAGAGGAGTCACCGACCCAGTCACCGACCCAGTCAAACGACCCGGTCGAACGATTGCTGCTCGTCCTCCAAGAAGGAGAGAGAACTGCGAGAGAACTGCGGCAAGCGATCAAAATCAAACATCGATACACCTTTCGATCGAATTACCTGCATCCGGCTCTGGTGCAAGGGTTGATTGAAATGACCATTCCTGAAAAACCGGGCAGTCGCCTTCAGAAATACCGCTTAACCGACCAAGGCCGCGCCTGGCTTGCCGGGAGGAAAACATGACCGTATCTCCAACTTATTCTCTTGATCCTCCAGTGGCTTGCGCGTATCTTCGGTCATCACTGAAACAAAAGCTTTCTGCGGCTCCACGGATCGTGATCGGTTGCAATAATATGAACCCGTTTCCAATTGCTTCCTAAATCAACCGATAATCGACCGAGGTAAGCAGCTAATCGACCGATGGAAAATAGACCGCATTCAGGGCGGAGGCAGATCTATCGACGGCTTCTACGAATCTATCGACTCGGTAATCGTCAGGCAATCGTCAGCCGATTCGCCGTAATCGTCAGTTACCGCGCAAGTCACCGCGCAAGTCGTGGGCGAGTGAGAGGGGCACTGCCGACCCAGTCAAGCGCCCAGTCAGGACTAAGTGGGGACCAAGTCGGCACCAAGTTGAAATCTTGCATAAGTCGAAGATCGAAAAGGGAATAACTGAACTGATGAAGATCGCGGGGCGGACAGACCGCACCAAGTTCAGGGACCAGGTTCTTAATCCTTTGTTGCAAGAGGGATTGTTGGAAATGACCGTTCCTGAAAAGCCCAGAAGCTCTCTTCAGAAATACCGCCTGACCGACAAAGGCCGCGCCTGGCTTGCCGGGAGGAACCCATGACCGTTTCTCCAATATTTTTAATTGATCTTCCAGTGGCTTGTGTGCATCATCTGCCATCATGGCGCAAGCGCATTCCGCATGCCCGCCAGACTCTGGCGTCAAGCCTAACGCTCTTGCGCCGGTCGGGGGCTGCGATATAATAATCAGCTTTACAATTGGTAACATGTATGTTACTTTGTGTGCGCTGAGAGGGGCCTATGAAGATTGTCGAGTACCTGACAGCCGCGGGTCGAAGTCCTTTCCGAGACTGGTTTGACAAGCTCGACGGTCGTGCCGCCGCCAAAGTCACAACTGCCCTGATCCGAATGGGAACAGGCAATAGATCTAATGTCGAAAGCGTCGGAGGCGGGGTTTACGAGCGGAAGATCGATTACGGCCCTGGATACCGGATTTATTTCGGTACCGACGGTGAACAGTTGGTCGTCCTCGTTGGAGGGGGCTCAAAGAAGCGTCAGGCGCAAGATATCGCCGCGGCCGGCGAACGCTGGACGGACTATAAAAAGAGGAAAAGACAGTAAGCAGGGGACTGGAATATGCCACTAACAAGAGATTTTAGGGATACAGTGATGGCGCGGGTTAAATCGGACCCGGCCTTCAGGAGTGAATTGATCGTTGAGGCGACCAACGCCTTTTTGATGGATGACATGGAAACAGGCAAGGCGCTGCTGCGCGACTATCTGAACGCCACCGAGTCAATTGCCGCGATCGCCCGGGAATTGGCGATCAACGAGAAGAGTCTGCGTCGGATGCTCGGTCCGAAAGGCAATCCGACTCTGAAAAATTTTCTCAGCCTCCTGAAGGTGTGCAGTTCAGCGGAGCGCCTCACACTTCAGGTCTGCTGTCACTGATTTTCCTTATCCACTCGTCGCGGCGATGTGGGAAGGGAACGATGCAGAAATATGAACATCCCCAATTGTTCCTTTTTCAGTTTCCGTGATCAAGAATGACGTATACTGCTTTTGCTGTATCGCATAGGATGTGCAGCGCGTAGACGAATGTACTAACTAGAAGGCTGTTAAGAATGAAGTCATAATATGGAATGTGTCCAGCTACCAAAGGAGATGCTTTCAGGACACCAATTAGTGTTGCTACGATTATGAGTCCCACTTGCTCATAGGACGACGCTTTCATTTGACACCGTGTGCCCTTAAAATTCACTTCCGGGTGTCGGTCGGCTATCTCTCGCATCTTGGTGAGAATGACACTTGTGGTTGTTATGTTTATTGCGAAAAGTGCGACTAAGAGAAGGATGAGATTCTGATCCAAAAAAGAGCAAAGAAAATTACTGCCAATTAACTTTGCAATACCATTAATGGCGAAACCGATGACCAAAAACGTGCATATTGTCATGAAAATCATCATCTCATAATATCCTTGAATATATCTCTTAACAGCTCAGGGTTAGATCCTTTGAGCAGTATTTCATCAATGTAAACCTCGTTCACACCTCGCGCCGTATGGATCTTTTTGCTGACTCCCTTCGCCCTTACAGCAATATCGCCACCTCCTTGTGATGCATAATCAACCAGCCCAGAGACAAGGGGGTCGTTTTCTGTCGGTGTGAGTGCCGAACTTTTATCGCTGTTCAATTGTATATTTGTGCGCTGCGTGTTGGTATTCCTGTTCAGAGCTCCGAGATCGATGGTAAGTGCACCGGAAATATTTGACATATTCGGTGAAATTAATTCAAACTCTATTTGAGTGATCCTACCCTCGTACTTACGAACGAGATCCCAAAACACTTTTTTCTCATAGATTGGCTCAAAAGCTACATACAACTGATATCGGAGGAGCAGAGCATTGAGATTATCTGAAAGCAACTTCGCAACTGTGGCCGTGTCTTGAAATCCTCCACCTTGTTCAATCAGGCATGTTTGGATATGGGGGTTGTTGTTCATAGCAATTAAGATATCCGGCCAGTTTTCAACCGTCTCGTCTTTAAACTCCCTTGTGGTCCGTTGAAGGTCACGTTCTACCGCGAGTTGAATAAGTAGAATCTCATCGTCGAGTAAGAGCTTCCGATGCAAGATCGGTCCTCGTGGATACGATAGTTGTTGTATCTCAGAAAGCGATCTCTTGAAGAACTCATTTTTCTTTGCTCGTAAATCTTCAACGCCCTTAATGTCTAAGCAAAAATCAGTCTGAACTGCTTGTGTGGTGGGTAGAATTTGGTATCGGTATTGATTGAAAGTTACTTTCTTGGCTCGATTCAATTGATACCTCCTTTTCTAGTCAACAGGGCGAGTTGCATCGAAGATCACCGTGAAACGCTCCATGGGTGAGACTTTCACATTGTCCCTTCAGGCGCTTCTCAAATAGCGGATCCACACCGATCGGAACTCTTCGACAATGCTACGGCAATAACCGGCAGTTCTATACTACTAGGTGGCGTTCCTCAAAAACCCCGCCGCATTCCTGAATAGCTGAAGTCCCGCCCCTTCTTCGGGGAGGTCTTCGCGTGTCCAGCGAGGGTGGTTGGTCCGATGGAGAAAGGCCTCGGGGTGGGGCATGAGGCCGAAGATCCGGCCCGTGGCATCGCAGATCCCGGCGATCGCATCGACCGAGCCGTTGGGGTTCGCAGGGTAGGCAGTTGCCGGCTGACCCTGCGCGTCGCAGTAGCGCAGGGTGATGAGGTGCTCGGCCTGGAGGCGTGCAAGCGTCGCCGCGTCCTGGGCGATGAACTTTCCCTCGCCGTGGCGGACGGGCAGGTAGACTTTCGTAAGCCCCCGGGTGAAGATGCAGGGCGAGGCGGGATCAGCAAGGAGGTGGACCCAGCGGTCCTCGAAGCGGCCCGAGTCGTTGTAGGTGAGGGTGACGCTCTGGCGGTCGTAATGGCCGTCGAATCCCGGCAGCATCCCGAGCTTGACGAGCAGCTGGAAGCCGTTGCAGACGCCGAGGATGAGCTTCCCCTGGGCAATGAAGCGGGTGAACTGGGCAAAGAGTTTTTCGTCGGTGCCGGCGACGCGGGCGTGGAGGATCCGGTTGGCCCCGGCCTTGGCCGACCCCAGGTCGTCGCCGTCGAGAAAGCCGCCCGGCAGGTTCAGGAAGTCGTAGTCGTCGAGTCGCTTCGTCCCACAGAGGAGCTCGCTGATGTGGACGATATCCACCTGGTCGAAGCCCGCAAGTTTGCAGGCCTGGGCCATTTCCATCTCGCAGTTCGTGCCGTTTCCCGTGGTGACGATTGCCCTGATTTGCTTTGCCATTGCTTCCTACCCTGTTTCGGGACGGGGTCCCGTTTTTGTTTTTAAACGACTGGATTCCCGCTTTTCCTGGATTCCCGCTTTCGCGGGAATGACAAATGAACGCGGGAATGACAGGTTGTTGTTACATGGCCGCCAGCGGCTTTTGCCAGGCCGCCTTCAGCTCCGCAAGATCCGCGGCGATGATGCGCTTTCCGTTTTCGTCGTAGATGCTGAGCACCTCTTCTGCGTCCACCGTTCCGATTTGGGAAAAGGCCGAGTCCGCCAAGATCGCCTCAAAGGCAAGGCAGTTCTCCCGGGCCACGGTGCAGACAAAACGGCTCTGGGATTCGGAAAAGAGGGCCTCGTCGTTCCGGAGGGTCCCTTCCATGGGGATCGAGCCGAGATCGACCGTGAGGCCCCGTCCCCCGGCAAAGGCCGTCTCGGCCAGGGCGACAGCCAGGCCCCCGTCGGAGCAGTCGTGGCAGGAAAGAACGAGGCCTTGGGCGATCGCCTTTTCCAGGGCCCGGTAGAGGGCAAGGGCCTGCTCGGGCCGCACCTGGGGCACGGAGTTTCCGATCACGCCGTGTTCGGCATACCACTCCGAGCCGCCCAGTTCCTTGTATGTTTTTCCCAGGACATAGACCAGATCGCCGGGCCTTTTCACGTCCATGGTCACGGCCTTGCGGACGTCGTCGATCTTGCCGATGGTCGAGTAGAGGAGTGTGGGCGGGATTGAGATCCTGAGGTCGCCGATCTGGTAGTCGTTCTTCATGCTGTCCTTCCCGGAGATGCAGGGGACGCCGTAGAAGGTGGTCAGGTCGTAGAGGGCCTCGTTGGCCCGGACGAGCTGGGCGAGCTTGTATTCGCCGTCGGGGTTCTTCTCCGACCGGACCGGGTCGCACCAGCAGAAGTTGTCCAAGCCCGCTAGGTGGTCCAGGGAGGCGCCCACGCAGACGGCGTTCCGCACCGCCTCGTCGATGGCGCAGGCGGCCATGGCATAGGCGTCGATGTCGCTGTAGCGGGGGCAGATGCCGTTGGAGACGACGACCCCGGCGAAAGAATCGAGGACCGGCCGGATCACGGCGGCGTCCGACGGCCCGTCGTTCGCGACGCCGGTGAGGGGCTTGACCACGCTCCCGCCCTGGACCTCGTGGTCGTACTGGCGCACCACGGACTCCTTGCTACAGATGTTGAGACGGCTAAGCATGGCCTTCAGCGCGGCATTGTAGTCCGCGGGCTCGGGGAACGCGGCCTCGGCGTGGTGCGGCGGCTGCCAGGCGGCCTTGAGTTCCATCTGCGGGAGGCCGTCGTGGAGGAAGTCCATGTCGATGTAGACCACGGTCTGGTCATTGTACTTGATGTGGAACCAGCCCGTATCGGTGTAGGTGCCGAGGACCGTGGCTTCGCAGTCCATTTTTTTCGCGAGGCACAAGAAGGCGTCGATCTTCTCCGGCTGGACCGCGAGGGTCATCCGCTCCTGAGATTCGGAGATGAGGATCTCCCAGGGGTTGAGGCCCGGGTACTTGAGGGGCGCCTTGGCAAGATCCAGCTCGCAGCCGCCGGAGATGCGCGCCGTCTCGCCGACTGACGAGGAGAGGCCGCCGGCGCCGTTGTCGGTGATGGCGCGGTAGAGTTCCAGGTCCCGGGCGCGGAGCAGAAAGTCGGTCATCTTCTTCTGGGTGATCGGGTCGCCGATCTGGACCGCCGTCACGGGCGATCCCTCATGCAATTCTTCAGACGAGAAGGTCGCACCGTGGATTCCGTCTTTCCCGACCCGGCCGCCGGTCATGACGATCAGATCGCCGGGCAGGATCTCCTGGGTATGGGTGACCTTGCCGTTGATCCGGGCGGGCATGATCCCGCCGGTGCCGCAGTAGACCAGGGGTTTCCCCAGGTAGCGGTCGTCGAAGACGAGGCAGCCGTTGACCACCGGGATGCCGCTTTTGTTGCCGCCGTGCTCGACGCCCTCGCGGACCCCTTCGTAGATCCGGCGGGGATGGAGGACACGGGGCGGCAGGGGCTTGTCGTAGTCGGGCGGGGCAAAGCAGAAGACGTCGGTGTTGAAGATGAGCTTTGCCCCCTTGCCGCAGCCGAAGGGGTCGCGGTTGACGCCGACGATTCCGGTGAGGGCGCCGCCGTAAGGGTCCAGGGCCGAGGGAGAATTGTGGGTCTCCACCTTGAAGACCAGGTTCCAGTCGTCGGTGAAGCGGATGATCCCGGCGTTGTCGACGAAAACGGAAAGGCACCAGTCCTTCTCGCCCATCCGGGCGCGGATCTCCTTGGTCGATTTTTTGATGCACGACGAAAAGAGGGAATCGATTTCCCGGATCTTGCCCGTGCCGTCGTTGTAGGCGATTTTTGCGTTGAAGATCTTATGCTTGCAGTGTTCGGACCAGGTCTGGGCGAGGCATTCCAATTCCGCATCGGTGATCAGGGGGCCGAGCCCCACTTTCTTACGAGCCGTGAGGACCTTTTCGCTTTTTAAATAGTCGCGGAGGATCCGCATCTCTTCGAGGGTGAGCGCCAGGACCCGCTCCTGGCTGATCCGGACGAGCGCCTCGTCGGCGATGGCAAGGTCGATCAAGTCGGTTTGGGGCTGCTCCTTCCCGGCGACGCGGGGGACGACGGGCTCCTTGCCCTTGATGCGGTCCCAGGTGCGGCCGTCGACGAGATCGTAGCGCTGGATGAGTTCGTTGGCCAGAAGCTCCGAGGCGATCCGCTCCGCCTCCAGGCGGCTCAGGGGAGCGCCGGTGGTCCGGCTGAGGGCGTACTGGCGCGACGTGTAGACCCGGAACGACTTTCCGGTCAGAAGGCCGATGGCCTCGGCAGCGGTCTTGCCTACGTTGTCGGTGACGCCGGGTCGGAACCCCACCTCGATCAGCCAGTCGAATCGGTCGGCAAGGCCGCCCCCGAGGGCGTAGTGCTGGATGACCGGGTCCGAAAGGGGGCCGCAGGCGGCTGCCGCAAGCTCTTCCGAGGTCAAGTCGCCGTCGACGGTGTATACTTCGATCGTTTTTACTGAATCCACAGGGATTCGGAGGTGCTCGACGATCCTCGTTTTGATCTTTTCTCCGAGGGCGTCCCTGATCCCTTCCCGAAACCCGATTTCGATGCGCTTGGCCATGACCTTCTCCCAACGATTCCCTTGGCGGGGTGATGCAACCTGTTGAACCCTCATAGCAGATACGGCGTTAATGTTCAATGAGCAGTTGCCAATGATCAATGATAACAACGATCACGGATTTTCCGTTGACAGTTTTAACGGGTGCCCTTATACTTTCGCCACTGGCAAGTAGCTGGTCGTCAAACGAGAAAAAGGATGGAGCAAGATCGGTGAAGCACCTTTTGTTGCCTTTCACACCTTTAATATGAGGCGCTGACAGAGAACCCGGGCGGTTCTCCAATATCCTCGTCCTGCCGTATTTTCCCCGCTGACCGATTAGCCCCCTGAAGGTCCTGCCCGGAGTTCACGGCAGGGCGCGATCGGGAGGGTGTATTGGTCGATCAAGACCATAAAATTACAATTGATTTCAAAGAAGAAGGGAAATCCTGTCCGAAAGGGGCTGGTCTGTCTTTGGCCCGGCTGTGCCGTTGACGTTGCTCTGGCGGCCCCGCTTAACTTTTGGGGAAAGGCGTCGCCCGATACGAGCGTATTGCACTCAATTTGAAAGGAGAGGAAATTTTATGAAGAAATGGAACGGGTTCGTGGTGTTGCTGTCGGTTTTGGCCCTGGCGGCCTGCGCCGGAGTGGGTACGTCGCCCAAGGGGCTGGAGGCGCCGATCGAAAAGGCCTCCCTGACGCTCATGGCCGATGTCAAAGCCGGCGGCTATCCGCTGGTCGATACGGAAACCTTGAACAAATGGCTCACCGAGAAAAAAGCCCTGGTCCTGATCGATACGATGCCGAAAGAGGATTTCGCCAAGGTTAGGATCAAGGGCGCGGTCAACGGTCCGATGCCCAAAACGGAAAAGGAAATCACCCCTTACGACAAAAAGACGCTCCTGGACGCGGCCGGCGCCGACAAGGAAAAAACGATTGTCGTCTATTGCGGATTTACCGCTTGCCGCAGGAGCCATTGGGGAGCGAAGATATTGACCGAAGAGGGTTATAAGAATGTCTATCGCTATCCGGGCGGCATCGTGGGGTGGATGGAGTATCGGTATCCCCTGGACGGGAAGTAAGGGCTGCCTTTTTTCCGGGTCTTCCGGGCCGATCGGCCGCAGGGCCGGCTGGCCCGGAAGACCGGACTTTAAGAGGCTAGCGAACCGTGCGGAAATCCTTGCCTGATTGGAGCCGCACGGGAGGAAGCGGGAGGGCGATCCGATGGATAGTGCCAAGATATCTGGAAAAAAGCAGCCGTTTCGTAAAAGAGCGGCAGGGCTTTTCTTGTTCCTGCTCGCTGTTTCCGGTTTTCTGCTGACCGGTTGCCTGGCGAAAAGATCCGATAGCGGCCTGTTGAATAAAGAGATCAAGGTTTTTGACGTCGCGCTGTTCTCCAAGAACGCCGACAAGGGCATCCGCGGCGTCGTGCCGAAAAAGGAGCCCTGTCTCAAGGGATTCGATTATCTGTACGATCCCCTGGAGATCACCGTCGGTTACGGGTTTGACGACCGGGTCCGGAAGATCACGACCCGGAACCGGGACACCGGCATGTTCGGCATCCGGGTCGGCGACGAATACGCCCAGGGGAAGAGCATGATCTTGCAGGCGGGTTTTGCCCAGGGCGACACGCCCTATCGTTTTGTAAAGGACGGGTTTCTCTTTGCCCTGCTCGTGGACGACCGGGAGCGGATCTTCGGCATGACCGTAGAGCTTTTGGATTAGGGCCGGGACGGCATTTTTTCAGATTAGAGCGTGGAGATGAAGATGAGCGATGAAACAAAAGAGACTGCCCCGGGCCGCCCGGTCGAAGTGAACCGATCGGTGCGGGACGCGCTGGATGCGGTTTCCGGCGACTGCATCCGGTGCGATCTTTGCCAGAAAGAGTGCGCCTTCCTGAAACGCTACGGAAAACCGAAGGACATCGCGGATCGCTACGATCCCGCCCGCAAAGAAGATCAGGGGATGCCTTTCGAGTGCAGCCTTTGCGGGCTTTGCACGGCGGTCTGTCCCAAGGGTTGCGACCCTGCCGAACTCTTTTTGCGCCTCCGGGGCGAGGCGGTGCGGCGCGGCGGGGGAGATTTCCCGGAACACAACATGCTGAAGGGGTACGAAGCGCGAGGTGTTTCGCAAACCTATTCCTACTATGGGCTTCCCGAGGGGTGCGATACGGTCTTCTTCCCCGGCTGCACCCTGTCGGGCACCCGGTCCGAGAAGGTCATCCTGGCCTACCGGAAGCTCAAAGAAAAGATTCCCTCCCTGGGCATCGTCCTGGACTGCTGCACGAAGCCTTCCCACGATCTGGGCCGGGAGGACCACTTCGCGGCCATGTTCGGGGAAATGAAGACCTATCTTGAAGAGCAGGGCGTCAGGAACGTCCTCGTGGCCTGCTCCAATTGCTACAAGGTCTTCTCCCGGCACGGGACCGGCTTTTCCACGAAGATGATCTACGAAGTGCTTGCCGAGGGCCCTGTGCAACAAAAAGACGGAGCAGGGGACCGGGTGACCGTCCATGACCCCTGTGCGATCAGGTTCGCAGACAACGTTCATGCGTCGGTGCGGAAGCTGATCGGAAAACAGGGGCATACGGTTGAGGAGATGGCCCATGCCGGTCGCCGGACCCTCTGCTGCGGCGAAGGCGGCGCCGTCGCCGCCCTTGCTCCCGGCTTCGCGGCGAACTGGGGTAAGCTCCGCCAGGCGGAGTGCGGCGGAAGGCAGATGCTCACTTATTGTGCCGGTTGCGTCAACAGGCTCGCCCCGCTTGCCCCGACGGCCCACATCCTGGACACCCTTTGGGAGGGCGAAACCGGCAAGGCCAAGGTCGCCAAAGCGCCCTTCACCTATTGGAAACGGCTGCAGATGAAAAAATGGTTCAAGGCGAACGTCCCGGCCGCAGTCACCCGGGAGCGGACCTTTGCCGGGGAGCAGGCCCAGAAGAAGGGCTCACTGGCCAAACTTTTGGTGTTTCTTGCCTTTGTGGCGGCCGTCATTGCGGCAGGCAAGACCTTGGGCATTTCCCGCTACCTGGACCAGGAAGTGCTCAGGAACCTGATCGGCGGCTATGGCGCACTGGCGCCGATGGTCTATATGTTCGTGTACGCCGTTGCCCCGGTCTTTTTTCTTCCCGGCCTCCCCATCACGTTGGCCGGCGGCATCCTTTTCGGACCCCTGTGGGGAGTCGTCTATACCATTACGGGTTCCACGATCGGCGCCTGTCTGGCATTCTTGGTTTCCCGGTACCTGGCCCGGGAATGGGTCGAGGGAAAGCTGAAAAGTCCCCGCTGGCGGAGGCTGGACGAGGGGGTGGAAAAACACGGCTGGAAGGTGGTGGCCTTCACGCGCCTCATTCCGCTTTTTCCCTTCAACCTGCTGAACTATGCCTTCGGTCTCACCAAGATCGGGTTCAGGCAATATGCGGTGACCACCTTTTTTTGCATGCTGCCCGCCTGTATTGCCTTCATCGTTTTTTCGAGTTCGCTGCTCGACCTGATCCGGGGGCGGATTTCCTCCACTTTCGTCATCGGTATCGTTCTTGTCGCTCTCGTTTCCCTGTTCCCGCTCTTTTATCGGCGGTACAAGGCCAAACGGGGAGAGAATGATCCGGTATGAAAGACCGCAGCAGGAAAGACTCGCCGGCACTGGGAAGGATGCGGACAGGAATCAGGCGACCTGCGGAACGTATCGGCCAGGAGGTCCGACCTGCTGAAACTTCGTGTAATCGTGAAAGGAGCTCATGAAATGGAAAAAGAGACTGCTGTCGTTCATGCACCGGGATTTTCCCGTCGCCATTTTCTCCGTTCTCTTTTGATTGCCAGCGGGGCTGTCGTTGTCGGACCGCAGGGACTGCTGGAAGCGGCAGCGAATCTGACTGTAGACAAAGACTGGCCCCGGGACTGGCCGACGCGAGACAACCCTCTGCTGGTGGATAACAAAAAGCGGGTTCTTTCCATGTACACGGAACTGAGCCTGAAACACCTCACGGAAACAACGGCGCACTGGGGGATAGGGTTTTCCGGGGGAAAGTACGCCGATAAGTTCATTCTCCTATCTCCCCTTGACCACCTGAGCTTTCATGATGGCCTGATGCAAATGGGTGCAAAACCTGGGAACAATTTGTCCGTTGGCGATGACGGCAGCTATGGCAAGCATGTTCAAGGGGATCGGCTGACGGTTACCGCACAATGGGCAGGTCTCAAAGCGCCGGTCGGCATTAGCGATATCTTCCACGATTCAACGGGAAAGGGATTTGATATCCGTTTCGGCGGCAACAGAGCCGCGGCGGAGAAAAACAAAACCGGCTGTCTCACCTGTCTTGAATCCTGTCCGATCAGCATCACGAGCAATGCCATCTATCCCAATATCAGCCCGATCCAGCGGGCGGTCAAGCCCAATTCCCATTTTCGGGGAAAGCCGGAAACACTGCCGAACAGGGACTCTGTGCCGATCGTTGTCTTTTATAAGCTGTAAGTTGCAAGCTTCCGGGCTACCGGAGGCTATTACTGGTTAAGATGGAGGAGTCACATGAAAAAGAAACGATTCGTTTTACCCCTGGTCATGGTTGTGTCTTTCGTGTTGTTTACGGCGTCCCTGGCCTTTGCGGCGGAGACGGCGCTCACCCCCCAGAACCCGATCAGCGTCGATGCGAAAGGCAAGACCGTATCCATCCTGGCGCAGGTAAATGGAAAGTATTTTGTGGAGACCACCCGCCACGCCGTGGTATTCAATGGGGGCAAGTTCGGCGATAAAGCCGTTTTGGCGGGGCTCGTGGATCCGAAGACCTTCCATGACGCCCTTATCAAGGCCGGTTTCAAAGCGGGCAACAACATGACCATGGACAACAAGGAAAAGACCTTTGTCGAAGGAGACCTGCTCGATGTATCGGTCACCTGGAAGGGGGCGAAGAAGGCCTATACCCTGAACGAGATCATCAACGACAGCAACAAAAAACCGATCGCCATCCGCTTTGGCGGCAACCTACCCCTGGCCCTGGAGAAGAACACGGGATGCCTTATCTGTCTCGACAGCTGCCCGGTGGGCATTACGAGCAACGCCGCTTATACCTATGGCGCGGTCGAGGGCCGGAAAGAAGTGGGGTTCACCGGCAACAAGGACGTGCTGCCCGTTGACAAATCCCTTGTGACCATTACCTTTAAGGCCAAGAAGTAGGCAGGTTTGGAGTGGTTAAAATGAGCCATCCAAGCGGTCAATCGTGGCTGCGGTCTTTTGGGCAATCCCTGAAGGCCGAAGCCCTGGGGGTGATGATCGGTTTTGTCGCCGCTTTTCTTCTCGGCCGCTCCGTATGGCTCGAGATGCGGGCCAATGTCGGCCATGCGATACCGCTCTTTTTGGCTATTGCGGTTTTTTACGTCCGTTGGAGAAGGCGGCCGGTCCGGCTTGCGCCGTTCCTGTTTTGCGAGGCGCTGGCGATTGCCCTCGTTCTTGCAATCTACGGCTTCAGCGGCTCCGTCCTGCTCATCGTTCCCGCCGCTCTTTTTCGGGACGGCTTTCATCTGGGTTTTCTGTCCCTACAGGAGATCAATCTTGTTTTGATTTGTTCTTTGGCGATGGTGAATGCCATCTGGATAGGCGCCGCGCTGGTGCGGAAATAAGCGGTTAAACGCATCGTTCTGGAAAGGCTCCCGGCGGTGTTCGAGACTGCCGGCCGGGGGTACGAGAGGAGGTCTCATGAGCGACTATTACGAGAAAAAGGATCTCGCCGATTTCGCAAATATCGGAGAGTATTCTCCGGAGCTGGGAAAAAAATATTTTGACTACTACGGAGAGGCGATGAAGCCGGGCGCCCTGTCGGCCCGGGAAAAGGCGCTGATCGCCCTGGCGGTGGCCACGACCCAGAAGTGTCCCTACTGCATCGATGCCTATACCAACCAGTGTTTGTCGCTGGGCCTTTCGCAGGAGGAGATGATGGAGGCCGTTCACGTCGGCGCGGCCATGACCGCCGGGGTGGTCCTGGCCCATGCCACCCAGATGCGCAAGATCATCAAGAAAAAGGAAATGTAGCCATGGAGTTACCCGATCCTCATCCGTCCTTCGAGCAAAGGGCGGCCGGACCGATCATGTCCGCAGGCATCGAAATCTTGCAGATCAATCTCGGCTACCGGTGCAACCTGGGGTGCCGTCACTGCCATGTCGAGGCGGGACCGGACCGTCCGGAGGTCATGAGCCGGGAGATCATGGAGATGTGTCTACAGGTTTTGCAGCGCCACCCGATCCCCACGATCGACATTACCGGCGGAACGCCGGAGATGCATCCCGATTTCTCCTGGTTCCTCGACAAGTGCGCCTCCCTGGGCCGCCGTCTGCTGGTGCGGACCAACGGCGTCATTCTTCTGGAGCCCTGCTATGCGCCCCTCCTGGACCTCTATGCCCGAAGGCGCGTGGAAGTGGTGGTCTCCTTTCCCCACCTGGACCGAAAGGTCACGGACCGGCAGCGGGGAGAAGGCGTTCATGCCCGTCTGGCCGAGGTCCTCCGGAAGCTCAATGACCGGGGCTACGGACAGCCCGGCAGCGGTCTTGTTCTCAATCTCGCGCATAATCCCGGCGGCGCCTACCTTCCGGCCCATCAGGCCGGTCTGGAAAGCCATTACCGGCAGGCCCTCGGGGAGAAACAGGGGATTGTCTTCAACCATCTGTTCTGCATCACGAACATGCCCATCGGCCGGTATCTGACCTATTTGAAGCAGTCGGACAATTACGGAGAATACATGCAGACCTTGGTGAATACCTTCAATCCCGCCACCCTGAACAGCGTGATGTGCCGGTCCACTATCTCCGTCGGCTGGGACGGCAAGCTTTACGATTGCGACTTCAACCAGATACTGGGGCTGACGGTCAATCATGGGGCGCCGGAACATATCGATCGCTTCGATCTGGAGCGCCTTGTCTGCCGCAGAATCGTCACCGGAGACCACTGCTACGGCTGCACGGCCGGGGCGGGCAGTTCCTGCGGAGGAGAGATTGCCTGACCCGAGGAACAGGGACCGGCGGATTTCCCTGAAAAGGGCGGGCGCAGTGCCTTTGTGCCGCGAAATCCCGGCGTGGCGACGTTTTTCCTGGGACGGCCCTGTCCCTCTGCGGTGCGGCCGTTGCCCCGGCAGCGCGGCGCACCTGGATTTTATTGAGGTGCGTCTCTAGGCCATCGGGGGCATCATCCGTGCGGGCTCAGGGACGTTCAACTAAAAGAAATGGATCAAGGAGGTTGCCGAAATCATGAAGATCACCGTGGATGCCAGAGGGCTTGCCTGCCCGGAGCCCGTGCTGCGGGCCAAAAAAGCGATCGCCGAGAACGAAGCAGTGGTCGTGATCGTCGATAACGAAGTTGCTGTGGAAAACATCCGTCGCCTGGCCCTGAAAACGGGCTGCGGCTTTTCGGTCGTCGAAAAGGAGGGGGCGATCGAGATCTCGCTGGTGAGAACCGGGCCGGCAAACGATTTCCGAATGGAAGAAGCGGCGCGGGAGGCGGCCCTCTCCTGCGTCGCCGTCCCGGAAAAGGCGGCGGGACCGCTGGTCGTCGTCCTTTCCGACAACCATATGGGCCGGGGGGACGATGTTTTGGGCGACGTCCTGATCCGGAGCTTCGTTCATACCCTGATGCAACTGAAACCCCTGCCCGCGACGATCATCTGTTACAACGCCGGGGTGAAGCTGGCCGTGAAGGATTCCCCGGTCCTCGATGACCTGCAACAATTGGCAAAAGCCGGGGTGGATATCGTCGTCTGCGGGACCTGCGTGAACTTTTTCAATCTCGGCGAGCAGCTCGGGGCGGGACGGATTTCCAACATGTACGACATCGCCGAAACCATGGCCGCCGCCGGCCGGCTGGTGCGCCCCTGATGGAGACGCCGCGGTACTGCGTTTTTCTGTTCCCCTCGGTCAGTTATGTCCTGAAGGCGGAAAAGATCCTCAAGGAGCGGGGCATCGCCCACAAGCTGATTCCCGTTCCGCGCGAGATCAGCGCCGACTGCGGCGTCTGTCTGCGCGTCGAGGAGGGACAGGAGGAAGCCGTCGCTGCGGCGCTTGGGGGATGCGTGAACTGGGACAAAACGGCCCTTCTCCAGGGCGGGATTTGATGCGCAAAAAAGGCGGACGGCAGACCCTCTTTGCCGAAAGCGGCTGGGAGGTGTTGCCTCGGTTCCGGGAAAAGGTCTTCCCGCCTCCCGGCAAAAGACAGGCCCTTTGCGCGGTTCAGCCGTTCAGCCGCTGATCCACCGCCGCCAGGATCCTCTTGCAGTGCGCCTCGGTCTCTTCCTGCGACGGCCCTTCCACCATCACTCGGCAGAGGTTCTGGGTGCCCGAATAGCGGACCAGGACCCGGCCCCGGTCGCCCAGTTGCCGTTCCGCCTCCCGGATGGCGTCCATGATCTCGGGCACCGTCTCGATCTCCGGCCGCGACTTGACTTCGATGTTGAGCAGAACCTGGGGGAAGACCTCCATGACCTTCGCCAGTTCGGAAAGGGGTTTTCCTTCCTTTTGCATGGCCGCCGCCACCTGAAGGGCGGTGATAATCCCGTCGCCGGTGGTGTGGTGGTCGAGGAAAAGGACGTGTCCGGAATCTTCCCCGCCGATGGCGGCCCCGCGGGCCAGCATCTCCTCCAGGACGTAGCGGTCGCCGACCTTCGTCATGACCGAATCGATCCCCAGCGACTTCAGCGCGACGCCGAGGCCGATATTGCTCATCACCGTCCGGACGACCAGGTTGTTCCTGAGGGCGCCCTCCTTTTTCATCACGCCGGCGCAGACGGCCAGGATCTGGTCCCCTGTGAGGACCTGTCCCTTCTCGTCCACGGCGATCAGCCGGTCCCCATCGCCGTCGAAGGCGAACCCGACGTCCGCTTTCTTCCTGAGGACCTCCTCGGCCAGGGCGGCGGGATGCTGCGATCCGCAATTCAGGTTGATGTTCCGGCCGTTCGGCGCGTCGAAGAGGGTGGTCACTTCAGCGCCCAACTCCGTGAAGGTCTCCGGAGCGACCCGGTAGGTGGCGCCGTAAGAGCAGTCCAGAACGATCCGGCTGCCCTCCAGGGAATGCTCCTTGGGGAAGGCGTGCTTCAGAAAGACGATATAGCGGCCCCGGGCGTCCTCCAGACGGTAGGCCTTGCCCAATTCGGCGGGCGAGGGGTGCAGGGTGTGGAGGTTGTTGGCGAAGAGGATCTCCTCGATGGCCGCCTCCTTCTCGTCCGGGAGCTTGAAGCCTTCGTTCCCGAAGATCTTGATCCCGTTGTCCTGAAAGGGGTTGTGGGAGGCAGAGATGACGATGCCCGCGTCGGCCCGCATGCTGTTGGTCAAAAAGGCGATTCCCGGCGTGGGGATGACTCCCACCAGGATCGCGTCGACCCCCATGGAGCAGATCCCGGAGACGAGTGCGTTTTCCAGCATGTAGCCCGACAGGCGCGTGTCCTTGCCGACGATGATCTTCGGCTGATGCCCCTTTCGCTTGAAGAGATGGGCGGTGGCGCGCCCGATATTCAGCGCCATTTCCGCCGTCATGGGGTATTCATTGGCGACGCCGCGAACCCCGTCCGTTCCGAACAGTTTGCCCATCGATCTTCTCCCAAAAATTTCTTGCCTTCCGCCGGACCTCCGGTCGCCACCTGAAGGACGGAAGCTTATGTGGTACACGTATTCCCCATCGGGGTCAGGGCTTGCTCTCCCCCGCAGGTTCTCCGGGAGCGGCCGGGGCCGCTTCCGGCGCCACCGGGGCCGTCGCAGCCGGGGAGGCGGCCGGGGCAGCGGCTGCCGGTTCCGGTTGGACCGGTTGTCCCTCCGCGACCGGAACCGCTTGCGCAGACATGACTGCCGGCGGGACGATTGCCGCGCCCGGCGCGGGGACCTGTTTCCAGCCCGCGTGGGTTCCGAAGCGGGTGATCAGAGCGGCTCCCAAGCCGATGACGAGGGCCAGGGCTTTGACCATCCAGCCGATGTAGGGGACCCAGCCGATCATCCACAGGAGGATCAGTCCCCAGAAGGTGGCGCGCAGCGCCGCCGGATTCGGGCGGCCGAGCCAATGGAACACCTTTTTCCCGATCAACTGACCGACGGCGATGAAGCCCATGAGGACGGAAGAGACGACGATGATGACCTCCAGCGGAATGAGCGCGATCCCGACGACTGAAACGGTCAGCAGCAGTGCCAGGGGGGCGATCAGGACGAGCGCCAGTATCCCGCAGAGGACCACCTTGAAGGTGTGTTCCGTGATCGCCTCGGTCACGAGTTGGATCGGCTTCGGCAACAGGGCGACGATCAGCAGCGCCAGGACCAGGATGACCAGGAAGATGGCCAGCGAGACGAAGGCGAAGATCCAGGACCAGCCTTCCCATTCGGAACTCAAGGCCGTCGTCAAGGTGTTGAAGAGATTTGAGGAATTGATTTCCGTCAAATTCCCGTCGATCTGGGCGTCCCGGGCCGCCACGATCACGCCGCCCAGGGCGGTGACGTTGCCTTTCACCACGGCGGTCCTGGTCAGGACCACCGAGCCGCCGAGGGCCGTGACGCTCTGTTCCACCTCGCCGTCGACGGTGATCTGGCCGCCGACGGTGACTACGGACCGGACCTTGGTCCCCTCCGCGACGGTCACATCGCTGCCGATCTTGATGATCCGCTTTTCATTTTCATCGGCCGCACCGGCCGCTGCCGTTCCCAACAGCAACTGCATTCCCAACAGAAAAATCAGCGCCGCCCTGGTTCCCTTCATCTCTACGTTCTCCTTCTTGCTCTGTTTCCGATGTTCAGGTCCGCTCTTTTGCCTTCCCGTCAGAGCGCTTCCCGCCGCTGGCGAAAATACTCGATCACCCCGGGAAGAACGGAGAGAATGACGATGGCGATGATGACCAGGGTGAAATTGTTCTTGATCACGGGAAGGTTCCCGAAAAAATAACCCCCGAAGAGGAAGAGGCCGATCCAGGAGATGCCGCCGACGATGTTGTAGACGATGAACCGGCTGTAGGTCATCTCCCCGATGCCGGCCACGAAGGGGGCGAAGGTGCGGATGATCGGGATGAAACGGGCGATCACGATCGTCTTGCCGCCGTGCTTTTCATAGAACTTATGGGTCCGGTCCAGGTACTCCCGCTTGAGGAAGCGGTTGTGTTCCTGATGGAAGACCTTCGGACCGACGAAATGGCCGATGGTGTAATTCACCGTATCCCCGGCGATCGCCGCGAAGGAGAGGAGCAAAAAGAGCCACTGCACATCGAGCGGCCCTTTCAGGTAGGGGTTCGCGGCAAAAGCCCCGATTCCGAAGAGGAGGGAATCGCCCGGGAGGATCGGCGTGACGACGAGCCCCGTTTCGCAGAAGATGATGAGAAACAGAACGACATAGGTCCAGATGCCGAAGTACTGAATCATATCGCCTAAATGCCTGTCCAGGTGGAGGAGGAGATCGATGCCGGTGATGAAAAGATCTGCCATGGGAAGTACGGGTTTCTCCTTAAATTTTTTGCCGTCTTGCTTCCGGCGGGCCGGATAAAAGACATGCCGTAGTATAGGGAAGGGCGATGGGCCTGTCAATGACAAAGGGTTGAAAATCTTCAAGGGGTTGGCACGGCGCCGTCAAAATTCCTTCCTCCCGGGACGAAAAGGGCGAAAGGGAGAGCGGCGGGTGGAGGGGAACGGCAGCCGATCGCCTCGCCATGGCGCTCCCCTGCCGGGATAACCGGGGGATCGATCCTGCTGAAGGGGAGATGGCACTGAAATTGCTGTTGTTAAAAGGGTTCTTGAACATTCGGCCGATAAGGGATATTCTCGACAAACAGTACAAAGGAGGCAGGCAAGGTGAAAAGAAACCACCGACGACAGGCATGGTTTTTTTCGTTCCTGGTGCTTTTTGCACTGCCGGTCCTTCCGGGGGCGACGGTGTTCGCAGAAACGCTGGCCATTCCCGGGTCCGGGGCCTGCGAGCCCCTGCTGGCCGAACTGGCGGCGGCCTTCAACAACCGCAATCCGCAGGACCGGATCGAAATCCCGCCGAGCGTCGGGTCGGGGGGCGGCATCGACGCGGTTCTCCGGGATCAAGCCCCGCTGGCGCGGGTGGCGCGGCGGCTGAAGGATACGGAAGAACGGCAGGGGCTGGTTCGGATGGTCTTTGCCCGCGATGCCGTTGTCTTTGCCGTCGGCCGGCAACTGAAGGTTGCCAACCTCCGCGCCGAACAGCTGGCGGGGATCTTTTCCGGACGAATCGAAAACTGGCGGGAACTGGGCGCCCCTGAGGGAAAAATCCGGGTCGTGATCCGGGAACCGGGGGATGCGAGTCTGACCGTCTTGCGGGAAAACCTGCCGGCCTTCCGGGAGCTGATCTTTTCCCCTCTGGCGAAGGTTTGTCTCTACGACCGCGATGCTGTCAAGGTGCTGGACAACTACCGGAACGCGATCGGCTTTGTCACCGCCTCGGCGTTGAAGTGGTCCCGGGGAAACATTCGTCCCCTTGCCCTTAATGGCGTGACTCCCGTAAAGGCGAACCTCCAGTCCGGGAAATATCCCCTCCTGGTGGAATATGCCCTGATCTACAAACAGAAGCCCGCTTCGGTCGCTGAACGGTTCGTGCAGTTCCTTTTCTCGGAGCAAGGGCGGAAGATCATCGAAAAAAGCGGGATGGTCGCTCTGGAGGGGAGATAAAAGCGGATGAGCAAAAAAAGCCTTCTGACACCCATCATCCTCCTGCTTTTGATCGTTGCCCTGTCGACGCTGCTGATCGGCTATTGGATCAGCCTGGACAATTTGCGCCGTTCCCTCGAAACCCGGGAGCGGGACAAGGTGACGGGCACCCACGCGATCGTCAAGGCGCTGATCAACTCCGAAGTCGACAAGGTGACGGCGATCTCCAACCTCTTCAAAAACGATCGGAATTTGGCGCAGGCCCTGGCCGAACAGGCAACTCAGGCGGGAAAGGACGGCACGCTCATCCGCAGGGCCATGGACGGCCCCTACTACGGATTCGGCATCGATCTTTTGGCGGTGACCGATAGACGGGGCAGAAACCTCTATTCGCCGGGGGACCGCGAGAAACGGCGGGATCTCGGCGGAATCTGGGGCATGGACGAGGCGCTCGCCGGTCGGGAGATGGTCACCGTCGACAGCAGTCCGACGGGATTTCTGATCGGCGTGATTACCCCTATCTTGCGAGGCAAAGAGGTGCTGGGGATGGTGCTGGCCGCGATCCGCTTCGACGATGCCTTTGCCCGGCGTCTGGCCGGCGAGACGGCCAGCGACATCTTCTTCGGTTCTCCCTCCGGCGTCGTCGCCGCTTCCAATCACCTGATTCAGACGCGGGGCATCGACAATGATCTGGTAAGGCGGAGTCTGCTCGATAAAAAAGCGATCGTCGTCATGGACAATAAGCACCAGACCATTCGGCTTTACGCGCCGATCTCCGTGGTCGATACCTATTTTTGTCTCATCGTCGAAAGCGACGCCTCGCCGTTCTATCTCCTGCTGAAAGAGAGCCGGACAAAGCTGCTCTGGGTATCGGCGGCGGTTCTCTTCGGCGTGGTTCTCATCGGAACCCTGGCGGCGTTCTGGCTGACCCGTCCGCTGAGAACCTTGCGGCGCAGGGCCGAGGCGGTGGTCCGGGAGTATGCGCCCGATGAGCCGTCGCCTCTGGTCGAGGGAAACGAGGTCGAGAGCCTGGTGCGGGCCTTCGACCGGATGGTCTCCGCCCTGCGGGCCCATATTGCCGCCGGCGTGCGCGCGAACGAACAACTGGAGGGCGCCCGCGACGAACTCGAAGGACGGGTCGAGGAGCGGACGGCCGAGCTGGTGAATGCCAACGGCGAACTGCTCCTGGCCATGGAGGCGGCGCAGGCGGCGAATCTCGCCAAATCCCGGTTTCTGGCGAACATGAGTCACGAGATCCGGACGCCGATGAACGGCACGCTCGGTTTCCTCGAACTGCTCCAGGGCGAGCCGCTCACGGCCCGGCAGCGGACCTATGTCGACATGGCCCTGTCGTCGGGAACGACCCTGCTCCAGTTGATCAACGACATTCTCGATTTTTCGAAGATCGAGGCGGGAAAACTGGTGATCGCCGTGACCGATCTCGATCTTGCCGGTGTGGTGGAAGAGGTGTGTGAATTTTTCGCCGGCCGGGCGCGTGACAAGGGGATAGAGCTGGCCTGCTATATCGATCCCGGCGTTCCCTCCTTCCTGAGAGGCGATCCGGTGCGTCTGCGGCAGGTACTCCTGAACCTGTTGGGCAATGCGGTGAAGTTCACCGCGAAAGGGGGAATCAGCGTGAGCGTCGTCTCCTCGGAGGAAGATGAGCGGTCCATCCTCCTGCGTTTCGAGGTCCGGGACACGGGGCCCGGGATCTCGCCGGAGCATCAGACGCAGATCTTCCAGGCCTTTTCCCAGGGAGACGGTTCCACGACGCGACGCTTTGGCGGGACCGGGCTGGGACTGACGATTGCCCGGCAGCTCGTTCAATTGATGGGTGGGGAAATCGGCGTTAAAAGCGTTCCCGGGGAAGGGGCCACGTTCCACTTTACGGTGCGGCTCGAAAAACAGGGTCTTTCCAGCGGATCTGTCCCGAGCGGTCCGCATTTTTCCTTGAAGTGGCGGGTCCTGGTGGCGGCCTGGACCGAGACGAGCCGGCAGAATATCCTCCGGCAACTCGCCGGATGGGGCATCCGGAGCGACAGCGTCGAAAGCGGCTCCCAGGCGCTGGAACGGCTCGCTACCGCCGTTGCGGCGGGGGACCCCTATCGGATCGTCCTCATCGATTCAACGGCGTCGGCCAAGGAGGGAGGAAAACTGGCGCGCGCGATCAGGGCCGACGCGGCTCTCTGTTCCGTGACGCTGGTCCTGTTGACCGCAAAAGCGGAATCGGCGCCCTGGGAGGCTGCTGTCGGGTTCCAGGCCCGCCTCGTAAAACCGGTGCGGCAATCGCAGCTTTTCAATACCCTGTCCGACCTGGAAAAGGGCATCGCTCCGGCGTTGTCCGAAAAGGCGCTGCCGATCGATGTGCAGTCGAGCAAAGGGCGCTTCTCCGCTTTTCGGGTGCTGCTGGTCGAGGACAATCCTATCAATCAAGTGGTCGGCAAAGAAATGCTCGAATTTTTCGGTTGTGCCGCCGATGTGGCGGGCAACGGCCGGGAGGCCCTGGAGGCTTTTGACCGCCTGCGGTACGATCTGATCCTGATGGATTGCCAGATGCCCCTCGTGGACGGTTATGAAGCGACAGGGAGGATCAGGGAAAAGGAAGGACAAAAACCGGAAGGGACGCGGGTGCCGATCGTGGCGCTCACCGCTCATGCGATGGAGGGGGATCGGGAGAGCTGTATTGCCGCGGGGATGGACGACTACTTGAGCAAACCCTACAGTTCCGAGGCGCTGCACGCCGCCCTGTCGCGGTGGCTGGGTCCTCAGCTGCACGAGAAAAGGGCGCCGGACGGCGAAGGGCAAGGATGACTTCAGACAAGAGGAGGGGGCGGAAAAATGGTTGCAGCAATTCAGGAAAGGGAAAACTCCGATGGCCGGCGAGGGCGTCCGCCCATCGAGGATGAGGCGCTTGCGGCAGTGGCCGCCCTGCGTCCCGAGGCGGCCGACGAACTCGTGGGGAAAATCATCTCCCTCTACCTCGACAGTTCCCTGTCCCTGGTCCGGGAAGTCCGCCGGGCGGCGGAGGTCAACAATGCCGACGCCCTGTACCGCGCCGCCCACACCCTCAAATCGTCCAGCGCGTCGCTGGGGGCCGTAATCCTGTCGGAAATGGCCAGGGACCTGGAGATGATCGGACGGGGCAAGACCCAGGGAGACGCTATCTCCCTGCTTGCGGCCCTGGAGTGGGAATACGAAAGGGTCAGGGCCGCTCTGGAAGCGCGGTTGAAAAGGGGTTGACCGGCCAATCCAGCGCTTAACCCGCGGCCTTTGCGCCGTCCCGGGCCTGTAGGAGGGCGACGATCTTGTGGTCGGCGGCGGGCAGGGCAAAGGCGTCGAGTTCCCGGGGCAGGATCCACCGGTAATCGTCGATGCCGAGCAGCCGGATGCGTCCCCCCCGGGACCGGCACTCGAAGGCGTGGAGCGTGATCCGAAAGTGGGTATAGGCGTGCTCCACCGAGATCAGGTGCGGCCCCACTGAGATCGCGATGCCCAACTCCTCGCGGATCTCTCTTTTCAGGCAATCCTCCAGCGTTTCTCCCGGTTCCCGCTTTCCCCCGGGAAACTCCCAGAGCCCTCCCAGAAGCCCCTTCGGCGGCCGCCGGGTGATCAGCAGCTGGTCGCCCCGCCGGATGACGGCGGCGGTCACCTGGTAATGGGGAACGGGCTTGCGCGGCGATTTGACGGGCAGTTCACCCTGAAGGGAAAGCCGGCTCGCCTCGCACCGCTCGGACAGGGGACATGCGGGGCAGAGGGGGTTTCGGACGCGGCAGACGAGGGCGCCGAGCTCCATCAGGGCCTGATTGTAATCCCGCAGGCGGCCACGGGGGAGAAGTCCTTCGGCCAACTGCCAGAGACCCTCCTGTGTGGCAGGCAGGCGAACATCGTCGGTTACGCGGAAGAATCGGGACAGGACGCGGATCACGTTCCCGTCGAGGACGGCGGCGCGTTTTCCGAAGGCGATGCTCAGGATGGCGCCGGCCGTGTAGCGCCCGATGCCGGGAAGGGAAAGCAATGCCTCCGCGGTTGCGGGGAGGCGTCCCTGGAAGCGGACGACGACCTCCCGGGCGGCCCGGTGGAGATGGCGCGCCCGGCTGTAATAACCCAGCCCCTCCCAGGCCTTCATCACCTCGTCCGGGGCGGCCTGCGCGAGAGCCTCCACTGTGGGGAAGCTCGCGAGGAACCGTGTATAGTAGGCTTCCACGGTCTTGACCTGGGTCTGCTGGAGCATGATCTCCGAGACCCAAATCCGGTAGGGATCGCGCGTCTCCCGCCAGGGCAGGCGCCTTGCCTCCCGATCATACCAGGCGAGCAGCCGTTTTTGAAACAGGCCCGCCAGGGCCGTTGCGTCTTCCATCGATTCGGAACTCCGTTTATTCCTCTGAGATGCAGCCACCATAATGAAAAGGCCGCCCGAAAGCAAGGACGGGAAAGGGGCAGGGATTTGCCCGGCAGGCAAAAGCAGCCCATTGCCAAGGGCGAAAAAGTGTGCTAGTGACCGCCACAGTTCGACCTTGGACCCATGTCGATGGCTGGAGGCCCCGCGTATGGTGAGCATCGAACCTGGAACACTCGTAGAACTCCTTTTTGACGGCGATGATTGGACGAACCGGTCCGCCGGGATTCAAGCCATTGCCTATTCGGTGTCGGACAAGCACATCGTCCTTTCCCAGACGACGCCGCCTTTAGCGAAAGCCCTTTTTGGAAAACGGTTGCGCTTGACCTACCTGGACAAAAGCGGAGACATTCCCCTCCGCTGCGGATTCGAGGGGCGGCTGAGAGGGCTTGTCGATCACGAACGGTCCCCGTCCGAGCGCGTTCCCGCCCTGGTCTTCGAAAGGGAGTCCGACCCCGAAACCTGCAACCTGAGAGAGAACTTCCGCATCAAGCCCTCGACCGATGCGGGTTTGGAGATCCTGCTGAAGGCGACCCGGGTCGTGATCGTCGATATCTCCGAGGGGGGCGCCTGCGTCCGTCTGATAAACGAGGTCACCCTCAATCCCGGCGATACGGTCAAGCTGACCATCGCGGTGGACGGCCGGTCCTTCGATGTGGAGAGCAAGGTGGTCCGGGTATGGTCGCCGCAGACCGCCTGCGGCAACAACGGGCGGCAGCAATTCGCCTCCTTCCGCTTCCTCGGCAACCAGGCGGCCAGGGAGAACGTGCTTGCCAGGAAGATTTTCGATTTGGAACGATCGCAGATCCAAAACAAGATCCGGTAGGCCGCTCCGGCCGCTGACTGCCGCGGAATAGAGATTGAATCGGCCGAAATCATTTGATACATAGCAACGGCTTTTTGTCCAAATCCATTGTTTTCACGGAGAAACGATGAAAAGAACCCTTTTTCTTGCGCTTTTGTCCGCCCTTGTCGCGATGGCCTTGCTTTCGACGGCGGCCGGGGCGAAGACGGTTGCCGAACCGGTGCTCCTGACGGCGGCCGGGTCGGGGGCCAATCTGGGGATCACCCGACTTTTGGCCCAGGCCTTCATGAAGAAAAACCCCGGCGTGACCATTGCCGTTCCCGGCAGCATCGGCTCCAAGGGCGCTGTCAAGGCCGTGGCCGAAAACGCCATCACCCTGGGCCTGCTCTCCCGGCCCCTCCAGAAGGACGAATTGGCGCTGGGTCTGACGGTCAAACCCTGCGCGCAGGTGGGAATCGTGATCGCCGCCCATCCGACGGTCAAGGAGGAGGGCGTCACCTCCGCGGAGCTGATCGATATTTTCAAGGGGACCAAGTTCCGCTGGAAGGACGGCCAGCAGATCATCGTCCTGGCGAGGGAAAAGACGGACAGCGGCTTTCTTGTTCTCAGGGAGAAGATTCCCGGGTTCCAGGAGGTCTACCTGGAGAGCCTGGCGGCCAACCGCTGGACGATCCACTTCACCGACCAGGAGGCCAACGAGGCCATCGCCAAGACCCCCCACGCCATCGGCGTATCGGATCTCGGCATGATCAAGGCCGAGGGGCTGCGCATCAAGCCCTTGAAACTCGACGGGCGTCTCCCCAGTCCCGAGAATCTCCAAAAGGGCCGCTATCCCCTGGTGCGGGAACTCAGCTTCCTCTATCGCCAACAAGGGCTGGCGAAGGAGGGAAAGGCGTTTCTCGATTTTGTCGGCTCTGCGGCGGGGCGTAAGATCCTGAAGGCAAACGGCTATCTTCCACTGAAATAAAGGCCTTTTTGTGACGACGGCAACCAAACAGGAAAAGCTTTCCAAAGCGCTGTCCAGGAAGTTGCTTCCCCTGGCCCTGGCGATCGGGTTTCTGATTACGCTCGTTATCCCCTACAGTTATTATCAATTGGAAAAGTCCCATGCCAGGAATGAGGCGACGGTCAATGCCCGGGTACTGGCCGACCACATGAAAAGAATGGTCTCCCAGGCCCCGCAGCTCTGGAAATACCAGGCGACGAAGTACGCGCAGATGGTTGCCGAATTCGTGCCCCATAAGGCCATCCTGAAGATCTGTCTCTTCGACGAGCAGAACCGGGAAATCCGCCAATACAGCCTGGAAACCCAGGCGGTGGTTCGGTGGCGCGATTATCCCATTACCGGAGAATCGGTCCCCATCCTGTTCAACAACCAGAAGATCGGGGCCGTGGCGATTACCGTTTCCGGTCGCCGCATCGTCCTGTCCAGCCTCCTGGCGCTGCTGATCTGCGGGGGGCTCGGGATCGGCCTGGCCTTTTTTGCCTATCGAATTCCGCTCCAGGTGGTTTCCCGGTTGGAGGGGGAGATCATCGCCTACCAGCAGTCCCTCGAAGAACAGGTGAAAGAGCGCACCCTGGCGCTTCAGGAGAGCGCGGAGCAGGCCATTACCCTGGCGGAACAGGCCAGGACCGCCAGCCGGACCAAGTCCGAATTTCTGGCCAACATGAGCCACGAATTGCGGACCCCCTTGAATCACATCATCGGATTCACGGAACTCGTGGTGGACAAAAAATTCGGGCCCCTGAACGAGCAGCAGGAGGAGTTTCTTGCCGATGCGCTGCGGAGCAGCCGGCACCTTCTGGAACTGATCAACGACATTCTGGATATCTCCAAGGTCGAGGCGGGCAAGATGGATCTGACGTTGTCCACCGTCCACCTGCGCCCCATGCTCGATAACAGCCTGATGATGGTCAAGCAAAAGGCCCTGAAGCACCGGATCACGATCTCGAAGGAGATCGCGGAGGGGCCGGAGACCTTCCTGGCCGACGAACGGAAGCTGAAGCAGATCCTCTACAACCTGCTTTCCAACGCCGTGAAGTTCACCCCCGACGGGGGAACGGTATTGTTGCGGGTCGCTCTGGAAGAGGGTGCAGCCCCCGGGACGTCGGGGCTGATGTTCAGCATCAGCGATACGGGGCTAGGGGTCAAGGCGGAGGATCTGGAGCGGATCTTTCTTCCCTTCGAGCAGGGGGACAATTCGGTGAGCCGCAAATTCCAGGGGACCGGACTGGGGCTCGCGCTAACCAAGCGTTTCGTCGAGCTCCATGACGGACGGATCTGGGCCGAAAGCGAAGGGGAGGGGAAGGGGAGCCGTTTTCATTTTGTGCTTCCCCTGCGGTCGGAAACTGCGGCCCAGAGGCGGACGTCCGTTCCGTGAAAAGACAGATAGAAGCGGAGACAAAAGGTACCATGAGCGCAGCGAAGATCCTGGTGGTCGAAGACAACGTCCTGAATATGAAGCTGGTCCGCAGCCTCTTGCGCCTGGAGGGGTATCGGGTCCTGGAGGCGGAAGATGCCGAAAAGGGGATGCAACTGGCCCAGGATCGGCATCCCGATCTGATCCTGATGGATATTCAACTTCCCGGCATGGATGGGCTGACGGCCACAGAAATCCTCAAAGGCCGGGAGAAGACCAAGGATATTCCGATCGTGGCGCTGACCGGCTTTGCCATGACCGGCGATGAGCAAAAGGCCCTGGCGGCCGGTTGCGACGGGTATATCACCAAACCGATCGATACCCGCAGCTTTGGGGAAACGCTCCGACAGTATCTGACGCCGCTATCCCCGCCGGAGGCGACGGCGATGCGGCCGCCCTTCCTGCGCCGGCAGCGCATCCTCATCGTCGATGACGATCCCCTGAACGTGAAACTGCTCTCGGCCAAACTCCCGGCCGACCGGTATGAGGCCATCCCGGCCTTCCGCGGGGAAGAGGCTTTGCAAAAGGTGAAGCAGGACCGCCCCGACCTGATCCTCCTCGACGTCATGATGCCCGGGATGAGCGGTTACGAGGTGAGTTATCAGTTGAAGTCCGACCCGGCCACGGCGGCCATTCCCATCGTCATGGTCACCGCCCTCGATGATTCGGAAGACAAGATCCGGGGCCTTGAGGCCGGGGCCGACGAATTCCTGAACAAGCCGGTGAACGACGTCGAGCTCCTGACCCGTATCCATTCCCTGCTCCGTCTGAACAAGTGCCAAGAACAACTCCTTACCCGAGTCCAGTCAAGGCTGAATTCCGCCGAGCAGCTCCGGGCGGCCTCTTCGGCTGCGCTGGCCCCCTTGCCCCGGATTTTGCTGGTCGAAGATGACGATCGGGATGCCTTGCTGATCCGGTCGATGTTGAGAGAAGAGCCCTATCACATCGAGCAGGTCCAAAGCGGCGAGGAGGCGCTGGCCAAGCTTCGTCAGGAACGGTTCGATTTGCTCCTCCTGGACGTCCTGCTGCCCGGCCTGGACGGGTTTGAAGTCTGCCGGCAACTGAAGGGAGGACACCCGACCGACGACCTGCAGATCGTCCTGATCACCTGCCTGAGCGATCTGGACAATAAGATCCAGGGGATGGAGATGGGGGCCGACGATTATCTGATCAAGCCGATCCAGGGTCGGGAACTGAGGGCCCGCGTGAAGATCCTGATCAGGAAGAAACAATTGCTGGACCAACTTCGCCAGGATTGTGAAGAGGCGATCCGTTCGGCGATTTCCGACGGGCTGACGGGGCTGTATAACCAGACCTACTTCAAGCAATTCCTGGAGCTGGAAATCAAAAGGGCGGAACGGCAGAAGTATGCCATCGCCCTGATGATCATCGATCTGGACGACTTCAAGAAGATCAACGACGACCTGGGCCATCTGACCGGCGACCTCATATTGAAGGAGGTGGGGCAGCTGATCAAGGACAATGTCCGGGAAATCGATCTTTCCGCCCGCTATGGCGGGGACGAGTTCGTGGTCGTACTGCCCTATGCCGACCAGGTTAATGTGGGGCAAGTGGCCGAACGGCTGCAAAGCAGCCTGGCGCAGTGGTGCGCCCTCGCCGAGCAGCCCCTGGGGTGCAAGCTCCTCACGGTGAGCATCGGGGTGGCCTTTTTCCCCGATCACGGGCTGACGATGGAAGAAATGATCCAGAAGGCCGACGAGGCCCTCTATCAGGGCAAAAAGGAAGGGAAAAACCGCTTCAACGGCTTGCCGAGGACCTCCGGTCAATAGCCCGGTTGCCATGAGACCGGGCTTCGCCGGCAGTCGCCGATCCGCACGGATGAGGAAAGGCTTCTCGGACCAATTCCTGCGGATGCTTCCGATGGCTCGGACGCCTTGCGCCCCTTGGCGCAACCTATCGGGCGGCTCGCCGATTGAGCTCCCCGCCGTTGCTCATTCCCTGGTCTTCAGTTCCCGGAACCGCGTCCGGATCGCCTTGACCTTTCCGGGATCGTTGAGGAGTTGCTGCGCCGTCAGTGCCTCTATCTTCCGCCTGAACCGTCGCCGGCCACGCCGACTCGGGGGCACTGTGCTGGCGCATGTCCTCGTTATGGAGCGGCACGCTGGAGGTGACCGACGGCGATTCGCAGGAGTGGCGATCCGCCGGACTCCGGTCTCAGGCGCCGCAGCACTTCTTGTATTTCTTCCCGCTGCCGCAGGGGCAGGGGTCGTTCCTGCCGGTCTTGGGCGCCTCTCTGCGGACCTGCTTGGGCTTCATCATCTCGCCGTCCTTGAAATACCAGCGACCGGCGATCTTTTCGAAGACCGACCGTTCGTGATGCTGCATCTCCTCGCCCTTGATGGAAAAGCGGGCGATAAACTCGACAATCCCCTGCTCGTCGGCGGGACCGCCCGCTTCGGCGGCGACGACATCCATCCCCTGCCAGACGGCGCTTTGGGACCAGGTCCGGGCGCCCTCTTCATCCCAGTCTCCCCGGAAATCGGGGTGGATCGTCTCCAAGAGGTAAGGGATCGCCTGGACGGCATGGGCGCTGTAGCGCGAACGCATGAGCTGCTCCGCCGTTTCCGGAAGGCGGTCGCCTTTGATGAACGCTTCACAACAATGCTCGTAGGCTTGCCCCGAGCCGCATGGACAATCCATGGTCTACCTCCAAAGGGTTGATATTTTGATGTTTCACCGGCGCCGTCCGGCCGGGTTTTCGCGACGGACGGGCCGGGGAAAGTGTGTTTTCATACCCCCGGCCGCCATAAAATGCAAAGGAAAAACGCGGCGCCGGGCACATCCCTGGCTCTTCCCGCGCCCTTTGGGCAGTCTTTTCCCGGAAAGGCCTGAGCGCTTTCTTTTTCAAAAGGATTGACAGGGAAAGAAATGTAAAATATGGGATGCACAGACACCCGCAAGAGACGAAGTCTTTCGGGGCTGCGGCCGCCGCGAAAGGCCTTGCGGCAGAGACCGGATATCGATATCGGCGCACGACGATTCATTCAGGGAAGGATAAGAATATGGATTTTAAAAATGTGACGGTGATCAAAAAAGCAAATGTCTACTTCGACGGCAAGGTGACCAGCCGAACGGTCCTTTTTCCCGATGGTTCAAAAAAAACGCTGGGCATCATGTTTCCCGGCGACTATGAATTCGGCACGGCCGAGCGAGAGGTGATGGAGATCCTCGCCGGCGAACTCGACGTTCTGCTGCCCGGCGGCGCGGGCTGGGTGACCGTGAAAGAAGGGGACGTCTTCGAAGTGCCGGCCCAATCCAAATTCAGTTTGCAGGTAAAGAGCCTGACCGATTATTGCTGTTCTTACCATCCCTAACGGCGGGTAAACATTGCCGACCCTCATTTTCCCTATCAGGAAAGCAAATCTGCGGTCTTGACAACTGGAGATATATTCCGTAGCGTTAAGCCGCAAAGCAGGACCGCAGGGACGTGTCTTAAAAGAGTCTGAATCCTTGCAAATGGGTCTCGCGCACGATTTTCCCTTACCTGGCTCGTAGCTGTTCCATGACAATATTGCCGTTGATTTCGCCGCAAAATTCATTTGACGGGTGAAACTCTTGAAGCGATTTAGCAGCGAACCCTCTGACGACGAATTTTACGACTTCTTGAAAGATTCCTTATTTTTTCCATTGAGCATTTGGGCAAATGCGTCCCTCAACAGAGGGCGGGAGATTAGAAAACAATCAAATGAGGAGGCGTTCGTATGAAAAAGAAATTCGGATTGTTCATTTCCCTGTTGGCTATCGTCCCTGTTCTTACGGTTTTCTTGGCTGCGCCCGCCGCAATGGCGCAGGCGAAGTATCCCAGCAAGCCCATTACCGTGATCGTCCCCTGGTCGGTCGGCGGCAGCACGGACATGGTGGCCAGGGTAGGGGCGAAGATATTGCAGGACAAGTGGGGCGTCAGCGTCAACGTCACCGCCAAACCCGGCGGCAAAGGCATCCCGGGAACCGTCGAGGCCCTGGATGCGGCGCCCAACGGCTACACCCTGCTCGCCGATGCCGACGGCAGCAATGCGGTGCCGGCCGCCTGGGGCAAAGGGGTGCCCTTCAAGATTGAAGACCGTACTTACATCGCCAAGATCGCTGAATTTCCCTGGGTCTTTGCGACCCGCGCCGGCGTGCCCTGGAAATCGCTGGATGACGTGGCGGCCGCGATCAAGGCCAATCCGGGAGAGGTCAAGTGGGGTTGGCTCGGCGGCACGGCCGGCGCCGACGGGCCTGTCGGGCAGTTGAAGGATGCGCTGAAAAAGAAGGGCATCGATGTCTCGAAGGTGAAGTTTGTCACCTATCCCGGCGGAGCCGACTTGGTGACCGCGCTGGCCGGAGGCCACGTCGATATCGGGTCCGCTTCCACGACATCGGTGGGTCCCATGTTCAGCGCCGGCAAGATCAAATTGATCGCCATCACCGGAAATCGCCGGTACGCAGGTTACCCGGATCTGAAAACCACGGTGGAACAGGGGTGGAAAACCGTCACCTTCCAGGGCCATGTGGGATTTGCCGGCCCTAAGGGTCTTCCTCCGGAAATTGTCAAGGCGCTTGAGGATGCCGTCAAAGCGTCCATCGACACCCCGGAAATTGCGAAAGAGTTGGCCAAGATCGGGGCCTTCCCGGCCTTTGCGGGGTCAAAGGATTTCCGCACCTATGTGCTGGAGCTCGCCAAGGAATTGAAGGAACTTTAAGCGCTGTTTAAAGGGTCTTCCCCGCGCTGGCTCCATCGGCGAGCGCTTCCCCGCGGCTTGCCAGGGGGGAAGCGCGCAGCAAGGGGATGATTGGTTTGGCTCAACCATCTTCAATCTCCCCGGGAGGCATCACCACGCACCACGGTGACGCCTCGCGGAGAGAAACATCGGGAGAGGAGACAGGCGTCTTGGCAGCGATCCTTTGCAATGAAGGCCTTTTTTTGATGATGATCGGGATCGTCGGCGTGATCGATGGTCTCAGACTCAACCGACTTTCCGAGGAGGCAGGCGATGCCTTCGGACCGGGATGGTATCTCATCCTCTTAAGCCTTGTCTTGATTATCTGCGGCTTTTATTCCCTCATGACGACCTATAAGGGGCAAGCCAGGAAAACGGAGCCGCCAGAGGAGGCCTTTCCATGGAAGGGACCGGCGACCTTTGCCATTGTGGCGATGATCCTCTCCTGCGTCCTGCTCCCCTATATCGGCTATTTTTTGAGTACAACGGCTTTCCTGCTGGCGACAACCCGTCTATTCGGCGAGAAATCATGGATCAAATCCGCACTGGTAGCCGGTGTATCGGGAGCTGTTTTTTGGCTCTTTTTCGTTTATCTGGCAAAAATACCCATGCCCTGAGGGCAGCGCAGATTATCGATCCAGACTGAGCAATTGGAGTGTGAGAGCCAATGGAAAATATTCTTCTTGGTTTACAAAATGCCCTGTCGCCCTTCAACCTGCTCTACTGTTTTATCGGTTGCCTGCTGGGAACGATGGTCGGCGTGCTGCCCGGGTTGGGTCCCACGGCGACAATGGCGATGCTGCTGCCGCTGACCGCCTATCTGGACCCGACGGGATCGATCATCATGCTGGCCGGTATTTTTTACGGGGCCATGTATGGAGGGTCGGTCACGAGCATTTTGCTCAACGTGCCCGGTGAGGCCTCTTCCATCCTCACGGCCATCGACGGCTACCAGATGACCAAGCAGGGGAGAGGCGGAGAGGCCTTGGCCATCGCCGCCATCGGATCGTTCATCGCCGGCACCATCGGCATCGTCGTGTTGCAGCTGGCGGCCCCGCCGCTGGCCGATCTGGGGCTGAAATTCGGCGCTCCCGAATACGTGGCGCTGATGTTGTTCTGTTTTACGGCGCTGGTGGCCGTCTCGGGCAAAAGCAAATTGCGCGGCGTCCTGATGGCAGCCCTGGGCATGCAGATCGCCAGCATCGGACTCGATCCCATGACCGGGATGCCGAGATTGAATTTTGAATTGACCGCGTTGATGAAGGGGTTCGACGTCATCCCGGTGCTCATGGGGCTCTTCGGCATCGCCGAGATTCTCTCCAGCGCCAATGAGGGGCTGGTCGCTATCTACACGGGAAAGCTGGGGCGAATGATTCCCCGGGGCGCTGAATTGTCCAAAGGGCTCTATGCCAGCCTGCGGGGATCGGCAGTGGGGCTGGGGCTCGGCATCCTTCCCGGGATGATGCCTTCCGTCATCTCTTTCGTGGCCTATGATGTGGAACGCCGTTCAGCGAAGCATCCGGAGAAGTTCGGCACCGGGGCGATCGAAGGGGTGGCCTCCGTGGAAGCATCGAACAACGCCGCCAGCGAGGCCGGCTTGATCCCGCTGCTTTCGCTGGGGTTGCCGACGAACGCCGCCATGGCCCTGCTTTTTGCCGCCTTCATGATGTACGGGCTCCAACCCGGGCCGCTGCTGTTCACTCAGCACGCCGCGATGGCCTGGACGATCATTGCCAGCATGTACATCGGAAACGCGGTCCTCTTGATCCTCAATCTGCCCCTGGTCGGCCTTTGGGTACGTCTGGCCATGGTCCCCTACCGCTATCTGGGGCCCATTACCCTGGCCATCTGCATCATCGGCGCTTACTCGGTGCGAAACACCCTGTTCGACGTCTGGACCGCCATTGCCTTCGGGATTCTGGGCTACTTCATGAAGATGCGCGACTGGCCGGCGGCCCCGCTGATCCTGGGATTCATTCTGGGACCGGCCTTGGAGCAGCATTTTCGCGCGACCTTGCAGATGTCGGGCGGTTCTTTGGACATCTTCTTCGCCCGACCCATCGCCGTTCTCTTCTTGGGGGTGACTACCCTTGTCGTGCTGTTCAGCTTCCGGAAGTCGATCAGGCAGCACTTGAAGAAGCTGCGGCTTTTCAAGGCAACCTGAATCCCATCCAGGAAGTGTCGTAAGACGTCGCAGACAAAGAAGGCGTTTTGAGATCCGGAGGGAACGTCGCCTCGGCGATCCTGTTTTGGATGGACGGGGCTGAGGAAAAGATTGGAAAAGGTTTGGAGCCTTATCTCGGCGCCTTGTGATAGCCCGCCTTGATGGCTTCGTCCTCGGAGGAAAACTCGACGCGATGATAGGCGTCGACCTGCTGGTAGTACTTCATGCCCGGCAAATGATACCGCTTGCTGTCGCTGTTGCCGATCACCTTGAAGCCCTGAAGGGGGACGGCGCCCGCTGCGTTTTTCGTAGGCGCCGCCGTAACCGGTGAGCCGGACCGCGCGGGCGAGGCACTTTTCCCTCCAAAGGTGAGCAGCAGGTTCGCGGCGGCGTAGATGCCCAGGAGCGCGGCAAAACAAAACAAGACCGATTTCCAGGTGGAAGATCGGCGCAGGGCCTTGGCAAGCGTTTCTTGCTCCTTCGCTTTGGCAATCCTCTGCCAGCCGCAATCCCGGCAACGATAGAGTCTCAAGTTCACCATCTGGAGCAAGCGGTTTCGGCACGATCCCGCCTCGGTGCCCTCGACTCGCCAGGATGTGCACCTGGGGCAGATTCTATGATGGGCCATTGTGATTGCCTTCAACTGTCCGTTATGGATGGAAGCCAATACAGCGCAGCCGCATGGCGACGTCTGGATTGATAAGAACTTTCTTTTCCGCGGGTTGACGATACGGAAAGCCATTTTGTAAGTCAAGGAAATTGTATCCCGACTTGGTGCGGCGGACCACGTTTTGATAGCCCGTGAGCACGTCAATGGGCGTTTCTGGGGCTCATAGATCACTTTTTCGCGAGGTTGGTTGATTGTGCGGATCGGGCTCTTGCGTGTCGACTGAAGGTTGGCTTTAAGAATCGGAAGCAGGAAGATATTGCCTGCGGTCAGTCCGTCACGACCGCTTCAAAGAAGAACTCTTTACCGGTGTCCGTCGGTTTCCCCTGGTTGCCGCAGGTCGGACAATTCAGTTGGCTCTTGATTTTCACAAAATGGCTCTTGCAGACCGAACAGTGCAACTCTCCCGGAACCCACCTGACGCTGACTTCGGCCCCTTCGGCCGGCGTGCCTTCGGTGAAATTTTCGAAATAGAGGCGCACGGAGGTTTCGTCGAAGCCGAGCAGTTCGCCCATGACCAGACGCACGCTTTTGATCTTACGGCCCGGGGCAGCGGTCAGGAGTGTCTGAACAAGTCTTTCGACTTGATGATGCTCATGCACGGGCCTGCTCTTTTTCCCCGGGAATGCACACTGCGGCGCTGTAACCGCTTTTCATGGCCAGACATTTTTTGGGACAGGCCTCGGTGCAGCTGCTACAGGAGATGCATCGCAGGCGCTGGATCTCCCAGAGCTTCTCGGCGCGGTCTACGGTGATGGCGTCGGTGGGGCACTTGCGCTGGCAGAGGCCGCAGAAGATGCAATCTTCAATGGCGATTTCAATATGACCGCGGTTCCCCTGCACGTACTCGCGTTGCACGACCGGATACATCAAGGTCGCCGGTTTTCCGAACAGGGAACGGAGGATCATCCCCGCAATGGTAAAAAACTGCATGTTATCTCTCCGTACAGCTGATACAGGGATCGATCGTCAGCACGATCACCGGCACATCGGCCACCTGGAGGCCCGGCATGACCTTCAGCATCGCCGGAATATTGGCGAAGGTCGGGGTGCGCACCCGCATGCGCTCCAGGTTCTTCGTTCCGTTGGCCTTCAAATAATAGATGACCTCGCCGCGGGGCTGTTCCGTCCGGGCGTAAAATTCGCCCTCCGGAAAGCCCGTGACCTTGGTCTCGATCGCGCCCGTCGGGATCTTTTCGGCGCATTGCCTGATGATATCGACTGATTGGAAGATCTCGCCGATCCTTACCTTGCAGCGCGCGTAACTGTCGCCCTCCGTCGCCGTGACGGGTGTAAAATCGATGTCGCCGTAAGCCGCGTATTTCAGCAGCCGCATGTCCAGGGGCACCCCGCTGGCGCGGAGCATGGGGCCTACGGCGCCCAGTTGCAGGGCATCCGGACCGGTCAGCGTCCCGACCCCGCAGAGGCGGCGTTTCACCGTCAGATCGTTGAGAAAGACGTCTCCCAGTTCCTTGTACTCCTTGGAGTAGTCGATCAGTTTAGCCGCGATCGCCCTGAGTTCACTGTCTTCGATATCGCGGCGGACGCCGCCCACCTTGCAGGAACCGAAGATGACGCGTCCCCCGGTCGTGGCCTCGATGATGTCCAGCACCTTTTCCCGCAGGCGCCAGCTGTGCATGAAGAGACTTTCGAACCCGAAGGCGTCGGCCGTGAGTCCCAGCCAGAGCAGATGGCTGTGGATCCTGGAGAGCTCCGACCAGACGGTCCGGAGGAAATTGGCGCGCGCCGGCACCTCGATCTTCATGAGCTGTTCGACGCCGTGGCAATAGGTCATGCCGTGGATGAAGCTGCAAATGCCGCAAATCCGCTCGGCCACGTAGACAAATTCCTGAAAGTCCTTCTTCTCGACGAGCTTTTCCAGACCCCGGTGGATGAAGCCGATCGAAGGGACCGCCTCGACGACCGTTTCGTCTTCAACGACCAGGTCGAGGTGGATCGGTTCCGGCAGTACCGGATGCTGGGGCCCGAAAGGGATAATGGTACGTTGACTCACTTTTCTTCACCCTCCGTAGCGACCGCAGGCTTGGCCGCCTTTTTGACCTTGGCCGCCACTTCCGGCTTTTCGGCAAAGGCGGCCGGCCGGGCGACCTTGTAAAAGGTCCCCTTATAATCGATCGCGATATGGCGGATTTGCAGGCCGAACAGGTCATGCAGCTCGTTCTCGTAGAGAAAGGCGCACCAGTAAACGCCGCTGACACTGGGAATCTCCCGGTCATTGTTCGGCAGCTTGATCTTCAGATTCACGAACGTAAAGTGTTTGTCGAAGGAATAGTTGACTTCAAACCCCTCCTCCGTTCGGGTGGCGCCGATCTGGACCAGGCGAAAGCCTGCATCCCGCATTTCCTGCACCTCGCCGAGCAGTCGGCGGGGGCTGGTTTCTCTGATTTCCTGGGTTTCTATCATTCCTTCAGCCCTTTCTTCCGGACCATTTCCTGCCGCTTGTTTTCCCAGATTCCCAAAGCCTTGACGACCCCGTCGATAATGGCTTCCGGCCGGACGGCACAGCCCGGGACGTAAAGATCCACGGGGATGACCTTGTCCGGACCGCCCAGAACATTGTAGCATTCGCGGAAAATGCCGCCGCTGCAGGCGCAGATCCCGATCGCAATGACGACTTTGGGATCGGCCATCTGATCGTAGATGTTCTTGATGACCGATTTATTCTGTTCGTTGATGGAGCCCGTGATCAGGAAGAGATCGGCGTGCTTCGGATTTCCGGCATTGATGACCCCGAAGCGTTCGACGTCGTACATGGGGGTCAGAGCGGCCAGGACCTCGATATCGCAACCGTTGCAACTCGACCCGTCGTAGTGGATCAGCCATGGTGATTTTTGCATTAACGACATGAGCGTTTACCCGAACAACATGATCGCCAGGATGTTGCCGAATCCCAGAACTGCGGCAACCACCCAGGAGGAAAATACCGTCATCTGCCAGCGCGCCCGGGCGCAGGCATTGTCGATAAAGATTTCCAGAAAATAGGCCAGCAACGACACCAGGGCCCCCAACCAGAGATTCGGCGCAAAGAACAGGGCGATCAATCCCAAAAGCAGGACATTTTCATACCAGTGGGTGATCTCGATCAGTCCCAGGGCCGGACCGGTAAACTCGGTGGTGATTCCCTTGACGACTTCCTGATGTCCGTGATGGGACGTGGAAAGGTCGAAGGGAGACTTGCGCAGCTTGATCGTCAATACATAGAGGAAACCCAGAAAGACGCCAGGCAGAGAGAGGATCAGCATCGGATGGGCGGTGGTGGCGATCTGCTCTACGTAAAAGGTCCGCGATGCCATGTAGATGCCGATGACATAAAAGAGGACCATCGGCTCATAGGCCATGATCTGCAAGAGCTCGCGTTCGGCGCCGATGGCGCTGTAGGGGGAGCTGCCCTTGTAGCCGGCAAGCACGAAAAAGGTGCTGGCCAGCGTCATTGAAAAGATGACCAGAAGCAAGTCCTCGCCGGCAAAGAAAATCGCGCCGGTGAAGACCATGAAGGCCAGGAAAAATCCGATATAGACGGTCTGGGACCGGCGAACGAGCAGATTTTCCTTACAGAACAATTTGACAACATCGTAAAAAGGCTGAAGAATCGGCGGCCCGACCCGTCCCTGCATGCGGGCGGTAATTCGCCGGTCGACGCCGGCCAGCAGCCCGCCCAGCAGAGGCGCCAAAACTACATAAAGCATTGCAATCAAGATATCCATTGTTAGGAGGCCGCTCCGATCATCAAGACAATCAATAACCCCAGGGCGATGAAGACACTGGGATAAAACAAGACTTTTTCACCGAAATACTTATCCAGATAATAATTCTGAAAGGCCACTTTCCGGACGGTTCCTGCCGATCCTGTGAAGCGCATTCTTCCCGGGATATTGGCCCCGCCCATGTAGGCATCGACCATGCGCTTGGCAGCCTTCAGTTCCGCGCTCTTGTTCGGCAGGCTGAAGGGAAACAGGAAGACCATGCCGATCATGATGATCATGATGATGATGTTGCCGCGGCTCATCGTGGCGCTCATGCCGTAGATGCTGATGACATAGGGCTCGATCATCGCGTGGGAGATATAGGGGAAAAAGAGGCAGACGGCCATCATCAACCCTCCCAGGATAAACAGCGGCGTCCAGACGGTCCGGCTGATGCCGGTCTCGACGTTTCCTTTGGGCTGGCTTACGCAGAGCAGCTTGCCCATCCATTTGACCCAGAAAAAGAGGGTTGCCGCCGAACCGTAGAGCAGCAAAAAGGACAGGATCGGGTTGGCATCGATGACGGCCACCAAAGCCGCCCACTTGCTGATCAGCATGCCGAAGGGCGCCAGGAACATGCCTGCCATGCCGATCAGCATCAGCCAGGCCAATCTCGGCATCGACACGATCAGGCCGTCCATATCCTCGATCTCGCGGCTTCCCAAGGTATGTTCGACGGAACCGACGCACAGGAACAAGAGACATTTCGCTACGGCATGGAAGATGATCAACAGCACCGCGGCCCAGATCGCTTCGTAGGATCCGATGCCGGCGCACATGACGATCAGCCCGAGGTTTGCAATCGTGGAATAGGCGAGGACCTTTTTGGCGTCCCGTTGGGCAATGGCAATCAACGAGGTCATCAGGAAGGTGAACCCGCCGATCAGCGAAATCAAGAGCCCCGCATAGGTGTTCGTCAATACGGGACCCAGCTTCACCAGGAGGTAAACGCCTGCCTTGACCATCGTGCTGGAGTGGAGCAGCGCGGAAACCGGCGTCGGCGCCACCATCGCTCCCAAAAGCCAGGACGAGAAGGGAAGCTGGGCGGCCTTGACGATGCCGGCGATGGACAAGAGCATGACCGGCGCCATCACCAGGAACTTATCCCTCATCAGGAGCTCATTCCATTCGAAGACGCCCTGCTGTAGGAAAAGCACCACGATTCCGAGCAGCATCGCCAATCCGCCCAAGAGGTTCAATCCCAACGCGAGGAAGGAGTTGTCAATGGACTCCTGGTTGCCCCGGTAGCCGATCATGACGAACGAACAGATCGTCGTGATCTCCCAGAAGAAATAGAACCACAGCAGATCGTTGCTGAAGACGACGCCGAACATGGCGGAAAGAAAGACAAAAATGATAAAGAAGAAGGAGCGGCGCTTGTCAGGGACGGCCTCGCTGCCGTGGGCCTCGTGGGCATGAAAACTCTTCATGTAACCCAAGGCATAGACGGCGATCAGACTGCCGACGATGCCGATGATCAGTGCCATGATGAGCGAAAGCTGATCGATGAACAACGGGGAGCCCTTGCCCATGCCGTGAACATGCGCGAATTCGAACCACAGGCCGAGACCGGCTTGGGCCAAAACCAGGGGGACGATCAGCCATTTCTTGTGCCGAAGGGCCATGGCAAGCATGTATCCGGCCAAGCCGAGCTCGATGATCTGCATTGCCGGCCGGACCCAGTCCGCATCGAGCGCATAGAGACGGAGGTGGGCGAAGTCGAAGTCCCTCAACAGCCCCAGCGAGCCGATGATCAGCGCCAGGGCCGAGGCGATGACGATTGCCCGTCGGACACCATCGTGACGGACCAAACTCAGGGCAAGGGCTGCAACCAGAGGATAGCAAATTAAGAAAAGAAGGGTATTCAATTTTTTTTCCTTTAAACGCGATCTGAAACGATGCCGCCTCTCTAAAGGCGGCGTTTCTACTCCATATCGATGCCCTTGTCAAACAAATAATTGCAACAATTTGTTTCCTGCGGGCCCTCGCTTTTTCCCGGGAAGCGATACCCTATGCCCAAGCTGACAAAATGATAGCCGATCCGACCGAGATTATCCAGACGATATATTCCCCTGGGAAAGAAAACGCCGAGCGGCGATAGGGAGGCGGGAAAACGACCGGTACGGTAACGAGCGCCGGTCGTCGTGGCGTCTTTCCCACTTTTTCGTTGACAGGGTGAAGTTCCTTTTATATATAGAGATCGGA